>SVMW01000002.1 GCA_015067215.1 Oscillospiraceae bacterium | reverse complement strand
AGGCTTTCTTTGATTGCTTCTGCCTGAGCTTTTGCTTCTTCCATAAGCTGTTCCCATTCGTTAAGTGCTTCAATTTTTGCGATAAGTTCGTTTCTACTCATAATCTTTTCTCCTTTTGGTAAGTGGTGTTCTTTATCTTGTCTATATTATACTACGAAATTCGTAGTTTGTCAATACGAAATTAGTAATTTTATTTACGAAATTAGAAATATTTTTCCGCATTGCGTATTGAAAAGCTACGAAATCCGTGATACAATGTGTATACGAACACTAACGAAAGGACTCGTTGCTATGATAAAGTTTAAAGTTAAAGTAATACTCGCTATGAGAGATATGACACAGAAAGAATTAGCAGAAAGAACAGGCATCAGACCGCCAACAGTTTCCGCTATCTGTACAGGCGCAGTAAAGCATTTACCAATAGAAGCATTGGATAAAATCTGCACTGTATTGGAATGTCAGCCCGCAGACCTGATGGAGTATGTAGGGGAAGAAAACAATGATTAGTAAACAGATGTATAAAATATTATCAAATATACCATTACCAACAGATGCTATTCATTATGAACAACTATTTCCATTGTGTGAATTGTCTGAAAATACTTTTAGACACCTTTTAATACAAGCAAGAGGTAAGTATATATTCGCACCAACAATACCAATAGAAGATGCAATAATAGCATTAACAGACTTAGGTGTTGCGGAAGTAGAAGAATATGAAGCTCGAGAAGAAAACAAGAAAATTGTAGATGATTCTCTTACAATTACACAGGAATCCTTGAAAGTTTCCAAAGTAGCTATGTGGGTTTCCATAATCAGTGCCTTAATAGCTGTAATATCTTTGATAAAAATGTTTGTTCAATAAAGCAGTTGCTTTCCTGTACAATTTTTTAAGCTCTGAAAGAGCTGTAATAAGCTGTAGTTAGCACAAAATTCTGTCTGTGAAATTCAGTACACCCTTTTGTGAACAGCGGGGCTATATTAAAGGAAAGAACGCCGAACATTCAATTTTGCGGTTAAGCGTGGCGCAGACAATTTCCCAGAGCAATTTTTGTTTGGGTTTTCGGTTGTGTTGATTGTCCGCGATTATATAAAAAGAAAAAAGCCAATAGCTCAGAAAGTATCTTCTGAACTATTGGCTCTTTATTTGAATGTGGTTTTGAGTAAATCATCAACAGCTTTATCTATTGCCGCTGCCATACTTTTACTCATAATAGCAATTACTTCATCATTGATGGTTTGCTCTTTCTTTTTCTTCTTTTTCTTTTCTTCTTCTTTTTTACTCATCTGAATTTTATCTCACTTGTAATATTTAGATTGTAGTCTTCTGTTTCCGCTGTCTGCGGTTCGTGCAAAGCTTTCAGCAGTTCATTTTTGAATGCCTGATTTCTTTTGTTTACTATATCTCTGTAGTTTTCGTTTGCGCTTTTGCCGTTGAGCTGATAGTACGCCCAATCAGGCATTAAACCTAAATTATGATAAAGTTCAACCTGTTCTTTATCCATACCTTTTCTCCTTTCACTATTGGTTTTGAACAAGGCTAAAAACATCCGCAGGATGTTTTAGACTTGTAGAGCTTGGAGAGCGAAGCTCTCCAACTCGTTCTATTTTATATGTGTTCTGGGCTTAATAAGTTAATTCAATTTGCCCTTTATTTAGAATTCAAAATACTCATATTTTATCGGTTCTCTTTTGGTATTGTTTGCTTCAAAATCATTCCAACTATCTATTAAATTATGTGTTGTACTATATCTGTTATATGTTTCTCCATTACCTGACGGACTTTTCTGAACGGCTGTTGGATAGCTTTGTCCGTTTTGCGGTTTTACCTGTTCAGAATTCGGATTTGCTTCTGGTTTGTTTGGTACGCAGTTTGTACCATCATCCTTTTGTGGTACTTCATAAAAATCGTAGCCATTCCCGCCTCTGAAAACAATATAACCATTGTTCTCCAATACGCGGAATTGGTCATAATAGGTTGACCTTGGCATACCTAAACATTTAGTTACGTCTGCCTGTGAAAGTTCAAGTTCATAGTTATCTGCATTCGCTGCGAAATACAAATATAGTGCGAATGCCTGTGGTCGTAGTGTACGGCACGCCGACTGCCAGTTTTCGTTTTGTATCTGTAAAAAGCCTCTTGTACACGGCTCGCGGTGTATTCTGACCACTCTTTGGTTAGGAAAAGATGCTCGTGGCATATTTTATTATCTCCTTTACTTTTAAAAATGTTCTTATTGCTTATTCTCCTTCTTTTGAATTGATAGTTTATATTGTCTTTCGGATTCACCACCTTTTTAGTTTAAGTATTTTATAAATATTCTTTATTTATGTAATTATTATAACATATTTTTTATATAAAATCAAAAAAGGACGGTACGGCACATACATATAATAAACATATACGGGCAGCGGCAATCCACGGGGCGCACACTTTCAGGAACAAATAAAAAAGCAGCGGTGAACCACATTAGCGTGGCTCGTACCGCTGCTGTATGTAATTTTCATTTGCCGTCTCCCTTATGCTTCTTTAGATTTGTAATTTGCTGTATCTGGAATTGCAACAGGGAATGCGATTGTATTGCTGTTGTCGATGTCTGCTGAATCTCGGTAATTTGGGAACTGTGCAACAAACCAATCTGTAACAAATTTTTTGGAGCTTGCTGTTGTTCTTGCTCTGATTTTCACTACTTCAAACACCAGAAGAAGTTCTTCGCTGTTCTGGAATGTGCTGATGTATGTTTCCATATTTTTGAAAGATAAGCCTTTGTCAGGTCTTGCTTTTTTCTTTGTTCTTGCGGATTTGGTGATTACATTGAATGTTGGAAAACTACTCATTACTTCCTGCAAATATTTGTTTTCAGGTGTATTTGGAATAACTGCCTCTTTCGCAAATTTTAAGTTCATGATAATTGTTCTGCTTGGGAAATCGATTTTAATACCTTTGATAACTGCTGTCTGTGCCATAGCTTTTTCTCCTTTACTCTCTGATATTTCTCAAATTACTGATTTACTGCCAATTTTACTTTTGCTTTTGGATTGAACTGAACTGTTTTCTCATTTCTTTTTACAACGATTTTTGCTTTTTTCTCTGCTCTGTTTTTAAGTTCTTTATCTTCTTTATATTTTTCTTCGAACCATTCACAGATTGCGTGATAAACTGAACCGCGGAGTACAAACTGTGCTTTAAGGCCTTTGAATTCTTCCAAATCTTCTTCGTGGTAAGTTGTGATGTATTCTTCCATTTCTTTGTAGCTCAGAGCTTTAACTTTGTTTGTCTTTTTATTTTTCTTTGTGTCTTTAACTACTTCAATACCGAAGCCTACATATTTTTCCATCAGTTCCATAAGTTCTGCGTTTTCTTTTGCTCTTGGATTGGAAGCTTTTTCTGCGAAGGATTTTGTGATAACGATTTTTCTGTTGATAAAGTCGATTCTAGCGTTTGTCATAATTAGTACCTCATTCTTTCTTTTTATGTTTTATTGTTTATCTGGGAAGGTTTTCTTTGTTTTCCCTTCCCTTATCTTGTCTATATTATAGCATTGTCCATTTCTGAACTTGTACCATAAATGGTAGCTTTTAAAGCTTTTTAAAATCATTTAACACGAAACAATATTAAATAGAATGAAAGTGAGCTAATTTGTATCAATTAAAGCCAAATAAAAACAAACAAATTGACTTAATAAAAAATAAGGTGTTATACTGTGCTTGGAGATACTCACTTATGATGTGAGTAAGGCTCAGTAAGCAGACATTTATTTCAATGTTTCCACGGCTCGCACAAAGACATGATGGGCCTTATCGGCGCTGGCAACAACCCAATGGTTGGTATGACAGTTGCATGTGCAGTTGCAGTTGAAGAAGCTATGAAATAAAAGGCTTTCGGAGCCTTTTATTTCGGGATTTACCCAAATAAAAATGACTTATTGACTTAGACACATCATTTTGAGGTTTTCTCGGTGATGTGTCTAACTTTTTATTTGGAGTGACTTGTATGAAAAAACTGAAAATGAACAATACTTATAATTTGTATTATTGTTATTACAGATACACACTATAAATTTCAAATAACCATAAAATGCAAATTATTGACCTTTTGATGCAATAGTAATATAATAAACTTTATACTATTGAAATAATATTATATAAAATTTCTACAAATATATGCCGAAAGGACTTGTTTATGAATATAATCATTGTAGGCAGCGGTAAAGTTGGTTTTTTCCTTGCTGAACAGCTTGTTAAGGAAAACCACGATATTACCATCATCGACCTTTATGATGAAACCTTGCAGAAAGCATATGATAACCTTGATATTATGACTATCAAGGGCAATGGTGTTTCCCCTGATGTTCTCAGCGAAGCAGGTGCAGCAACTGCCGATGTTGTTATTGCTGCTACCAGTGAAGACGAGGTAAACATGGTTTGCTGTCTCACTGCAAAAAAACTTGGTGCAAAATACACCATTGCACGTATCAGAAACCCTGAATACAACGAAAGTCTGCTTGAAATCAAACAGAACCTTAAAATTGATGTTGTTATCAACCCTGAAAGTGCTGCCGCAGGTGAAATTGCAAGACTTCTGCGTTTCCCTGCCGCTGCTGATATTGAAACTTTCTGCCGCGGCAAAGTTGAACTTATGGGTTTTGTGCTTCAGGAAGGCGACTTTCTGATTGACAAACCGCTTTTCGACCTGCCTCCTCAGGTTAAAAAGCTTCAGCTTTTGTTCTGTGTTGCTGACAGAAACGGTGATGTATGTATCCCTAAAGGCTCGTTTGTTCCAAAGGCAGGCGACAAACTGTATATCATCGGTCAGCCGAGTGGCCTTGACAAATTCTTCCGGCTTCTGGGAAGATATACTCCAAAAATCAAAAAGGTATTTCTGGTTGGTGGCGGTAAAATTTCCAAATATCTTATTGAACTTTTAAGAAATATGAATGTACGGCTTAAGGTCGTGGATACCGACGAAGAAAAATGCCGCGAAATCAGCACGCTTTTCCCCGATATTATGACAATTCACGGTGACGGCAGTGACCACCAGTTGCTTGAAGAAGAAAACCTGAAGCTGTATGACGCTTTTGTTGCACTTACAGGCCGCGATGAAGACAACCTTATCATTTCTCTTTATGCAATGCAGCAGGGCGTTCCTAAAACCATCACCAAATGCAATAAACAAAACTATATTGGTATTGCCAGAAGCATGGGCCTTGACAGTGTAATTTCTGCCAAAGCTGTTACAGCCTCGCACATTCTGCACCTTGTAAGAGGTCTGCAGAACAGTCAGGGCAGTGTTATGAACAGTCTGCACAGAATCGCTGGCGGCGAAGCCGAAGCAATGGAATTCAAAGTGGACGCCTCTACCCGCAATATCGGTATTTCTCTTAAGGACCTCAGGCTTAAAAAGAATGTTCTGCTTGCCGTTATTGTCCGCGGCAGATCAATTATAATTCCTGAAGGTTCTACCACCATTGAAGTTGACGACAATGTCATTATCATCTCTCAAAGTGGTATGATTACAGAATTCAACGACATATTTGATGATACTTATGTTGCTGGCGGAGGCGTTAACTGATGAATTTTAAAGTTGTTTTTAAAATTGTCGGGCGTGTTCTGACAATGGAAGGCATTGTTATGCTTTTGCCTATGCTGGTTGCAATATATTATGGTGAGGATGTATGGCCTTTTATCATCGCCTCAACAGTTGTAACCATTGCGGGCATGAATCTTGCCTGCATAAACGCATCCAAAGACTTTTATATCCGTGAAGGTTTTTTTACTGTTGCTTTGATCTGGATAGCCACAGGTGTTATCGGCGCTTTGCCTTTTTATTATTCCAATTTATTCCCAAGTTTTGTGGACTGTCTGTTTGAAGCCTGTTCCGGGTTTACTACCACAGGGGCAACTATTCTTACTGATATAGAAGCTTTGCCAAAAGGACTGCTTTTCTGGCGTTCCTTTACACATTGGCTTGGTGGTATGGGGGTTCTTGTCCTTGCAACTGCACTGATACCAACAATCGGTATCAGAACAAAATATCTTACTCAGGCTGAATCTCCCGGCCCTGTGTTTTCCAAGCTTGTTCCAAAACAGGCTCAGACATCCAAAATTCTTTATGGCATTTACTGTGCTCTTACTCTGCTTGAAGTTATTTGTCTCAAGCTGGCAGGTATGCCTTGGTATGACAGTTTTATCCATGCATTCGGCACTGCAGGCACAGGCGGTTTTTCCAATATGAACGCCAGTGTAGGTGCATATAACAGCATGGCAATAGATATGATAATCTCTGTTTTCATTCTTCTTTTTTCTGTAAACTTTGCAATTCATTTTCTTTTGCTTACACGCAGATTTAAAGATGTTATTCAGAGTGATGAATTGAAATTCTTCCTTGTTGTAGTTGTTGCCGCTACTGCTTTGATTTGTGTGGATATACGTCATTTATATCCCGATTGGACACAGACCTTCAGGTTTGCATTTTTCCATGTGTGCTCCATTATATCGACAACAGGCTTTTCCACAACTGACTGGCTGTTCTGGCCGTACTTTGCACAGATGGTTTTAATTATTCTTATGTTCTGTGGCGCATGTGCAGGCAGTACAGGCGGCGGTATGAAATGTTCCCGTATTCTCATTATGTTCCGTGTTATACGCAGGGAAATCCACAGCATTATCCATCCACGTTCTGTTGAAGTTGTTAAACTGGACGGCAAAGTTGTTGAAGAAAAAACCGTGCGCTCCATACTGACATTTATCGGCTGTTATATGATGATTATTCTTTTTGTTACTCTTATTGTAACAATTGACAATCTTTCCTTTGGTGAATCCTTCAGTGCCGCTTTGACATGTGTGAGCAACGTTGGGCCTGGTATAGGTATTTTTGGGCCTGCTGGCAATTTTTCCAGCCTTTCATCTTTGTCAAAACTTGTCCTTTCATTTACTATGATAATTGGACGACTTGAGATTTTCCCTATACTTCTGCTTTTCAGCCCATCTGCATGGCATCGCTCATAAACAAAAAAAGACAGCAGCTATCGTACGATAGCTGCTGTTTTATTTTATATACTACTGCATAAACCGCTCTATACATTCTGCAAGTGCATCTGTGTTTTCCAGATTTTCAACCACCACAGAAGATGGAAAATCCTCAAGCAGTACACTGCTGTTGTACATTATATCATAATAATCCACTGCAATTTCATTTGCATACATAAGCATCTGCAAATCTGTAAGATCCTGTGCAAACTGCCGCGCTGATGTATCTTCCCTTTCCATAAATACGGAAACAGTTGCTTCAAGCGGAAGATTGTACATATTAAAAGCCATATCTGTCTCAAGCTGTTCCCCGCACTGGGAAAGCGACTGGTTTTTGCCAAGTTCACCATAGCATAGCACGTCATCATCAGTATAGTGACCACTGATAACATCCATCACCCTTTTGCCGTATTCAGAACTTAACCGCAAAAATGTATTGAGTCCGTTTGCCACAGTGTTTTCATAATTGTCGGTTATTCTGTTTTCCTTTACTGAATAAGCAACATCAAACACAGCATCTTCACTGTCTGCAAAAGCAATTGTCGCACAGTATTCTTTAAAAGCTGCATCGTATGCTATATCAGTCAGTACAAAATCTTTAACTCCATAGGTATCAATAATATATGCTTTGATATTCTTTTCGGCATTTGCCTTTGAAAATGGATTGCCATATAAAGTGTTAAGGAAAATCATTGTTGCTGCAACACCTGCAAAAATCAGAAGTGCCGCAATTATATTCTTTTTGCCTTTAAAAAATGCTGTCACTGAATCTGTCCTTTCGGGTTTATTTTTCACCGAGCATTTTGTCGATAGCGGCAGCAGCCTGTTTGCCTGCACCCATAGCAAGAATAACAGTTGCAGCACCTGTTACGGCATCACCGCCTGCATAAACCGCATTACGGGTGGTAAGTCCGTCATCACCATTTGTTACAATACAGCCCCATTTGTCAGTTTCAAGGCCTTCTGTAGTGGATGAGATGAGTGGATTAGGGCTTGTTCCGATAGACATAATCATCGTATCAATATCAATCACAAATTCGCTGTCCGGTTTAACTACAGGACGTCTGCGTCCTGAATCATCAGGCTCACCAAGCATCATCTCCACACATCTGATGGCTTTTATCTCGCCGTTTTCATCGCCGATAACCTCTACAGGGTTGGTGAGCAGCTTAAAGATTATACCTTCTTCCTGTGCATGTTCAATTTCTTCCGCACGGGCAGGAAGCTCCTGCATGCCACGGCGGTAAACAATGTAAACATTTTCGGCTCCAAGGCGTTTTGCGCTGCGGGCTGCATCCATTGCAACATTGCCGCCGCCAACAACTGCAACATTGCGGCTTTTGCGGATTGGAGTTTTGCTGTCAGGCTTGTATGCTTTCATAAGGTTTACTCGGGTGAGATATTCATTTGCGCTGTAAACACCTTTTAAGCTTTCACCGGGGATACCCATAAATTTAGGCAGACCGGCACCGCTGCCGATATATACAGCTTCATAGCCCATTTCAAACAGCTCATCAATTGTGAGAATTTTGCCGATAACCATATTGGTTTCAATTTCAACACCCATAGCTTTAAGATTGTCAATTTCGTATTTTACAATATCTTTAGGCAGGCGGAATTCAGGAATACCATAAACAAGCACGCCGCCAGCTGTGTGCAGAGCTTCGTATATTGTAACTTTATAGCCTTTTTTTGCAAGTTCCCCTGCACAGGTAAGTCCTGTAGGGCCTGCGCCGATAACTGCAACTTTTTTGCCATTGGGCTGTACGGGCTGTGATTTTTGTGCACAGTTTTCACGGTGCCAGTCGGCAACAAAGCGTTCCAGACGGCCAATTGCCACACTTTCACCTTTGATTGCACGTACACATTTGCCTTCACACTGTGTTTCCTGCGGACATACACGGCCGCACACTGCAGGCAAGCTTGTCTGCTGAGACAGAATTTCGTAAGCTTTTGCAATATCACCCTTTGCAACTTCGCCTATAAATGCAGGGATATCAATCAGAACAGGACATCCGCTGATACATGGTTTTGTTTTGCAGTTGAGACATCGCTGTGCTTCTTCCACCGCCATGTCCATAGTATACCCAAGTGCAACCTCTTTAAAATTGTGGTTGCGCACCATTGGATCCTGGCTTGGCATAGGGCATTTTTTAGGGTTCATATTTGCCATTATTCTGCCTCCTTATTCAAAAGGTTGCAAGCTGCTTCCCTTTTATGTATTTCAAAATCCCTGTACATTGTTGAACGACTGATAGCTTCGTCAAAATCCACCTGATGTCCGTCAAAATCAGGGCCATCAACACAGGCAAACTGTGTTTTTCCGCCAACTGTAAGGCGGCAGCCACCGCACATACCTGTGCCGTCAACCATAATAGGATTCATTGAAACTGTTGTTTTTATACCGTATTTTTCGGTTGTTTTACAGACAAATTTCATCATTACAAGCGGACCGATTGCAATAACTTCGTCATACTGCTCACCGCTGTTTATAAGCTGTTCCAAAGCAGCTGTAACAAGGCCTTTTTCGCCAGCTGAGCCATCATCTGTCATAAGCACCAGTTTATCGCTGACAGCATCAAATTCGTCTTTCAGGATGATTAAATCCTTATTGCGGAATCCAACTATGCTGTGCACCTGTGTGCCGTTTTCCTTTAATTTTTTAGCCACAGGATAAGCGATTGCACAACCGACACCACCGCCTACAACAGCAACCTTTTTAAGCCCTTCAAGGTGGCTGGGTTTGCCCAGAGGCCCAACGAAATCGCAAACTGTATCATTTATATTCAATGTAGACAGTTCCATTGTACCCTGACCTACAAGCTGAAAAATTATGGTGATTGTACCCTTTGCTGTATCATAGTCAGAAATTGTAAGAGGTATTCTTTCGCTGTCTTCAAAAGCACGCACAATAACAAACTGACCGGGTTTTGCCTTTTTTGCCATAAGCGGCGCACAAACAACCATTTTGCACACAGTCGGGTTTAAAAACTGTTTATCTATAATTTTATACATTATATCAATCCTTTATATATAAATTACTACTAATAAATTATACTATTTTGTATGTATTACCGCAAGATGATATTATTTGTAAAATATACATTGTTCTGCCTGTAAAATTGTAAGGTTTATAAATTAAAAAGAAACTGCTGATTAGCAGTTTCCCTTTATTTTATTTAACTTTATGTTGTTTCATTCCACTTATTAATATAAATGCAAAAGATATAAAAACAATCAGTGCAATCAAAATGATAATCAGTATTGCATTTCGGAGCTGATGTTTAAAGAAAGCCTCTTTCTTATAATCACCTCCGTAAAACCCGTTATCTGTTATATTTTCTGCACCTTTTTGCCTGTTTTTTGTTCAATAAAATCAATAAACTGCTCCTTTGTGCCATTTACAAGGCTTGTGACATCATAGGCCTGTGCGTGATTCTGGTTTAGCACAAAAATTATATAATCGTCTGTATCAGCAACTGACTGTATTATGGAATACGGAAATTCCGTTGTGCCCACATCGGTTGCGGAAACAAAATTTTCATCACTGAATACAACATTTGCTTTTTCGGAACCTTTTATCATACGCCTGCCTGCAATAAAGGCATTTAAGCTGTCCTCAAAAGGCAGCACAACAAGCAGAGCCACAACAGCCAGAAGTGTGATGAAGGTTTTGAACTCAAAATCGGAGTTAAGTATATCCCCTGCAACAAGCAACAAGCCCAGAACAATAACAACAATGCCTATTATATGGCTGCGTTTGCTGTGTTTTGCACGGGTTGTTTTTCGCACTGCCTTTGCCATTGCGGTAAGTGTTTTTTGGTTGTAAACTGTTTCAAAAGCAAATTCCATACTATAACCTCCGTTATATACCTTTTCAGTTTGATTGTATACAATTTATGTGTGCTGTGTGTGAAAAGGCTTTGCACATTATAGACAAACATGCAAAGCCTTTTATATACATATTATCAATTGTAGCAGACAACCACTCCGCCTATTTTTTCCGCCACTGCGGCTTTCGCCTGTTGTGTAAGTTCCATTTCCATATCAGGACGAAGCATAATTATAGCATCTTCATAGCACAACAGATATTCGTTGTCGGTGTAATCCTTGCCAATATACAGCTGATAAGCCTTTTGGGCACCCCACTCCGATGCGGGAATTTCCACTGCTCTTTCATAGAACGGATCATCCTCTGTTACACCGCGGTTATTCGTGAGATCGTTCAGCATATAGTTAAATACCGTGTTGTACAAAAATGGTACCTTGATTTCCACAAGAGTGTATTGCAGACTGTATTGGTCAAGATCCCCCACCTTAGGATGCTGATAAGCATCGTATTCTGATATAAATATCGACTCATTTCCATGCCATTCAGTTGAATATCCGTCATAATCGGTCTCGACCATATCCTGTACCATAAGCGGAAGCTCATCATCATATACTTTAAAAGTATGTCCTTTGTATTCATAGGTATATTCAGGCTCACGGTCAAACAGGTCGGAAGTCATTACCAAGTTTGTAATGCCGATTATCGCTGCAACTGTGCCGCCTAAACAAAATATCACTGCAAATACAATTGTAAGTATTTTGTTTGTACCTGCAGATACTCCCAGTTTTTTTAATATATTTCTGAAAAGAGCGACCGCAAACGCAGGTATTGCCGCAATAACCGAGGTCAACAGAATAATAGAACCTGATTGTTCGTGCTGTGTCATAAGGTAAACTGCATAAAGCGCAATTATAAACCACATCAGCCCAAGCTCAATTTTACGGAACCCAAAAGTTTTTACAAAGCTACCGTCAGTCATTATCGCTTTTTGAGCTTTTGACTGCCATATTAAAAAACCGCCAATTTCAAGTGCAGACATAGCCATCAGTGCAAGCCAGCACAAAATGCCTATAAAACTTGAGTTCCTTGATAGATAACTGATTGGATTGCCGATATACATCATCATCTGAAGACCAAGACTAAATACAGCAAGTATAAAAATCACAGAATAACTTGGTATTATGGTTTTATATGCTATCTTCTGTATGTTTTCAAGCTCAATCTGCGGGTCGGTTTCTATAGGGACAGGGCTTTCCTGCTCGTTGTAAAAAACCTGCAGATGTGCATTGTGGGCAGCAAGTTTCCAGCCGGTGTGTTCGCAAAATTCCCATAATCGCTGCTGTTCTTCGCTTGGCTGAGGGTCAAAACCTGATGCCTTTGGAAAATAGGTTACTGCAAAATGAATTTTTGCAGGTTCGATACGACGGAACTTCCAGCTGAATGACGAAATTTTTTCCAGCATCCATCCTTTTTGCACTTCTTTTTCAAGCAATGTTTGTATACCTGTACGGTCATAAAAGGTGAACTGTGCAATTTTGTGTTTTGTGCTTTTCATTACAAATCCCCCTCTCCGAAAATGCTGTTGTAATCAGCAAGCTGTGCTGTAAGCCTTTCGCATTCTTTATCCAGCATTTCCTTACCTTTTTTAGTAATAAGATAACTGCGGCGACGGCCCTCCACCTTGGTTTCTGTGATAAATCCTTCTTCCATAAACTGTTCCAACAGATTATAAAGTGTGCCTGAACCTACATTTACCCTGCCGTTTGTCATTGCAGGAACCTTGTCCAGTATATCCATACCATAACACTCGTTTTTAAGACACAGCAGAATATAAAACATCTGCTCGGTCAATGTCTGAAATTTTGCACGCGGCATAAGCACACCTCCTATCCTCGAATATCGAGTATCTTTGATTACAGTATATACTCGATTATCGAGAATGTCAATATTACTATATATATTTTCACATTTTGTTTTTCATTTAATAGTTCGACAAAGCTGTTTATAAAAACTTACAGACAAACTTTTGCAATATCCTATAAGAACAGATTTGTTAAAATAATTGTTTTTAAAAAGAAAAAGGGCGAACAATGTTCACCCGTTGTAACGATTTTTACAAAAAAAATAAGACCACACTCGATTGAGTGCGGTCCATTTTGGCTGGGGTACTAGGATTCGAACCTAGGGAATGTTGGAGTCAGAGTCCAATGCCTTACCGCTTGGCGATACCCCAAAACTTAACGCTCAATTATAATATCACATTATTTTCGATTTGTAAAGACTTTTTTTTAATTTTTTTTAAAAAATTATTTATTATCAGTTTTTTATTTTTAAAGCATAAAATTCTTAAAAGCATCTGTACAGAAACAAATCTGTACAGATGCTTTATTTATATATTTATACTGAACCAGAAGGTGCTGCCTTTCCCTACAGCAGATTCAACACCGCACTGGCCATTGTGGGCTTCCACAAAAGTTTTCACAATGGATAAACCGAGACCTGAACTTTTTATGTTTCTGAAAGTTTTGTTTTTATCTTTAAAATATCTTTCCCAGATATGCGGCAGAATTTTTTCGTCAATTCCATCGCCAAAGTCTCTGACCTCAATTTTAACCATTCCGTTTTCCGATTTCTGAACAACCTGTATTTCTTTTCTGTCTTTACTGTGTGTAACTGCATTTGCAAGAAGATTGTAAAAACACTGGTTAATAAGAGTTTTGTCTGCAGTGACAAAAATTTCTTCACTATATTTGAAATCGATAACAAAACCGTCACTTTTAAGCATTTCAACTGTATTGTGAACAAGACTTTCAATGCTCTGTGTGAAATTGTAATATTCAAGGTTCAGTTTGGCTGCGCCTGACTGAATTTTTGTAAGATTAAGTACGTCGTTAACCATATTATTCAGTCGCTTTGTTTCATCTATGATAACCTGTGCGTTTTCTGCTGAGTTTTCTCCCGGAATATCCCTCATTACTTCAGCATATCCGCCTATCATGGTGAGCGGTGTTCTCAGGTCGTGAGAAACATTGGCAATAAATTCCCGTCTTAACTTTTCAAGTTTGGAAAGTTCTTCGGCTGTATGTGCCATAGTTTCGGAAAGTTCCTTTATTTCCTTATATCCTTCTGCTTCAAAATTTACGTTATAGTTTCCCGAAGCAAGTATTTTTGCTTTTTCGTTAATCTGAAGAATAGGTTTTGATATAATTCTTGCAATAACAAGGTTAAGTATTGTAGCAAGTATAATTGTAATAACTGTTACATAGTACAGAACTGTTCTGGATGTTTTTATAACTGAATCCATCGGGGCCGCCTGTGCATTTACCAGAATAACATAGTTGCCGCCTTTGCCGTCCGGTACCTGGTTTACAAAAACAAGTGTCTGCAAAGTGTTGTCTTCTCGGAAAAGTCGGAACTCGCTGCTGTAAGATTTTGTAACCAGACGATATGTAGTGTCCTCCTGTTCATATTCCAGGTAACGTTTTGTATCTTCTACACTGATAATATTTTTTGCAATATCAACTTTTTCGTTATACGGCATTTTATGAATAACACATTCTTTAGGTCCGTCAAGTGACTGTATCTGTTCCATATTGTTATCAAGAACAATGATACATACCTCTTTTTCTGCCACCTCTTCAACCAGCTTTTCAACGGGGAGTTCATTATTGATGACTTTTGCTGTCATTTCGGCAACTTTTTGAGCTTCGCTTTTTTTTGCCTGCTTATACATAGCCGAAAAAAAAACTACCTGTAAAATCCACAGAACTGCAAGCAGTACAAGAAGAAACGCCATTATGTATAAATTGATTTTATATTTTATGCTGAGATTTTTCAAAGAAAATTTTTTCATTTCAGAATTTATCCTTCAAACCGGTATCCGATACCTCTTAAAGTAACAATCAAACTGCTGTATGAACCAATATGTTTTCTGAGCAGTTTAATATGTGTGTCCAGCGTTCTGTCATCGCCAAAAAATTCATACCCCCAAATATCGGTAAGCAGACTTTCCCTGCTGACCGCAACACCTTTGTTTCTAACAAGATAGAACAGCAGTTCATATTCCTTTGGTGCAAGTAATGCTTCCTGCCCGTCAATAACAACTTTTCGGGCTGTAAAATCTATTACCATTCCACCATTTTCATATATTTCATGCTCTTCAGTTTTTTTGTTTGCAACGCGCCGCATTATTACATCTATTCGCATCATAAGTTCTTTCGGAGAAAATGGTTTTACAACATAGTCATCGGCGCCTATTTCAAAGCCATGAATTCTGTCGTATTCTTCACCTCTCGCCGAAAGCATTATAATAGGTATCTGTGAAAATTTACGGATTTCCTTTGCTGTGGAAAATCCATCCAGATACGGCATCATAATATCCATAACTATAATATCATACTTCTGCTGACGGCATTTCTGAACAGCGATTTCACCGTTTTCGGCAGTGTCAACACTATAGCCTTCATATTTTGCATACTTTGCTATTAAATTTCTGATGCCCTCTTCATCATCACATACTAATATTTTATACATAACAATACCTCCGTCAGAGTATATTGATATATTAACATATTTTCAATATTCAAACAACATGAACACTGCTCAAAAATGTTTGCGCTGTTCTTTGTTCACACAAAATTCAGTTTACATAATACAAAGTGATACCGTATACAATTCGCGGTATCACTTTGTATTCTATATTTTTATAAATTGTGCTGTATCTTGTGTTTATCAATGACGGAAACGTGTTCTGTCCGCCATATGCTGAGCTACAGTGTATGGATCCTGTTCATATCTTTCTCTGTCCCTTTGTGAATGATATATCTGAGTACCATCATTTTCAGGGTGATAATTTTTCCCTCTTGGGTATGTTTCTGCTTCAACAATACTTTCCAATGTCTGTGCAATAATATTATCCACCACATCATCGAAATTCTGCGGATGTTTCATTTTCAGCAGTTCCTTCTGTAAAAGAGTACCCTTTTTTTCACGTTTTTTATCTGCCATATCATATCCTCCTTTTGTATTTATTATCCTGCTGAAAATAAAAAATATGTATAATGTAATTATTTACATATACGCAAACCATGTACCATAAATTATTTATACAGGAACAGTTTTTGACATATGCCGTTTTCATTATTGACATATGCCATAAACCGCAGTATAATTTATATCACATAAATCAAGGAGACAGTCACTATGCCGAGACCCAAAAAATGCCGAAAGGTTTGCCATCTGCCTCATACTGCGGAGTTTCGACCTGTAAACAACCGCTCACACAAGTTTGTTGTGCTTACTGTGGACGAGTATGAAGCAGTACGCCTTATTGACAAAGAAGGATTTTCACAGGAACAGTGCGGCGAATATATGCAAATCGCCCGTACCACCGTGCAGCAGATATATGCTTCTGCCCGATACAAACTGGCTTTGGCTTTGGTCGATGGTATGGCCATAAAAATCAGTGGTGGGGATTATGAACTTTGTGATGGCAAAGAATCCATTTGCGGATGCGGTGGCTGTCACCGGCACAGAAATTAACTGTTATCAGGGAGGATTCACAAATTGAAAATTGCAGTTACTTTTGAAAACGGAAATATTTTTCAGCATTTTGGACACACAGAACAGTTCAAAATTTATACATCAGAAAACGGAAAACTCGTTTCTATGGAAGTAGTAGGTACAAATGGTTCAGGTCACGGTGCACTGGCCGGATTGCTGAAAACATTAAATGTAGATGTACTTATCTGTGGAGGTATCGGTGGAGGTGCCAAAAATGCACTTGCACAGGCAGGTATACAGATTTATGGCGGTGTAAAAGGCAACGCTGATGCAGCCGTTGCAGCATTTATCGCCGGCAGTCTCAACTACAATCCGGACACAGAATGCAACCATCATGGCGAAGGTCACCATCATGGTGAGGGCCATAGCTGCCACAGTCATAACTGTGGAGAACATAACTGTCATTAAAAAACACATGGATTTTCTTATTCTTTACACGTTTAAGAAAATCCTTTTTATTATATATGCAAAATCAGTATAAAATCATTTACTTTTTTGTATTTGTAGGCTAATATAGATATATGTATTCAAAAGAAAGGAGAATATTCAATATGACTAAAAATGACGTTAAATATTCATCATACGTTCAGATTTTAAAAGAAGAATTAGTTCCCGCTATGGGCTGTACCGAGCCAATTGCATTAGCGTACTGCGCAGCCAAAGCAAGAGATTTGCTTGGTTGTTTGCCTGAACGCGTTGTAATTGGCGCCAGCGGAAGTATTATAAAAAATGTAAAAAGCGTAATTGTTCCTAACACAGCAGGCTTAAAAGGCATTCCTGCCGCTGCAACTGCAGGTATTGTTGCAGGCAAATCCGAAAAGCTGCTGGAAGTTATCGCTGAGGTAACTGAGGAGCAGATTGCTGAAATGAGAACCTTTATGGCCGAGGTTCCTATTGAAGTTCACCATTTTCTCAATGGTATGACTTTTGACATTGTTGTTACCGTTTACAGCGGCGAACATTATGCTAAAGTGAGAATTGCAAATTACCATACAAATATTGTTCTTATAGAAAAAGACGGTGAAGTTTTGCACTGCGTTGACCTTGAAGGCGAAGAAGAAAGCGGCCTGACCGATCATTCATTGCTCAGTCTTGCTGATATCCTTGATTTTGCCGAAACTGTAGACATTGCTGATATTGATGATGTTATTACAAGGCAGATCGAATATAACACAGCAATTTCTGCTGAAGGTTTTAAAGGTGACTGGGGCTCCAACGTAGGCAGTACATTGCTTAAGGTTTATGGCGATGCTGTTGAAATCCGTGCAAAAGCTGCTGCAGCTGCAGGTTCCGATGCCCGTATGAATGGCTGCGAAATGCCTGTTATTATTAACTCCGGCAGCGGCAACCAGGGTATTACAACTTCCCTGCCTGTTGTAGAATATGCTAAAGAACTTGGCGTATCCAGAGAAAAAATGTACCGTGCTCTTGTTCTTGCAAACCTTGTTACAATTCACCAGAAAACATCCATTGGTCGTCTCAGTGCATTCTGCGGTGCTGTAAGTGCAGGTGCAGGTGCAGGTGCAGGCATTGCCTGGCTGCTCGGCGAAGACCTTGACGGCATTTCCCATACAGTTGTAAATGCTATTGCAACAACCGGCGGTATGGTTTGCGACGGTGCAAAAGCAAGCTGTGCAACAAAAATTGCAAATGCTGTTGAAGCTGCAATTCTTGGATATCATCTGCACAAAAACGTTCAGGATCTGCAGCCTGAAGACGGCATTGTTGCCGAAACTGCAGAACAGACAATTCTCAATGTTGGCCGTATGGCTAAACTTGGCATGAAAGAAACAAACGAAGAAATTATCAAAATTATGATTGGCCATTAATATTTTTTGATAACACATTATATATTTGTATAAAGTGTATTTTAGAATTTTATTGAGAGGTATTTTCTTATGAAAAAACTTATGTCCAGTCTGCCGGCAAAACTTTTGATCGGCATTGTTGTAGGTATCCTTTTGGGTTTGGTTGCTCCTGAAGGACTTATGAAGGTTATTGTTCCTGTTAAAAACATTTTAGGTCAGGTTATCCAGTTTGTTGTTCCGCTTATTGTTATCGGCTTTATTGCTCCATCCATCACAAAGCTTGGCAACAACGCAACCAGAATGCTTGGTGTAGCACTTTTGCTTGCATATGTATCTTCCGTGCTGGCTGCATTTGTATCAATGGCTGCAGGTTACGCTATTATTCCTGTTATGCCAATTGCAAGTCAGGCTGAAACTTTGAAAGAACTGCCTGCTGACATTTTTGGCCTTGCAATCCCACAGATTATGAATGTTATGAGTGCTTTGGCACTTTCCATCCTTATCGGCCTTGCTGCTGTATGGACAAAAGCAAAAACATTTACAAATCTGCTTGCTGAATTCCAGAATATGGTGCTGGCAATTGTTTCCAGAGTTGTAATTCCGATTTTGCCAATCTTTATCTGCTTTACATTCACAGGTCTTGCATATGACGGTACAATCACAAGACAGCTCCCAATTTTTGTTGGTGCTGTGCTGATTGTTATGGTTGGTCATTTTATCTGGATGGCAGTGCTTTATGGCGTTGCAGGTGCATATTCCGGCAAAAACCCTATCGAAGTTGTAAAACACTATGGTCCAGCATACATCACAGCTGTTGGTACAATGTCCTCCGCTGCTACACTTGCTGTTGCACTGCGCTGTGCAAGAAAATCAAGTGTATTGCGTGAAGATATGGTTGACTTTGGTGTTCCTCTTTTTGCAAACATTCACCTTTGCGGCTCTGTACTTACCGAAACATTCTTTGTTATGATTGTTTCCCAGGTACTTTACGGCAAACTTCCTGAATTTGGTACAATGATTATCTTCTGCATTTTGCTTGCGGTGTTTGCAATCGGCGCTCCAGGTGTTCCTGGCGGTACAGTTATGGCTTCCCTTGGTCTTATCATGGGTGTGCTTGGCTTTGGCGGTGACGGCACAGCACTTATGCTTGCTATCTTTGCAATTCAGGACTCCTTTGGTACCGCATGTAACGTTACAGGCGATGGTGCTTTGACACTTATGCTCACAGGCTATGTTGAAAAGCATAACATTGAAAAACAGGATATCAGTATTGACCTGTAATTAAACTGAATAACAACCTTTATTCCCTGCTCTTTACGGGCAGGGAATTTTTGTTTTAAAACAGCAGTTGACAAAAATCTCCTACAATTGTAGTATATAGTTAAACAACTACAATTGTAGGAGATTTTATTATGACTGTTTTAAAAAAGTTACCTGATGCCGAACTTGAAATAATGCTTTTGATGTGGCAGGCAGAACAGCCCGTGCCAAGAAACTATTTTGACAAAGCTCTGAAAGATGAAAAAAACTGGGCAGACAGCACTGTTCTCAGTCTGCTTTCCCGACTTATGGAAAAGAAATATATCACCTGCGAAAAACGCGGTAACAAAAATTATTATTCCCCTCTTGTAAAAAAAGAAGATTATCTGGCACTGGAAAACAAAAGTTTTATGAAAAAACTATATCAGAATTCCCTGAATCAGTTTATTACCGCTTTTTCCCAGACCAATCCTTTGTCCGATGATGATATTGAAGAGCTGCATAAACTTCTCAACAGTCTTAGAAGCGGGGTGTAAAAATGACAGATATATTAAAAAATGTTTTTGAAAACAGTATAGGTATTTCTGTTATTATACTTATATTGTTTTTTCTGCGTAGTATTATCGGCAAAAGATATACCGCAAAATGGCAATATTGGGTGTGGATAATTCTTACTCTCAGGCTTATTCTGCCTTTTGACTTATCAATGGGAAAACTTGAACCACCGCTTGAAATCAATGTGGCAAACCCTGTTGTATATGAAAAGTCTGAGTTCTCTGACAGCAAAAGTGACGAAACAGCTGTTCCGGAATATTCTGGTGACACTTTGAATGACTATGCTGAAGATAATACTGTTATAGTGGATGAAGAAACTATATATGACCGCAATATATTCGAATATACCATAGGTCTTACAAAACGCAGTTCCCTCGCCTTGTCTGATTTTCTTTGTTTTATATGGATATGCGGTGCTGTTATGTTGCTTTGTATCCGTCTTGGCAGTTATCTTATTGCCCGCACTTCTCTTATAAAAACGCTTAATCCGTATGAAACTGATATGGATTACATCCGTCAGAAACTTGATATCGGCAGTGAAGTGGAAGTGTTTACATCATATATGGTTACCACTCCTGTACTTACAGGAATTTTCAATCCCCGGATTATTATTCCTGAAGACAGCGTAAATGACGTGCATCTTCAGCTTGCCTTATACCACGAACTTGTTCACTATAAACGCTGTGATATCGGTGTAAAACTGCTTCTGTTTGCTGTTACCTGTACATACTGGTACAATCCCTGCATATGGCTTATGAACAAACTTGCAATGGAAGACATTGAACTCAGCTGCGATGAAATGATATACCGCAAAATGGGCACTGACGGCAAAAATCTTTATGGTGAAAGCATACTTATGTTTGCCGCAAAGAAAAAGGAAAGCCTTTTGTATTCAACGTCCTTCAGCAATGACAAAAAGACAATTGCAAACCGCATAAAAAACATTTTCGGCAGCAGTACAAAACGTACAGGTGCTGTTTCGCTTGCATTAGTAGTCGTTTTTGCCATGTTGAGCAGCAGCCTTGTTGCCTGCACAACTGCAGAAACTGAAACACCTGTGCCCGACAGCAATACTGTTCTGGAAATTGGTCCTGAAGATGATACCGCATTATATATAATAAATCTGTACGAAAAATACAGTCTTGGCAGAGATTATGACCACAACACTGTTCTTGATGATTTCATGAACCAGTATTATTATATAAAACCTGCTTTGTGGGGACTTTTCAACGAAATGGGATTCAGCCAGTACCGTAACTATTATAACGATTACGGCGATTTCCAGTATGAAATTCCTGTGGACTTGTTTTTACCTGTCGCGAACGCTTTGTACGAAACCGGATATGAAATGAACGAGGGTAACTTTGATGTGTTTGAAGGCAATGTAATTATATATGACCCTAAACTTACCAACCTGTCCTCTGCATACGGAAAAGATTATAAAATCACACTTGTGCCTCTTGGCAAGCGTATATTTGAAAACAGTGATATCTGCTATTCGTTTGAACGCCGCAACAATGGCGAAATAACAGGTTATGTTGATTATGTTGTAACGCCTTATGTTATGGAAGATGTTCCGTATATCTTAAATTACAGGTTCAATGACGGTGACACTGTATATGCTATCAAAGAGGTTATCAGTTCAAAGGATATTTACCGCGGTGAAGAAAAAATTGTTGAAATATCCACACCTGACGACCTTATAAAGATGTCCATTGACTATGCCGCAAACGGACATAAATATTTCAACTATACATATATTCTTACCAACGATATCGATATGGCCGGCGTTGACAGTTTTCTGCCGATTGGCCGCAATAAAAAGCTGTCCTATGACGACCGCGACACTTCTGCTGACGGTTTCTGTTCTGTTTTTGACGGCAAAGGTTATACAATCAGAAACCTTACTGTCATTGATACTCAGGAAAAGAATTACGGCGAATATTATACAGGCTTTTTTGCTGAAATTTCAAAATATGGAACTGTCAGAAACCTTCATCTTGAAAATCTGAACATTGTATCCAACAATACTGCAGGCGGTTTTGCAGGCACTGTATCTGGTGTGGTTGAAAACTGTACTGTACAGGGCATTGTAAAAACACAGGCCTCTGCAGGCGGCTTTGCAGCCAATATAGACGGTTATTCCAGCACAGTAATAAAAAACTGTGTTGCCGATGTGGATGTTTACGGAGAATCCGTCCTTGGCGGTTTTGCAGGCAGTTCATCCTATTGGGGTTATGAAAACCGAAGCGTTGAATATACCATTGAAAACTGCATTTCATATGGGTCGGTAAACTCCGATAAATTTACAGGTGTAAACTACAGCCACTATGACAACCCGAATACAATAGGCGGTTTTGTAGGCAGAGCCATTACCGGCAATTATGTAAACTGCCATGTACAGACACCAATTCATCTTAACCACACAGCAAATATGGTTGGCAGCTTTGTTGCAGTAAGCGAAAATGTTGCCGCTTATACCAATTGTACATACAACCCCGAAACTGCGGGAAACTGGTACCTTATAGGCACTTTTGAGGGTAAAAATTCCAACGGAGATTACCGCAGTTTTGAATTTACCGAAGCTGTGAAATAGCACTATTCCATTCCCTCACAGGAGGTATTTATTTATGAAAAAGTTAATATGTGTTTTTCTGTCGTTTGTTTTATGTCTTAGCATATTTACAGGCTGTACATCGGGCAATGAACCTGAAAACAGCAGCAATGCTGACAGCAGTTATATTGAAGATGAAAGTCTTCTGCTTGATGCAAATATTTTAAGCGGATATCTTTCATTATGTCTTGACACCAAAACCACTCCCGAAGCACCTGAATTCAACTTCGGGCACTTTCTGGTGCGCTGTGCAATAGAAACACAGGAAGATTTTTGTTATTATAATTTATTCTCCCGTGCAAGCCCCCAAAGCGGTGATTACTGCTTTGGATACAGCGTGGTTAAAAAGGTGCTGAAACAGGTTTTCAATGATGATGAATGGACAGATTACTGGTTTAACGAAGCTGACCTTTCAGGCATCAGCCATTCAAAGGAAGACAACACAATAATAATGGCAACCGAAACAGGCGAGGTATGGTCTTACCACGCCGGTGAGTATATATACAGCGAATTTTCTGCTGACGGCAAACAGGTTATCAGCCATATTGAACTTTTTGCTCCAGACGCATCAAGCGGTGACCCGGGCAGCAAATCCATTGGCAATTATAATATTGTGTTTGATATCTGCAGCGAAGACAATGAAACCTTTTTGCGTTTCAACAGATTTGAAAAATCTGATAATGACAATACAGTTAATACCGAGCAGACTGACGGTGATATCAGTTTTGACAACAGCGAGGTTATTGCAGATATTAAATCGGTTTACTCCTCTGCCCCTTACAACGGCGTTGAAGAAATTGAACTGCTGCAGCACAGCAAAGGAGATTACTCTTTCCGTGCATGGCGTGTTTTTGATGAAACTGATGAAGATATTTACTGGCTTATCTGCCGTTTTAAAAACGACAGATTGATCGGTTTCCTGAAGGGCGAATTTACAGGTCTTAAAGATTTTTATTCTTACAGAATAAACGATTTTTATTCCGACCGTTCAGAAGAAGATTTTGAATTTTTTACTTCTGATGATTTATCACTGGTAAAAATACGTTCCGCAGGTCATTCCTCTGTATTTTCCTTTGAATTTTACCACAACGGCATGACTATTCAGGACTATGCAAATGCCTCACAGGCATATGAACCTGATGAATATGTAAAGGCAGAAATACAGGATTTTTACAACACTGTAAAGGTTGTAACAGGTGATATCAATGAAACCGACCGAAAAAAGTATGAAGATTTAATCTGTTCATATATAAACGACGGAACAATAGAACTTGACCCTGAGTACAGCAACAACAAAAAATATAAAAATTATTACTCTGCAGATGTTATAAATTATTACGAAGACGACAGCACCCTCCTAATAAACTATATAATGCGCTGTTCTGAAACTTCTCTTGGCCTTGTACAGACCACTCTTTTTGAAAAGGACGGCAGCAATCTTGTATACAGTGGTTCAAGCAGAATTTTTAACTACTGCTATTCACAGAACAAAGATAAAACTCTGGAATTTTACAGCGGCGGCAGATTTTCCCGTGGTTTTGAACAGGAAGTATTCCTATATAACGCTGAAACAAAACAAAGTCAGAATTTAGGTCTTGTACACAACACAGGCAATACATTCGATGTCGGCTTTATGTCAAACGGCGATGGATATATAATGAACTACGAAGAGTTCCGAACCTATAATATAAAAGATAATGCTGCTGTGCAGTCTTTTACCACAAAAACCAACTTCCCTGCCGGCAGTGTGATAAAAGCTGACGGAACAAAAAGATATCTGCTGGCAATACGCCGTGACCCGGATAATTTTGATTATATAGCTGTATACGGAGAATATATTGAAGATGACGACTATTATGTTGCCCATCCTAATGATTTACAACTGGCTTACAACTACAAAATAGGTCTGCTTGACAAAAACGGCAGCCTGACAAAAAGCTGGGATACCGGTGTACCAATTATGTTTAATGCTTTTGGTTTTGAAGAAGTTTCAATGTATAAAAGTGGAGAAAACGAAATCGAATTTTTTGCTTCAACCAAAGGTTATGAATCCATCCGCGGAAAATTCAACATTACAACAGGAGTATATACTCCTGTAAAAGAGTTTAAACTGCCTTAAATATAGCTATCCTTGGAGACATTATGAAAAAACGAAAACTTTTTTGTGAAATTTCGCCTTTAACCTATAAAATTTCAGTACAGAAATGCATCGCTGTAAGAAAAGTCAAAGACACTTTTTCAAAACAGAAATTTGCATCTGTAAAGCAGGAAGAACTTTTACCTATAGTTGCTTATAAGCACACTTCACTTATACGCAGAAAACTTGGCAATGTTGATTTGCAATTGCAGGAAAACAAGGCGGTTAACCTTTCCATTGCTGCACCGAAAGTTAATAGAACAATTATAAAACCTGGCGAAACTTTTTCATTCTGGCAGCTTGTAGGCAACCCGTCAGAAAAAAACGGCTATAAAACAGGGCTTACCATTGCACACGGCAAACCAAGCCGTGACATTGGCGGCGGTATGTGTCAGTTTACCAATCTTATACACTGGATGGTGCTTCATTCACCATTATCTGTCATCGAACATCACCACCACGACGGTGTAGACCTGTTCCCTGACTTTAACAGGCAGGTACCTTTCGGAACAGGTACAAGTATTCTATATAACTACAAGGATTATCGTTTTACAAACAACACAGACCAGATTTTTCAGCTTGTTACATATACTGACAATGAATACCTGTACGGAGAGCTGCGCTGCGAAAAACCGTTAAATGAAGCATATCACATCAAAGCAGAGAACGAACACTTTTCCCGTGAAGACGGTGTTGTGTACCGTAATGGCGAAATTTACCGCGCTGTAGTTGACAAGGTTACCGGAAATACAATTGACAAGACACTTATCAAAACAAACCACGCAGAAGTGATGTATGACACAAGTAATCTTAATATAACTGTAACAAAAACACGTAATCAAAAAGCGACATTCTGATAAGAAAACATAAATACCCGACAACACACTTTGCGGTGTGTTGCCGGGTACATTTTTGCCTGTTTTTGCAGAAAAGGTTCTGCTGTAAGAAAAAGGCACGCAGCACTACCTTGTGTAATGCAAGTATCGCTGACGCCGCAGCAGCCTTTTTGTGTTGAAAATCAGGTTTGTGTTTTCTTGTTGGGGAGGTCGCTAAACCGGGCAGGTGTTTTTCACTATTATATTTCCAGAGTACATTGCATATGTAAAATCAAAGTAGTATAATTGTATCAAATTTAATTATTGTAAGGAGCATAGGATTATGAATATAATTTTGAAACAGCTGACAGAAATTCCATCTGCCTGTGGATTTGAATATGATGTTATCCGCTATCTGCGCGACAGACTTAAAGATAAGGCTGACCATTGGGAAATTGATGGACTTGGTAATCTGATTGTGCGTATGGACGGTGGGGCACCCGGTCCTGTGCTTGTAGCAAGTGCCCACACAGACGAAGTTGGCTTTATTGTTAAAAAAATTGAAAACAACGGTCTCATCCGCTTTGAAAAAGTTGGCGGTCACGACAATCGTGTGCTGCCAATTGAAACTGTAGATATCTGTACTGTCAATGGCAAAGTGCCGGGACTTATCGGCTTTTTATCCTGCCATATGATGAAATTTGACAAAGTTGACCGTGTAAGAAGCCATTATGAGCTCTACATTGATGTTGGTGCAAAAGACAAAGCATCGGCAGAAGCTATGGGCATCGAAGTTGGTGACGCAATTGTGTGGGGCAGTGACTATAAAGAATTTGGCAACAACCGTGCAATGGGCCATGGTTTTGATGACAAGGCAGGCTGTGCTGTGCTGGTAAAACTGATTGAAGAAACTGATTTTTCAAAGATGAAAGGCACATTTTATGCAGTATTTTCTGTACAGGAAGAAGTTGGCTTGCGTGGTGCACGCACTGCTGCACACGCTATTGAAGCTGATGTTGCACTGTCAATTGACACAACTGCCGCAACCGACACCTTTGAAAGCATGATGGACCAGACTTTGTGCCTTGGCAAAGGCCCCGGTATCAAAGCGATGGATTTCAGCCTTATGGCTAGTGTGGCTGTGCGCCGCAAACTGCAGCAGGTTGCAAAAGAAAAAAATATTCCTTATCAGGTGGAAATCTTCACAGGTATCGGCACCGATGCAGGCGAACTGCATCAGGGACACAAAGGTGTACCTACAGGCAGCATATCCATTCCGTCAAGAAATGCACATACCGCACTTGAAGTTATCGACCTTGAAGACCTTGAAAATTCATACAGACTTATGCAGGCTTTTGTGCTTTCTATGGAAGACAAGCACGAATTTGATTTTGTGAAATAATTATATATTTTATCATCACAAAACATATTCCCTATACATCTCAACTATAAAACAAATACCCACCAATCACTTTAAAGTGATTTGGTGGGTATATTTTTGCTTTAATAATTGTTTTCAGCTTTTTCTCTGTTGAGAATTTTGATTGCAGAAGATGTGCCAAGCCTGTCAGCACCAAGAGAAATAAATTTTTCCATATCTTCTCTTGTTCTTATTCCGCCTGCCGCTTTGATTTTGCATTTGCCTTCGGTATATTTTGCAAACAGCTCAACATCATGGAAGGTTGCTCCGCCTGTGGAAAAGCCTGTTGATGTTTTGATATAGTCTGCACCTGCGTTTGTAACAGCTTTGCAGAGGGAAATTTTTTCATCATCTGTCAGCAGACAGGTTTCGATAATTACTTTGAGAACATTGTCCCCTACTGCTGCTTTTATCTGACGGATTTCGTCTTCAATATATTCAAAATCGCCATCTTTTGCTTTGCTGATGTTGATAACCATATCAACTTCTTTTGCACCTTTGCTGATGGCATCTCTGGCTTCAAAAACCTTTGATTCTGTTGTCATTGCTCCCAAAGGGAAACCGATAACTGTACATACAGGAATCTTATCTCCCAATACACTCACTGCATATTCAATATAACCGGGATTGATGCAGATGGAAGCTGTATTATTTTCCAGTGCTTCATTACAGATTTTCAAAATGTCTGCTTTTGTTGCATCTGCCTTAAGTAAAGTGTGGTCTACTCTTTTTAAAATTTCAGCATTTGTCATAGCTTGTTCCTCTATTTATATGTGAGTATTGCAACCTCAGGTGTAATTTTCTGCGGCACAATGTATTCATCACTGTCATAGTGATTCACGTTGTCAAAAAGGCTTTCAAATTCTTCCGTTGTCTCAAGAACATCAAAGCCCTGTTCGCCTGTGCGGTAGTGCATTGGAATAATAACCTTTGCATTAACCTGTTCACAGATAGTTTTTGCTTCAGGCGCACGTACTGTGTATGTTCCTCCTATCGGAACAATCGCAACATCAACGTCGCCAATTTGCTGTACCTGTTCTTCTGTAAGAACATGGCCTATATCGCCGAGATGGGCAATTTTAACTCCATTATATTTCATCACATGAACAATATTTTTGCCGCGGAGTGCGCCGCCTTTGTCGTCGTGGAAAGTGTCGACCTTTGTTACCTCAACACCGTGAACCATACGCAGAAGCTGCTGAACTTCATTTAATCCGTAATGGTCATTATGCATGTGGCTTGCAAGCACAATGTCCGCACTGGTGCTGATGTCACGATAACCCGGCACATAACCTTTTTCAAAAGGGTCGATAACGCATTGGATATCGTCAAAATAAATTTTGTAACAAGCATGTCCAAGCCATTTGATTTTAATCATAATATCAATCCTTTCCTGTTGTGATTATAAGCAGACTGCCTTTTTTTACCGATATCGTAACAGGTTTACCGATAAATTCATTGCTGACACCAATAGGAAAATCATTTGTGATTTCAGCATCAGAAATTTCATAAAACCCGCCTGTTTCCGTAACTCCCGTACATTTTTCATCAAGGGCAAATACCGAAAAATAACAGTTTTCTGTTGCAGGAAGTTCAGCTTGTCCGTCTGTTATAACAGTGTATGTACTGTTTTTATCAATTATCTGCGCATTTACCCTGTTCTGTGCCAGAAATTTAAGCATCTGTATATTTGCAAATGTGTGGTCAGGCCTTCCGCCTGTAACACCAAAAAACAATGCTTCACTGAAGCCATCTTTTATTATCTGACGGGCAATATGGTATGTATCGGTATCATCCTTTATAACAGGCAGTTCTTCTATTTTTGCTGCAATGTTGTGCGGATGCGGGGAAGAATCAAAATCGCCGACAATAACATCCGGTTCAATGCCCTGTTTCAATGCCTGCAGATATCCGCCATCTGCACAAAAAACATAATCTTTAGGAGTTATAAACCTTTTCAGGTCAACATCGACAGGCATACTGCCGATAACAATACATCTTTTCATTATTTCAGCTCCCAGTCTTTAACCTGTTTCTGCTTTTCATACAAAGCTACATAACTGTCATAACGTGATTGTGAAATTTCGCCTGCTTCTACCGCGTTTTTTACACTGCACCCTATTTCGGTTGTATGGCTGCAATCGGCAAATTTGCAGCCATCAAGATGTTCCGCAAATTCAACAAATGCATAAGGCAGGTCATATTTTGAAATAAAGTTGTCCCTGTCAAGTTCAATGGATGAAAAACCCGGAGTATCAGCAACCATACAGTCTCCCATATCAAAAATTTCCACCTGACGGGTGGTATGTTTGCCACGACCAAGTTTCTGGCTGATTGCATTTGTTTCCAGCTGAAGGTCAGGAAAAAGGCGGTTGAGCAAAGTGGATTTGCCAACACCTGAGTTTCCTGCAAAGGCGCATACTTTGTCTTTCATCAACGCTTTTAACGCATCAAGCTGGTCTGTCTGTTCCTCACCTGTAATAAACACCTGATAACCTGCTTTGGTGTATATATCCTTAATTTCACCGCAGTGTGCAAGGTCTGCCTTTGTAATTGCAATGGCAACCTCCACATCTTTATGGTGTGCAATTGCACACATCTTGTCGATTACAAAATAGTTAGGGTTAGGCTCAGTTGTGGAAATAACCAGAATTAGCAAGTCCAGGTTTGCAAAAGGCGGACGTATAAACTGATTTTTTCTGTCGTGAATTTTTGTGATGACATTTGTCCCCTGTTCATATTCTGTTTCAACAATATCTCCTGCAAGCGGCGAAAGGGCAAGCTTTCTGAACTTGCCCTTTGCTTTACATTCTATAATTGTTCCATCTTCGGTTTTTATATAATAAAAGCCGCCTATGCTTTTTAAAACAATATTGGTTTTCATATAATACTCTTTTAATTATTCTCCTGTTGAATCTCCTGTTGAACCGCTTTCAGTATTACCGCCTTCATCAGGTGTTTCTGTAGGAGCAGGTGTCGGATGTGTAAGATGTTCTGTTGAACCGCAATCCGGACATGTTGGTGTCGGTGTTGTTTCCGGAGTTGTCACAGGTTTTGTATAGTCTTTACAGTTACTGCATGTTTCACCCTCTGCAAGAGAATCATGTTTACATTTTGGACATTCACCATTTTTAGCTTCGTGTCCTTCTTTTCCGCAAACTTCACATGTTTTTGGGTGTTCTGTATGAGATTTGGAGCCACATACTGAACATGTAGGGTGCACTGTATGTTCTGTTGAACCGCAATCCGGACATTTTGGTGGACCGGAACTGATAACAAGTGTTATACCGCTGCCTGCAGGGAGTTCCTTGCCCGCTTCCGGTGTCTGTGCAATAACTGTGCCTACAGGTTCATAGCTTTCTGCCTGTGTGTAGTTTTCAACACGCAAACCTGCAGCTGTAATTGCTCTTCTTGCTGTTGCAAGATCTGCACTGCCGACAACATTAGGCACTTCTCGTGTGTTCTTTTCCTGATCAATTGCAATGTAAATTGTAACTGTGCTGCCGCTCTTGATCAGTTCTCCTGCTTCAGGTTCTGTTTTTACAACATTGCCATCCACAACATCTTTAGTCTCAACTGTATCAACAGCTATATTTACACCAAGATCTTCAAGAACTTTCTGTGCTTCTGCCCTTGTAAAGTTTTTAAGGTCAGGCATTTCGCTTGTCATAACACCTTTACTTACCTTAAGTTTAACTGTACTGTTTTCTTTTACAGTTCTAGGAGCTTTTGGTGTCTGTGCAAAAACAACATCTTTTTCAAACTCGTCGTTATACTGATATTCATATTCAAATTTAAGGTTATATCCGCTTTTCTTTACCTGTGTTTCTGTCATACCAACAAAACTAGGAAGTTCAATTTCCGGCTTGTTGGAAAGCAGAGCATTACCGCTCATTTTAAAAATAAGAGTTACTGCAACAACAGCACTTAAAGCAAAAGCGGTTGCCAGCCCTGCCATAACAGGCAAAAGCAGACGTTTTCCTTTTTTCACTTTAACCTTGCTTTTCTTTTCTTTAGCCACTGTATTCACCATTACTGTTTTAGTCTGTTCTTCAAACTGTTTTGAGCTGTTATCAAACAGAGCTGCAGGATTTTTCCTGAGTTCCTGCAAATCTTCACGCATTTCCCCTGCAGACTGATATCTGTTTTCAGGGTCTTTTGCAATTGCTTTCATAACAATCTGTTCCATGCCCTTTGGCACGCCTTCCGCATAGTTGCTTATCGGCGGTGCTTCTTCTGAAAGCTGCTGCAAAGCAACAGAAACTGCTGTTTCTGACTGGAACGGAAGTTTGCCTGTAAGCATTTCGTACATCATAATACCGATGCTGTAAATGTCAGAACGGTTATCTGTGTTCTGACCACGAACCTGCTCAGGGCTGATATAATGCACCGAACCGATAGCTTTATCTGTAACTGTTCTCTGATTTGCAGTAGAAAGCCTTGCAATGCCAAAGTCCATTATTTTAAGCTCACCTTCACGGGTAAGCATAATATTCTGCGGTTTAAGGTCTCGGTGGATAACACCGTTTTCATGGGCATGACCAAGTGCACCCAGAATGATGTTGGAAAAAACCAGTGTTTCTTCCCATGTAAGCTTGCCGCGGTTTTCTATGAACTCTTTAAGTGTTACACCTTTGATATATTCTACTACTAAGTATTTTTCGCTGTCTGTTATGTTGAAGTCAATAACCTTGATAATACACTCGTGGTTAAGCAGACTGATTGCCTTGCTTTCGTTTTTAAAGCGTCTTACAAGTTCTTCGTTTTCAAAAAATTCTTCCTTGAGAAATTTAATTGCAACTTCCTGACCTGTCTGCTTGTCAACAGCTTTATAAACGTTTGACATACCGCCAACGCCTATGAGAGAGATAATTTCATAGCGATTGTCAATAATCTTTCCTATATAATTCTCCATTATGCCTCCTTAAATTGCCAGCACTACTGCAGTAATATTATCTGTAGACTGATTTCCCAATGCCTTATGAATAAGTTTATCCGGCATTGAGAATATATTTGGCTGTGTTAAAATTGCCACCATATCGTGAGGTGATATAAAATTTGTGAGTCCGTCAGTGGTACAAAGAATAATATCACCCGGGAAAACGTCAAGTTCTGCTACATCTATCTGCACAGTTTCCTCAACGCCTACTGCACGGGTTATAAGATTACGCTGTGGATGCGTTTCCGCTTCTTCTGCTGTTATTTTTCCCTGAGAGACCAGTTCCTGTACTACCGAGTGGTCACGGGTTATCAGTGCAAGTTTTGAATCTCTTACTATATAAACACGGGAGTCTCCTGCGTGGTATACAGTGCACTTACTGCCGTTGACTGTTACCCCTGCAACAGTTGTACCCATACCTTTATATTCACTGTTCTTCTCGCCAAGGTTATAAATTGCCCTGCAGGCATCTTCTATTGCGGAAAGCACAGTTTTTTCTTCGTTGAAGTTTTTGTTTTCATTGTGGACATATAAAGCGTCTTCAATATATTTTGCAAGTAAATCGCTGGCTATTTTGCCACCTTTTACGCCGCCCATTCCATCGCACACAAAGCCAAAGCTGACATTGTTAAGCAGTCTGCCAGCTATATATTTGTCCTGATTTTCACTTCTTCGGTTGCCAATGTTGGTAGCCCCTGAAATTTTCATTTAATCACCTGTGTTCGTTTCTCAGCTGACCGCAGGCGGCAGAAATATCCTGACCGAGACGGCGTCTGATTGTTGCGTTGACATTTAATTGTGTGAGCTTATGTTGGAAATCTCTGATAATTTTTGCGTCACTCTGTGTAAATGGCGAGCCATCAACAGGGTTAACAGGAATAAGGTTCACATGATTTATAAAACCGCTGAGCAGTTTTGAAAGACGCACAGCATCTTCCTGAGTGTCGTTTTCGCCTTTTATCATTGCATATTCAAAACTTATTCTGCGGCCTGTTGTTTTTGTGTAGTCCCTGCATGCTTTCATAAGCTGTTCCAGCGGATAAGCATTTGTAACAGGCATAGTACGTTTTCTTGCTTCGTTGGTAGTTGCATGCAAAGAAATGGAAAGGGTTATGCCTAATTTAAGCTGTGCAAGTTCGTAGATTTTAGGAACAATACCGCAGGTGGAAAGACTGATGCTTCTCTGACTGATATTTTTGCCTTCCTTTGAGGATATAATCTTGATAAAATGAATTACATTGTCAAAATTATCAAGAGGTTCACCAATACCCATAAGCACAATATTGCTTATACGTTCACCTGTATCTGCTTCGGTAGCATAAATCTGTGACAGAATTTCACTTGTCTGCAGGTCTCTCACCTTGCCGCCCTGTGTAGATGCACAGAATTTGCAGCCCATGCGGCATCCAACCTGACTCGAAACACAAATACTGTTGCCGTGTTCGTATTTCATAAGAACAGATTCGATGCAGTTGCCGTCCGGCAGTCGATAAAGATATTTTATTGTCCCATCCTTTGAAACCTGCTTCTGTGCAATTTCAAGGTTTGTAATGAAACAGTTTTCTCCAAGCAGTTCCCTTGCCTGTTTTGAAATGTTGGACATTTCATCAAAAGAAACTGCATTTTTCTGATGTAACCAGGAATATATCTGTTTGGCGTTGAAGCTTTTAAGCCCCAGTGAAACCACATATTCCGAAAGCTGTTCCATATCAAAGCTTTTAATATCTACTCTTTCCATTTTACCACATTTTTCTCAGCACTGCTACAAAAAAGCCGTCGAAACCTGTCAAATGTGATAAAAATGTAACCTTTTCATCACTGTTAATCACATTTTCAACAGGGCAATGCTGTTTTTCAAGTTTATAGTTTGTGTTTTCTTTTAAAAATCTGTCTACCACCTGTTCGTTTTCCTGTTTATTAATGGTGCAGGTTGAATAGACAATAGTGCCGTTTTCCTTTAAATAACGGGATGCTGTGGACAGAATTTCATACTGCAGCTGCGCAAGATTTTCCACATCACCCATTGACTTATATCTCAGATCAGGCTTTTTAGGTATGATACCTATGCCGGAACAAGGCACATCGCAGATTATAACATTATACTGTTTTAAGCTGTCGTTGTAAACCTCACCGCTGTTCTGTACTGTAGTTATATTTTCAAATCCAAGTCTTTTTGCCCCGTCCTGAATAAGCTTAAGCCTTGACGGGTTAGGGTCGCAGCTGGTAACACTGCCGCTGCCGCCAAGTTCTACTGCAGCTGCAAAGCTTTTGCCCCCCGGTGCAGCACAAAGGTCCAGAATGTCGTCATTTTTATGTATATCTGCTGCCTTTACTGCATACTGGCTTGTTATGCCCTGTACATAAAAATATCCTTCTGCAAACCCCGGTATGTCAGTAACGCTGCCTCTGTGGATAATTTCCACACCATCGCAGAAAGGCATGTCGTTATAGGACAACCCTCTTTCTATAAGCAGTTTTCTGAAATTATCCGCAGAAATTTTTGTTGTGTTTATCTTTACCGTAAATTTAGGTGTAATAAACATTCCTCTGAGGATATCTTCCGCAATTTCAGGATAATCCCTGAGTATAATTTTTACAATATCGGTATTGACAGAATATTTTACCGACAGTTCTGTAAGTCTGTCTTTAAAAACTTCCTTTTCAATGTCAAATTTCTGACACTTCCTTAATACAGCATTAACCAAGCCCTTGGCACTGGTCTTTTTAAATACAGGACACAGTCCAACTGCTTGGTTTATTGCCGCATAATCAGGCACCGATTGCATATATAAAAGCTGATAAAGCCCGCTCTGCAAAATTGCCACAACTTCCTTGTCCATTTTTGCAATCGGCTTGGAAAGCTGTTTCTGCAGAATATAGTTTAGGGTCAGTTTTCTTTCAACTGTTCCGTAAAACAATTTTGTAGCAAAGGCTTTATCCTGATTTGTAAGATTGTGGCTGTCAATTTCTGATGCAAGCACAAGGTTTGAAAAGCCTGAACTTTCCACCTTTAAAAGACAGTCCACAACCAGTTTTCTTGTCAAATCCATATTTTAATCTCTGTTTCTGTTACCAAATCTCAAAACAAGTCTTAAAAGGTTGGCTACTGCAACTGCAAGAGCGGCTACATAGGTCATTGCTGCTGCACTGAGAACTTTTTTCACACCATGCAGTTCTTCGTCTCCAATACTTCCGCTCATTTCCAGGGCTGTTACAGCGCGTCTGCTTGCATTGAACTCAACAGGCAGTGTAACAAGCTGGAAAAACGCAACTGTTGCAAAAAGCAGCAAACCAATGTTTACAAGTGGGTCCATACCCATTAAAAAGCCTATAAGCACCAGCGGTATTGAAAGCTGTGAACCTATCTGTGTAACAGGAATAATAGCAGAACGAAGTTTGATTGGTGCATAGTTCTGTGCATACTGCACCGCATGACCGGCTTCGTGAGCTGCAACTCCAACCGCCGCAACACTTGCTGAATTGAAAACGCTGTCAGAAAGACGGATAACATTGGTTTTAGGGTCATAATGGTCTGTAAGATTTCCTGACACATGTTCCACCTGAACATTGTGAAGACCATTTGCAGCCAGAATTCTGCGTGCAGCTTCGTACCCTGTCATTCCGCTGTATGTTCTCTGTCTTGAATATTTATTGAATGTGCTGTTTACCCTTGCCTGTGCCCACATTGAAAAGAGCATTGCAGGGATAACAAAGATAAGATAGTAAATATCTATTCCGTAATACATCTGATCACCTCTGAAACGGTTTAAAGTATATCGCCTTTTTCAAAGCGTCTTCCAAGGCTCCACGCTGTGCCATCCATGGCTTTTGAGCCCTCAGGCTGAACGGTAACAAGTTCAAGTGCACCCTCACTGCAGGCCACCACCAAAGGTTTTGTGGAAATAATTTCCCCAGCTTTGCCTTTTGCGTCAACCAGCTTTGTTCTGATAACCTTTACTTTTTTGTCGCCATATATAAAATGAGCACTCGGCCATGGGTTCTGACCTCTTACTTTATTATGGATAACCTGTGCACAATTATCAAAGCTGAAAAGAGCCATTTCTTTGGTAAGCGGTGGTGCAAGAGTTGCCTTTTCATGGTCCTGTGGAGTTCGTGTTGCAGTGCCGTTTATAATATCTTCACATACTCTGGAAAGAAAAACCTTGCCTTTTTCTTCCACATCAGCAAAAAGTTCTTCCTGTGTTTCATTTTCGCCTATTTCCACAGGCAGAACATCAATTATATCGCCTGTATCCAGCCCTTCGTCAATGTGCATTACAGTCACGCCTGTCTGTTTGTCACCATTGATAAGTGCCCATTGTATAGGTGCAGCACCGCGGTACTGCGGCAAAAGCGAAACATGCAGATTCACACAGCCAAACTGTGGTACATCGATAACATCTTTAGGCAGAATTCTGCCGTATGCAACCACTACAATAAGGTCCGGCGCAAGTTCTTTTATAGTTTCAGACGCTTCACCCTTAAGTGTTTTAGGCTGATATACCGGTATACCATGTTCCTGTGCAAACACCTTGACAGGTGGCGGGGTCATAATCTGCTTTCTGCCTACAGGTTTGTCTTCACGTGTGAAGGCACCGATAATATTCCAGCCGTCGTTATACATCTGTTCCAGACAGCCTTTTGCTATTTCAGGTGTACCCATAAACAGTACTTTTACATCATTTTTATTCATAGTCTTCATCCAGATTAAGTGCTTTGATTTCTTCAGGTGTAAGATCTTCGTAGAATTTTGTTGCGTGGTCCATAATTGTAATGCCGTCGAGATGGTCTGTTTCGTGGCAGATTGCTCGTGCAAGGATATCTTCCGCTTCGATAATGAATTCATTGCCGTAACGGTCCTGTGCCTTTGCTTTTACATACTGAGGACGTGTGATTGCACCGTTTCTGTTAGGAAAAGACAAGCAGCCTTCAAAAAGAGTAACTTCGCCTTCTCTTTCAAGAATTTCAGGGTTTATAAGTTCGATGATTTCATCTACTTCGTTGTCATCTTCATCAAGATACTGGTCAAGTACAACACATACCCGACGCATAATGCCAACCTGTGGACCTGCAAGGCCAAGGCCGTGAGCTTCTATCATTGTATCGCCCATATCATCAAGCAATGTTGCAAGTTTTTCGTTGAATTCTGTTACAGGACGGCAAACTTTTTTAAGGATAGGGTCGCCGTCTTTTACTATAGTTCTGATAGCCATAATATATCTCCTGAATAATAATTAGTCATTTGCCGGGTTCATATTTACATATATTCCCGATTTATTGTCAGGATTTTTAAGGTATTCGTCAATTGCCAGCCTTAAAAAATCTCTGAATTTCTTTGTGTTTTTGCATTTTATTGTCAGTCGGTAACGATACACACCACTGACCATTGATACCGCAAAAGGTGCAGGGCCAAGAACCACCATGGGCAGCCCTTCCAGCCTTGACACCTGCTGCTGAATAATTTTAAGAAACTTAGCCGCATCCTTTGCAGCCTGTATTTCCTTTTCGCTTGTAAACGCCACCTGGCACATTGTGCAGAAAGGCGGATATATGTTCAGCTTACGGAATGCAATTTCATTGTTATAAAAACTTTCGTAATCACCTTTGCGTGCAAGGTTGATTACAGGGTTTGTGCTGTCGTAAGTCTGAATTACTGCAACAGCATCCTTTGTCCATCTGCCTGCACGTCCGATAACCTGTGTAAGCAGATTGAAAGCTGTTTCGTTGGAATTGTAGGAAACCTGATTGAGCGCGCCATCCATACCCAGCACACATACAAGGTTTACATCCCTGAAATCCAGCCCCTTTGCCACCATCTGCGTACCCACAAGAATGTCGTACTTTTTATCGGCAAAAGCTTTGAGCATTTCGCTGTGAGCATCATTTTTGCCCGTTGTGTCAGCATCCATCCTCAGTACTCTTGCCTTTGGTATACAGGACAGAATATATTCTTCCACCTTCTGGGTGCCATAGCCAACATACTGTATTTCCCCGCCGCAGTGCGGACATTTTTCCGCCACAGGATAGTTGGTACCACAGTAATGGCAACTTAATCTGTTTTCGTTTTTGTGTTTAACAAGGTTAACGCTGCAGTTGTCGCACTGCAGTGTCTCCCTGCATTCCTTACATACACCTACAGTTGAATAACCGCGTCTGTTTATAAGGATAATGCTTTGTTTTTCCTGCCGTATATTGTCTGACAGATATTTTATAACCGCATCTGACAGAACACCTGTATCACCTATCTTAGCCTGCATACGCATGTCGATTATCTCCACGCGGGGCATTGGCATATCGTTGTAGCGTTTGTTCATCACATGCAGATGATAATACCCATTTTTTGCCAGATAATAGCTTTCAATACTTGGCGTTGCGGAAGCCAGCACAAGTTTTGCATTTTTTTCCTTTGCAATAAAGTTCGCAACCCTTATTGCTGAATATCTTGGACTGTTTTCTGACTTAAAAGTTTTTTCGTGTTCTTCGTCAATAATTATAAGTCCGATATCCTCAACAGGTGCAAATACAGCACTTCTTGTGCCGATTATAACCCGGGATTTGCCCTGTTGTATCATTTTATGCTGATACAGTCTTTCGCTTTGCGACAGCTTTGAATGCAGAACACTTACAATATCACCGAAATAACCTGTAAGCAGATTTATCATCTGCGGTGTCAGCGAAATTTCCGGCACCAAAAGCATTGCTGTTTTGCCTTTAATCAATGTGTCCTGTATAAGCTTTATAAAAACCGATGTTTTGCCGCTTGATGTAACACCGTAAATCAAATGTGGTTTTGAATTGTCACAGGAAACAATTTCATCAAAAACCTTTTGCTGTTGCTGAGTAAGTGATATTTTTCTGTCTTCCTTTTTTACTGTATCAGAGACATATTCTTTTTCACATTCTGCTGCAGAAATAAGATTTTTTTCCACAAGTTTATCAACTACCGCACGTGTTACATTGCAATCTTCGCATATTTGTTTGATTGTTTTGTGTGAAGATGTAAGATAATCATATACCGTCTGCTGCTTCTGTGTAAGTTTTTCTCCATCAAGCACATTGCAGACAGTATATCTTATTTCGGTTGGCAGCCGGTGCTTTACCTGCAGTTTTCCTGAGACAATTTTATACTGCTGTCCGTAAGGAATAACCGCTTTAGCTGCTTCATAGCAGGTGCAGAAAGTGGTTTCTCTTATAAAATCCACAAGCTTGAGTGCAAAAGGGGTTACCGACCAATCCTCTGTTTTAACATCTTCAATTTTTTTAAGGCCTTTTACATCTTCTCTTTCTTCTGTACCAAGCACCACCCCAAGCCTTAATGCACTGCTGCGTCCAAAAGGCACAAGCACAATTGAGCCCGGCTGTATTATATCTTTGAACTGTTCCGGAACTATATAGGAGAATTCCCTGTCAAAGTTCAAGGTAGCTTTATCCACTGCTACGCCTGCTGTCAACATAAAGCTACCCTCCTTCAATTAGTCTCTGTTGTCAAAAATATCGATAATTGACTGTGCACACTGGTCAATATAGTTGTTTTCTACTATATAGTCATAACTGCTCTGGAAGCCAAGTTCTTCCTTTGCCTTGAACAGTCGCTGTTTAATTTTGCTTTCGTCTTCTGTGCCTCTGTTTTTAAGGCGGCGTTCCAGTTCTTCAAGGGATGGCGGTGCAAGGAAGATTGTAAGACTGTCCGGATACACTTTTTTAACATTCTGTGCACCTTCAACCTCAATAACCAGCACAACTACCTTTCCGGCTTTTACCTTGTCTTCAATCTGCTGTTTAAGAGTACCATAGTAGTTATCACAATAGTTTGTGTATTCAAGAAATTCACCGTTTTCCAGTCTGGTTTCAAATTCTTCTTTTGTAAGAAATATGTAGTCAACACCATCTGTTTCAATTGGACGGCGCTGTCTTGTTGTTGCGGAAACAGAAAGGATAAATCTTTCGTCCATGCTTAAAATCTTTTTTACAACGGTATCTTTACCGCAGCCTGACGGGCCTGAAATTACTACAATGTTTTTGTCTATACTATTCATCTTCAGTCTCCATAAATTTTATAAGGTTATCACTTGCCTGACCGAATATTCTTTCCGCTGTAAATGCACATAATATAATGTGTTCACAATCGGTCACAACCACTGTTTTGGTTTTTCTGCCAAAAGTTGCATCTATAAGTCTGTTTTCACTTTTTGCTTTGGTTATCATTCGTTTAACCGGTGCAGATTCCGGGCTTAAAGCTGCAACAATTTTGTCCGGGTTTATCATACTGCCGAAACCTATGTTCATCATTGCCATACAAAAACCTCTTATTCCATATTCTGAATCTGTTCCCTGATTTTTTCGATTTCAGATTTTATATCAACCACTTTTCTGGTAATTTCCAGATCATTGGATTTGGAACCGATAGTGTTTGCTTCCCTGTTGAGTTCCTGTGTAAGAAAATCCAGCTTTCTGCCCTGACGTGCATCACCGTTAAGAATGTCACGATACTGTGCAATATGACTGCGCAGACGCACTGTTTCTTCGTCAACAGCAACTTTATCGGCAAAAATTGCAGCTTCTGTCAGAATTCTCTGTGTATCAATCTGATGATCCTGAAGAATTACCTGAAGTTTCTGATAAAGTCTGTCCTGATATTTCTGTGTTCGCAGAGGAGCAATCGTTTCAATCTGTGTTACTATATCTTCAATTGCATCCAGGCGTCCCATAACATCATCGTAAAGTTTTTTGCCTTCTGCTTTTTTCATATTTACAAATTCTTCCAGTGCCATTGCCACAACACTGCTTACATCTGCAGCAAGCTGTTCAGCATCTTCTTCGCTCTTGTTTTGTGTCAGGACACCTTCATATCTTGAAATTGCTGTTACATCACATGGCTTTTCAAGGCCAAGTTCTTCACTGATTGCACAAAGTGCCTGATAATAACTTTTTGCAAGGGCAACATCTGCTTCCACTACTGTATCGCCCTGCTCAACCGCTTTGATGGTAAGTGACATTTCCACCTTGCCGCGGCTTACTGTTTCGTTAATCTGTTTTTTGATTTTGTCTTCAAGAAAGGAAAAGAAACGGGACATTCTGCTTGAATATTCAAAATATCTGTGATTTACAGATTTGATTTCAACAGTAATATCCTTACCGTTCAAAACAGCGTTGCCTTTTCCGTATCCGGTCATGCTGTATACCATTTTATTACCTCCGAAAGATAATAGTTTTTTCTTTTTATAATATAAATACATCTATTATCTCAATATAAAATTATACACAAAACGGTTGTTCATTGTCAAATAATTATAGCTTTTACCGATATTTTCACATTGTACTTCCTTATAATAAAAAGCAAAAAGTTTCCGCCTTTATAAGACGGAAACTTCAATGTTTATGCTATTATGTGCGACTGCTTTACATTAAGTGCAAAGTAATGCACAATTGTGCCCTGTTCAAACTGTGCAACAACTTTATAGATATATTCACCTTCTTCAACCGGTGTAGTCATTCCATAACGTTTTTCTGTAAAATCTTCCGGTGCAGACAATTTGCTTTCATAGAGAGTAATATTTTGTGCCTGAGTGGAAAATTCAATGAGAATCGGCATATCCGGTGAAACTTCATATGCAATAAGCGGCACATCCATGCTTGAAACAAACGGGGATTTAACTGTTTTTGTAGTATACGACCATTCATATCCTGCACGCGGTGCACTTGGAATAACTGTATATCCTGTTGTAACGCTGATAACAGGCAACGAAATTTCCGGATTTTTTGCGTCTATTGAATCTTTTATAAAAACCGATATATATCCTGATAAGATAAGCAAAATTGTTGCCAGTACATATCTTCGTAACTGTCTTTTATGAATTCGGTTCATCTTCTGTTTTTTCTCCTTTTGGGGTAAGTATCAGTTTATCCCTGTCGGCTTCAATTTTTTTTGCTGCGAGTCGCTTGTCCATATTCTGGGAAATAAGGCTGTATAAAACTGCAAAAGTAGGCACACCTGCCACCATGCCCACAAAACCGAACAGACCGCCACCGATTGTGATGGAAACGAGCACCCAGATTGGTGCAAGGCCTGTTGAATCACCAAGAATTTTCGGGCCAAGAATGTTTCCGTCAAATTGCTGCAGTGCAAGTACAAATATCGCAAAGATAAGTGCATCCCATGGGCTTACCATAAGCAGAATGAGTATGGACGGAATTGCACCGATAAACGGTCCGAAAAACGGAATAATATTTGTTACGCCTACAATAACACCAAGCAGGATTGCATATGGTGAATAGATAAACATTGTACCGATAAAACAAAGTATACCAATTATAATACTGTCGATGATTTTACCGATAATAAACTTGGAAAACATTTCATTTGTGAGCACGCCTATTTCTATAATGCGGTCAGCACGTTTTTCCTTAAGGTATGAATAAAGTATTTTTTTAAGCTGAAATCTCAGACGTTCCTTTGTTGCAAGCATATATATTGATGCAATAACAGCCATAAACAGGTCAATCACAAGGGAACCCAATGAAACAGATGCATTGAAAAGTTGCGGAATAAGATTGAGAACTGTTGCACTTAAAGATTTAAATGCAGATGACATTGTTTCTGTAACTGTTTCAACAAATTTAGGATCCCAGTGATACTGTGTTGTCAGCTGCTCCAGCAGTGTGGTAATCTGTCTGATATATTCAGGAATTGAATTTATAATATTGACAATGCTGTCGCGCACCTGTGGTGCAACAAGTACAGCAAGCACCCCAATTACCAATGCTGTGATAATATATGCACTGAAGATTGAAAGGGCTCTTTTGCCCTTTACCTTTTTAAAAACATTCGCCTCAAACCACTTAACCGGTGTATTAAGCAAAAACGCCAGAACAAAAGCAACAACAAACGGAGATATTATCCCATATATATTGCCTAAAACATTTTTTACCATATCAATATTCGATACACCAATATAAAGCAGCACAGCAGTGCACACAGTTATAATGTTGCTTATCGTCGATTTTGTAAAATAGTTTTTAACGTTTCTCTCCATAATTTCCACCGTCCAGTTAATCTATTATATTATGTTACCATATTTATATTTAAAAATCTACTTAATTCAACTATTTTACATCTTAATATTGTGTGAAAAATACATTTTGTTCAATTGCTTTTTGCCATATTATGTATTATTATAATCTGGTACAATCCCTTCAGCAAGGAGTATTCATTATGAAAATAGGAGTTATAGCCGGAACACCTGTGGACACACAGATGGGAATAGACTATGCTGTTTCACAGGGTTTTGAAGCCATCGGCTTTGCATGCAGCAGAAATCCGCAGGAACAGACAGAGATGCAGGTTCTCTACAAAGAGGAGCTTCTTCAGCTTGCAGTTAAAGGCTGCAAAAGCATGATAAATCAGGGGGCACATGGCATTTTGGTATACTGCAATTCCCTTTCTGCCGCTATTGACATTGACAGGCTTAAAGCTGCTTTGCCAGTATGCACGGTAACTCCCCTTGATGTATACAAACTGTGTGCAAAAGAACATGATAAACTTTCGGTTTTTGCCGCAAACTGTCAGAGCCTTGCAGGTATTGAAAGAGTTATTCTTGAAGAAAACCCTAAATGCTGCGTATTTGGTGCCGGTATTCTTCCTGTTGTGTTTGCCATCGAAGAAGGCCTGCCTTCTGCCGAAATATACCAAAACTATCATCTTAAAGAGCTTTGCGACAGTTTTGTGGGTATTGGCTGTGATGCACTGGTTTTAGGCTGTACACATTTTCCCTACATAGAAAAAGAAATACGCGAAAATGTTGAAATTGAAGTTATCAACCCAGGCAGGCAGATGCTGAATATACTGGAAAACAGCGTAAAATAGTCTTTAATATTTTTCCATGAAAAAACACCCTGTAAGTTTTTGCTTTCAGGGTGTTTTGATTAATTTTATTAATTCTGTCCTACGATATGAATAAGTCTTGGTGCAGTGTATATGTAAGCACTCAGAGGATAATTTATTCTGTCCGCTGTGTTGGACGCAAGGATAATTTCCTCAGCATATCCGTTTTCGTCATATATTACATCAATAACAAAAACAGAGTGTCTCCACTGCCCCATTGCACCTACCTGAATTACATCGCCTTTCTGTGTAAAGGCAACACCCCAGTCTGTGTGTGCAACTATACCGCCACTTGTATTGTGATAACAGTAGTCAAAAAACGGTTCCACACCAGTCCATGAGTATGAACGCCCGCTTGGTGTAGCATAGCCATTCAGAGTTTTGGAATAGAATTTCCACTGGTTATAACCATTATAGTCCATAGCCAGTCCGCCTGCATGCAGACACTGTGATGCAAAGTTCTGACAGTTACCGCCAAACGGGTCATAGGCCAGATAAACGCCTGTGTAATTTCTTTCTCCCACCCATTCTTTTGCATATTCTACAGCAGCTTCCCTGTCGTAGTTTGTATAAGCAGCAGTTTTTTCTTCGGTTTTGTTCAAATAGTTTTCTTTAGCCCATACAATATTTTCTTCAGTGTCCGCAATTATGGCATCCATAACTTTTGCAGCTTTTTCCTCTGCTGTGCCCCGGAACTGTTCCCACGCTTCTTCTGCAAGAAGATAAAAATCTTCTTCATGGGCATGTGATTTTATATACCAGTTGTTATCCTGCTGTTCCAGAACAAATTCGTGTTGTATAATAAAATTCTGTGTAAGAACATCAAGAAATCTGAATTTCTGTGTATTATCCTCAAGTATGGATATGTAAGTTTTTCCGCCATATGAATATGCATCTGCAACATTATATGTCACAGTACATTCTTCAAGGGTCATATCCTTCGAAGCCATTTTACGCACAGTTACAATAACATCCAATGCAATTTTATTAAGATAGTACGCTTCACTTTCTTTGTCTGAATACAAATCGCTTATATCCTGTATTTCAAGAAAAGCAAGCGTCTGTGCATATCTGTATGCATACTGTTGCAGAACAGCTTCCTGTTCATCAGAAATAAGATCATTTTCATCAATTATATATGCTTCCGGGTCCTCCTGGATACCAATTTCCTCTGTTATTTCATCTGCACTGTCCGCTGACAGTGTCTGAGAAATCTCTGTGTACAGTTTGTCTTTATATTCAAATAAAACAGCCGTCATTACAACTGCAGCCACCACCAGAAGCCCCAGCATTATTCTTTTTACAAATACTTTTATCAGTATAATCCGCCTCTTTTCACGCATGTATATTATGCATAGCAATTACCATATACCCTGCAAAACAATATAATAAAAGTGTTATTGTCAATTTTATATAATGTTTTATTATACTACCTGACAATCAATTTTTACAACTTTTTAATTGTTTTTTGTCAGAAAAAGCTGATTTCAGTAACAAAATGTATTCATCACAAAAAATCATTGACAAGAACATACACTCATGATATAATAATTTTACTTCAATATCGCGGAGTGGAGCAGCATGGTAGCTCGTCGGGCTCATAACCCGAAGGTCGTTGGTTCAAATCCAGCCTCCGCAACCAAAATGTCCTGACTTGGGTTAAGTCAGGACTTATTTTTTTACAGGACATTTTGTTCATAGGGGGATTATCCCCCTCTTGACGAAAATTTGCTCCGCATTTGCTGTGCAAATTTTCTGTCACCCCCTTAGATGACAGCAGGCTATGCCATACGGCAGCCTTGCCTTTTTAATTATTTCATTATCAAAACTGAAAATACTGTGGACTGTTTTTTTGTGAGCGGTGTCACCCAAAGTGCGAGCAGACAAAGCCGAACCTGTGAGGTTGCAGTATGCGACACACGACGGTTACCGGCACGAAGTGATAACCTGAAGGTCGCCCGTTCAAATCCAGCCTCCGCAACCACATACAGCCAGCCTTTTGGGCTGGCTTTTTTGTTTACACAACAAAACAAAAGCGGTCCAAAACGACATTCCGATAAGAAAATATAAATACCCGGCAACACACTGCAAAGTGTGCTGTCGGGTACATTTTTACCTGTTTTGCAGAAAAAGTACTGCTGCAAGGAAAAGACACTCAGCATTGATTTGTGTAATGCAAATGTCGCTGACGAAGCAGCCTTTTTGTGTTAAAAATCAGGTTTGTGTTTTCTGGTTGGGATATCGCTGATACAGACCGCTTTATTTTTATTCAAGGCAGGCGTAAAGTATGCTTCTTAGCCTTGGATGTACATATGTTTCCATATTGTTAAGCATATGCTGTGTATAAAACATGCTTATTTTGTTTTCAGGATCGATAACAAGATAACATCCTGCTGCACCAGCCCATCCAAATTCCCCTACAGGGCTGTTTATATCACTGCCTGCGTATGTAATATGTGTACGCACCCCAAGCCCATAACCGTAACCTTTAAGATGTGCCCAGTTGTAATCTGCCATCTGTTGAGGTGTAAGATGGTTTGCCCGCATAAGGTCAATTGTATGACGGCTCAGAATGCGTTTTCCTGTATGGCTGTAGCCATTGTTTGCCATTGCTGCTACAAAATTTGAATAATCTTTGACCGATGAAATAAGTCCGCCGCCACCGCTTTGATATTCTCTGCCAATGGTGTGTCTGCTTTTGCTTTCTGTGCGTGTGACTTCCCCTGTTTCAAGGTTTCGTATGTACTGTGCCATCATACGCTTTTCCACATCAGGAGTAAATTTAAAGGTGGTATCGGTCATTTCACAAGGGTCGAAAATATTCTCTTTTAAATAATCTTCAAAATTCTGTCCGCTTACTGCTTCCACCAGTGCCCCCAGAACATCGTGGGAAAGGCTGTACTGCCAGTGCTCACCCGGCTCGAAGCACAATGGTTTTGCCGCAAGTGCCCTGATAACCTCCATTGTAGGTGCTTTGCCGTCTGTTTCTTCCACAACTTTTCTTATCTCAGGCGTATCAAGGTCATAATCAAGGCCTGATGTCATGGTAAGCAACTGAAGAACAGTCATTGGTTTTGTGGCAGGCGCAATATAGCTTTCACCATTTGGTCGGCGGTGGATAACCTGCAGCTTTTTATATTCGGGAATATAGTTGGAAACCGGTTCATTAAGCAAAATTTTTCCTTTTTCATACAGCTGCATAACCGCTGTACAGGTTATAGGCTTTGTTGCAGAATAAAGGTTAAACAGTTCATCACCTTTCATTTCTGTTTTGCTTTCCCTGTCTGCATATCCTGTATAATATCTGTATATGGTTTTGTACCCTTTCTTGATAATGCAGTCAACACCCGGAATTCCTTTTGATGGCAAAGTATTTAAAAAGTCTGTCATTCTTGTAAAATCCATACATTACCTCCACACTCATTTTATTATAACTTATGTTTCAATTATATTATCGCTGTAAATCAAAATCAATCCGAATCAGTGTAAAAAACAAACCGTTATGCAGTAAAATGGCATAACGGTTTTAAATCTGACTGTTATATTTCTTTTTTGAAACAACGACAGTTTTCAGCACCTGCAGGACTGCCGTAATAATCGATTTCGTGATATCCAAGTGACAGATACAATGATGCAGAATCTGCTGTTGTGCGTGCAGTTTCAAGAATAAAACGGCGTCTTCCTGTTTTTGCTGCATCCGCTTCCATAGCTTTTACAATCATTGAAGCAGCACCTTTGCGACGATGTTCAGGCAACACATATATTCTTTTGATTTCCGCTGTTTCATCATCAATTTTTTTCCACGCACCACATGCTATCGGCATACCGTTTTCATAAACAACACAAATTGCGTTCATATTATGCGGTTTGTTCACTTCTGCATATCTTGCCTGTACAGGTCCCACAATTTCAAAATAATAATCATCCAGCTTCTGTGCCAGAACAGCATAGTCCTGATTATCTACAGGTACAATTCTAACTTCCATTGTCATTCTCCTTTAATTATAACTGTTACCCATATTATACATTGTATCTTTGATAAAAACAATCCAAAATACTCCGCTTGTATTACTTGTCACGCAATAAATATAATATACCTGAAATTCACCGTCCTAATTCATTCGATAATAAGCAATTAGTACAAATAATATTTTCAAATATTAAATTTCCCCTTTTAAAATGTGACAATTTGTGATAAAATTTTTTAGGTTAGACAAATGATATTTTGTTTGCACAAGGAGAAAACATATGAAAAAATACAGAATTCTGCCTGAAATGACAGCCAAAAACACACTGCTTGGTTTCCAGCATGTTTTCGCAATGTTCGGTGCAACAGTGCTTGTTCCGCTCATTACAGGCCTCAATATTTCTACAACACTTTTTGCAGCAGGTGCGGGCACACTTTTGTTCCATTTTGTTACAAAAGGCAAGATTCCTGCATTTCTTGGCTCTTCCTTTGCATTTCTTGGCGGTTTTGCAATAGTTGCTCCAAAACTGCTTGACGCAAATGGTGAAGCTACAATACCTAATGTTGAAATGCTGCCATACGCTTGCGGCGGTGTTGTTGCAGCAGGTCTGCTTTACATCGTTATGTCAGGACTTATCAAAGCATTCGGTATCAAGAAGATTATGAAATTCTTTCCGCCTATCGTTACAGGTCCTATCATTATTTCCATCGGTCTTATTCTTGCACCAAGTGCTATCACAAACGCATCTACAAACTGGTTTCTTGCAGTGGTAGCTTTGGCCGTTATCATTATCTGCAACATCTGGGGCAAGGGTATGATAAAAATCATTCCTATCCTGCTCAGTGTTGTAGTAAGCTACATTGTTGCTCTCTGCACAGGTGCAGTTGATTTTTCAACCGTAGCAGCTGCTGACATTATCGGCTCCCCTGTTATTCCGGAAGCTTTTGCAAAATTTGACCTCAGTGCTATCATCACAATTATGCCTATCGCTCTTGCCGCAATGATGGAACACATCGGTGATATTGCCGCTATCAGCGCAACAACAGGCGAAAACTACATTGAAGACCCGGGTCTCCACAGAACTCTGCTTGGTGACGGCCTTGCAACAAGCTTTGCAGGTTTTATCGGCGGGCCTGCAAATACAACATACGGTGAAAACACAGGTGTCCTTGCTTTGACAAAAGTTTATGACCCTGCTATCATCCGTCTTGCTGCTGTGATTGCTATCATTCTTTCCTTTGTTCCTAAATTTGACGCAATGGTTAACAGCATTCCTGCAGCAATCATCGGCGGCATCTCTCTTATCCTCTACGGTATGATTTCCGCTGTTGGTGTAAGAAATATTGTTGAAAACAAAATTGACTTTACACAGAGCCGCAACCTTATTATTGCTGCTGTTATACTTGTTTCCGCACTTGGTTTCAACAGCACAGGCGGTATCACATTTACAGTTGCAGATGCAACAGTTACACTTTCCGGTCTTGCAATTGCTGCAATCCTTGGCATTGTTCTCAATGCAATTTTGCCTGGCAATGACTACGAATTCGGCAAACAGCCTGAATAATTTTATAATTAAAAAGCCTTGAAGATTAGCTTCAAGGCTTTTGTTTTTTTATTTGATCACTATTGCTGTGACATAACATTCAGCAGTTTTTCCATGTTGTCTTCTGAATATTCAATTTCTGATGAATAAAGGCGTGCAAACCCGGCAATATCCTCAACAGACAGTGAGCCGTTTTTGCTGTAATGCACAGCGCACAGACTGCGGATAATGCAATAGCTATGCACTGAAAATGCAACACGCTGCCACAGGCTGTTATCATCAAGGCTGTCTGTCAGGTGACGATAAATAAAATAACACAATAGCTGTTCAAAAGCATTTGATGTTTTTTCAGTTTCCGGCACAGACAGCTGTGTCACGTCAGTATTTTTCAGCTGATGTAAAATCACGGTCCATTCATTATCCAATCTTTCCAGTGAAAGATAAAAATCCGCCCATTCCTGTATTGTCTTTTGAGGCAAGGAAATTTCACAGAAATCCAGCAAATTCTGTATTCTGTTTTCAAGCGGCAATGCCCTGTCTGTCAGAATTTCAAGCATATGTTCTCTTACAGCCAGAAATTCCTCTTCTTCAGGATAAAGATATTCATCTCCGTCATTTTCAAGACATACAAGTCTGAATTTTTCTGTCTGTGACAGTATCAGCTGTGCGGCAGCTTCGCAGCACATACCTACACCAATTTCAATTCGGTCGGAGTAAAAGTTGCGAAACCTTGGATGGTCATCACAAATCTGACAAAGTGCACCCTCTCCAAGCTGAGAAATAATATCACACAGCCCATTTTCATTTAAAAACGGGCATCTTTCGTCCTCTCTAAGTATAAAATGTGATATTTCGTTTGTTTCAGCTATATTATTTTTAAGTCTTTCTCCAAGACTGCCATCAATTGTTTTGTAAAACTGCAAAGTATCCTTATCAATATCAATTTCCCAGCCTATACAGCAGCTGTGACGGCATTTGTCTGCCGTACAGGCAAACCCGGTATAATAAAATGGTGCATAAAGTGTCATAATAATTCTCCGTATTTATCTTTAATACTATATTACCATATCCTGTCGTAAAAAGGCTATATAATTGACAAAAACAATGAAATACTATATTATATACAATACAGCATTTTTCCGAGGAGGTGGATAGTAATGTCAATAACTGTAAACAGACAGGCCCGACACGAATATTTCGTGCTGGAAACATACGAATGCGGCATTGAACTGTTTGGTACCGAAATCAAATCTATCCGCAATGGCTCGGTAAACCTTAAAGAATCCTGGGCAGATATCCAGAACGGTGAAGTTTTTGTATATGGTATGCATATCAGCCCGTACGAAAAAGGCAATATTTTTAACCGCGACCCTTTCCGTGTGCGCAAACTTTTGCTGCACAAAAAAGAAATCAACAAGCTGTTGGGCAAAATCAAACAGGATGGTCTTACTTTGATTCCTCTGTCTTTGTATTACAAAGGACAGCGTGTCAAACTTGAACTTGGACTTTGCAAAGGTAAAAAGCTGTATGACAAGCGCGAGGATATTGCAAAACGCGATGCAAAACGCAACATGGACCGCGCAATGAAGGATTTTAACAGAAGATAATCCGCTATAAATTCCGCAAAAATGTATTCCCTTACATTTTAAATATGGGGGTGTACTTCTGGTTTCGACAGGGAGTTTGCAGTGGGAGCAGCAAGTAGTGGTGGGATAGCACTTAAATCATCCCGAAAAAATAAACGCTAATCGTAACGAATTAGTAGCTGCTTAATTAAAGCAGCCGTCTTGCCCGGTTTTCTATCGGTCGGGGTCAAGGCGTCACGCAGATAGAGCCCGTGAACGAGCTTAAGCTTTGCGGCACGTCACGCACTTATGAAGCTACCGATTATCCGGCCTGTTTGTCGGCCTGGATATGAGGGAATGTTGTAGATAAACTAAACTTGTAGATACTGCCATGAATTACTTTTTGGACACGGGTTCGACCCCCGTCACCTCCACCAAACGACCCAAAAACGAACACTCGCAAGAGTTCGTCTTTGGGTCATTATTTTTATCCCCAAAAACAATAATATATTATTATTTTTTAAGTCAATTTATTTTTTAAGAGGTTTTAATGATAAGACGACTTTATCCTTATGGCAACAAAAAAGCATTCAACATTACATATGATGACGGGGTATATCAGGATATACGTTTTGTTGAGCTTTTGAACAGGTACGGCATAAAAGGCACATTCAATCTTAACTCTGACCTTATGTATCAGCAGTTTGAGTGGGTGCACGAAAATGGTATGATTGTAAAACGCCTGTCTGCTGAAACTGTTTCCGCCTTATACCAAAACCACGAAGTTGCAAGCCACACGCTGACACATCCATATATGCACGATATGTCTGAAAGCGGGATAATGCATCAAATGCTTCAGGACAAGAAAAACCTTGAACAGCTTTTTGGCAAAAAAATCTGCGGGTTTGCAGTCCCCTTTGATTATTACAGCGATATGATTGCAGAATGTGCACAAAATTGCGGTTTTGAATATGCAAGATGCTCGGAAGAAAGATTCTTATATACTCCACCCGAAAATTATTATTGGTGGGCTGCAGGTATTTTTCATCTTAACCCACAGTTTGAACAGTTCGTAAATAATTTTTTTGAAACCGAAGAAGAACTTGCACTGTGTCAGATTGTGGGCCATTCCTATGACCTTGATGCCGAAAACATGTGGGAATCGATAGAAAATCTGCTGAAACGGATATCAGAAGACAGTGATGTTATTTCAATGACCAATATCGATATTGTAAGATATCTTAAAGCTATGAGAAGCGCGGTTATAACTGAAAAATTTATTGAAAACAACACAGATACAGAATTATGGTTTGAAATAAACGGAAATATTGTTGCCGTAAAACCGAAAACTGTTTTTACAATATAAACATCAAACTAAAACACAAAAAAGGCACGTCATATGACGTGCCTTTAGTTTTGTAATTATACTGATTAAACAACGGATGGTTCAAGAAGGAGTTCGCCTGTTTTGTAACGTTCCTGGCTGAACATCTTGATATCCATAGTATCGCTCTGACCTGTAATGTGGTTAGCAACAAGAATAGCAACTCTTGGAGCAACCATGAAGCCGTGACCGGAGAAACCACATACGGAATAGAAGCCTTTTGCTTCTTTTGCTTCATCGATAACAGGGTTGCGGTCAGGTGAAAGGTCGTACTGACCTGCCCACTGACGAACAACTTTGAGTTTGCGGAGAATTGGAAGTGCTTCACACATAATAGCACAGTTCTGTTCAAGGAACTGCCAGCTGGATTTGGAGTTGAAGCTTGGTTCTTCTCTTGGACCGATACCCATTACGAAGCTGCCGTGTGGTGTCTGCTGTACATAGTAACCACGGTGGAAGGACATAACCATGCAGTCAATCAGTGGAGCAACAGGTTCTGTTACGAGAGCCTGATGACGTTCTGATGTAACAGGAATGTCTTCGCCAACCATTGCTGCAAGCATTGGAGCATAAACGTTTGCACAGTTGATAACTTTTTTAGCTTCAAAGTAGCCTTTTGTTGTTTCAACACCAGCAATGTTGCCGCCTACTGTACGGAAGCCTGTAACTTCTGTGTAAGTAAGGAATTCAACACCCATACGTTTTGCACCCTGTGCATAAGCCTGTGTGCAGTGGAATGGGTCTGCGTGACCGTCTTTCTGGTTGAAAGTTGCACCGAACATACCGTCTGTGTTGAGGTATGGAACGATTTCTCTGGCTTCTTTAAGGTCAACAGCGCGGGATTCGATGCCCAGTTTGTGCTGAACTTCAAGGTTTTTCTGGAACTGTGCCCATTCTTTTTCTGTGTATGCTACAAGGAGGTAGCCGCCCTGATGGAGACCTACGCTGTGATTGTAGCCTGTGTATTCTTCAAGGTTTTCGAAGATGTGTGTACTTTCAAGAGCAATGCGGGCATTGAGTTCAGAACCCCACTGCTGACGGATACCTGCACCGCAGCGGCCTGTTGCACCTGAGGAGAGGTAACCTTTTTCTACTACCAAAACATCTGTAACACCGCGTTTTGCAAGTTCAAAAGCGATTGAACAGCCAACGATACCGCCGCCTACGATGATAACTTCATAGCCTTTTTTCATTATTCGTTGCCTCCTTCCGCATAAGCGTCAGCCAGTGCACCCATACTGATAGGTTTTACCGGTGGACGGAATGTTGTCATGAGGACTTCTTCCATTGGAACGCCATAATAGTTGGAAAGTTCCTGTGCAATGAGCATACGGCATGTACGGCCCTGACATGGACCCATACCTGCACGTGTTACACGTTTGATTTCATCTATTGTGCAATAACCGTCTTCGATGCATTTGAGAATAGTTTCTCTTGTAAGATCTTCGCAACGGCAAAGGAGAGTATTGTTATTGTCCATCTTTATAACCTCCTACTTTAATACTGCGAACTTCCATAGCAAGTTCTTTTGGTACAGCAAGGCTGATAACCCATGTCATGTTTTTCTTGCCGCCGGAGAATGTCTGAACAACCGGGAACCAGCCGAGTTCTTTACCTTCACGGTCAAGACCGCAAACAACCTGACCTTTCTGTGGTACAGGCAGATATTCAAATGGCAGTTTAACAAGAGCTTCTGTTTCGCTGTATGTTTTGTCTACAACAAAAATTGCAAGACCCGGGCATCTTGTGATGCACAGACCACAACCGTTGCAGCTGTCAAAGTCAACTACAGGAACCTCGTTGATGTCAGGTTCAACTTTGATTGCTTTTTTAACGCATGCTTTTGTACATGGGTTGCAAGGGATTTTCTGGAAACATTCAACGATTGCTACAGGTCCCTTTGCAAAACGTTCCTCGGAAGGAGTTACGCCCATGATATCTTCTTTTGTAGGAATACCGTTCTGATATAACATAGCTTATTTTCCTCCCTTCACTTCTTCATACAAAGCTTCAGATTTTTTGATACCTGCAAGAATTCTTTCGCCTGCAGGGCCTGAACGCAGTTCAGCCAGTTCTGCTGCTGCATCAGCTTTGAGCACTTTTGCTTTTTCAACTTCGTAGCCAAGGCTTTCAGCTGCTGCATAACCTGCAAGACGGCCTTCAACCATAGCAGAGGAAGCTTCTTCAACACCTGAAACGTCGCCTGCTGCATAGATGCCTTCAACTGTTGTTTCAAGGTTTTCGTTTGTAAGTGGCACGTGACCGGAAAGTTCACGGATAAATCTCATTTCACAGCCTGCCTGCCAGCAGAGTTCTGTAAGTGGAGAAAGGCCAACAGCAAGACAGAGAGTATCACATTTGATATCCTGTTCTGTGCCCGGAATCTGCTGCCATTTTTCGTCAAGTTCACAGATGATAACGCCTTCAAGTTTACCGTCACCATAAGCTTCTTTAACTGTGTGTCTTGTAAGAATTGGCACGCCTGCACGTGCAATTTTGGAAGCGTGTACAAGGTAACCGCCGATTCTTGGACCTGCTTCGAGAACAGCTGCGATTTCAACGCCTGCCTGCATAAGCTGGTAAGAAACAATAAGACCAATGTTACCTGCACCAACCATAAGTACTCTTTCAGCAGGTTTTACACCTGCAACGTTCATCAGTGTCTGTACAGCACCTGCGCCATAGATGCCTGGGAGGTCATTGCCAGGGAATGCAAGGAATTTTTCAGATGCACCTGTTGCAACAATGATTTTCTTAGGGTTAACTTTAACATGTTTTTCACCTACGAGAACTGTTACGATACCATCTTCGTAGATGCCGAGAACTGTTGAATCTGTCCAGATTTCGATGTTAGGGTCATTAACTGCATTTTCAACAAGCATCTGACCAATGTGAATACCACGGTCGCCTGCATACTGTTTTTCGGAACCAAAGAATTTATGTGTCTGTTTTACAAGCTGACCGCCTGGTACATCGTCTCTTTCACAAACGAGAACTTTTGCACCAAGAGAAGCTGCTGCTGTTGCTGCGCACAAGCCAGCAGGACCGCCGCCAATAACGAGAACTTCTACATCTCTAATCATCCTGGATAACCCCCTTTCCTTTCTGTTCTTCCACTTTCATGCCTGCTTTTACCTTTGTTACGCAAACGCGAACGTTAGGCTGACCGTCAACTGTCATAAAGCAGGAAGAACAGTTACCGATAGCACAGAACAAGCCTCTTGGTCTGTGCAGTTCAGGGCTGTGGCCAAGTGTGCGAACGCCTGCTGCGTGGAGAGCTGCAGCAATTGTTTCCTCTGTGTAGCCTACAACTTCCTGACCGTTGTAGTAGAAAGTAACTTTTTCCCCTCTGTTAAATTCTAAGATGGGGTGTTCTTGAAGTCTCATACTTCTCCTTCCTTTCTTGTTAATGATTTATTTGCTCTGTTTTTATTATCAAGTGCCAGACGGCGATACTGGTTCGGGGTCATCCCTACCAACCCGCTGAAAGCACGTATAAACGCAGAACTGTCTTTATAGCCGACCTGCAAAGCCACATCAATTACCCTGTAACGTGTTGTTGTCAGAATTTCTTTGGCTTTTTCAATACGGACTATTTTTAAATAATCACTGGGTACGCACCCTGTTTTTTTCTTGAACCAGCTTGTAAAATAAGAAACATTGTAGTTTTCTATTGCAGCCAGTTTTGTAATGCTGATGTCATCAGCATAGTTTTCGTGTATATACTGTAATGACGGCAGACGATACTGTTCAACAAACTTGTCATACAGATAATAATAAAGATATCTGAGTGATTCATTGTTGGTGAAATTGCGGTTTTCCACCTCGTACCTTATAAGAGTGATAAGCGGAGCCAAGTTTTCGTTGATTTCCAGTATGGAATTTTCAGTAAGAAAAACAAGGTCAATAGCTTTTATCATCTCTTCCGGAACATCAAGCACCAGCACACTGCCTGTACACTCCAATGTATGTGCCGTATTAGGAGGAATAAAGCAGGTGTATTTTGGTGTAAGGCTATGCTGCTGATTTTCAAAGCAGACATCACATGAACCCGAAATTACAATAATGATATGTCCGTGACTGTGCAGATAGTCATTTACTTTTTGCTGTGCATTCACTATGTACCCTGATATAAATGCCATACCGAACAGTCCCTTCCCTCTATAATAAAATTGTCACACCTAAATATTAGCACATATCAAAACATTGAAATATGCAGATTTTCATATATAATTATACCTTATCTTACAAATTACGGTCAATATTTGTTTTTTTGCCAAATTAAAAAATTAACAATGTTTTGGGGGGTATTTTTTGTTGATGTTGTACACATTTATCTTTATCTTTTAAAACGTTTTGTTGTTAATGCTTCCATCAGATAATATCAACTTTAACTTTTTGTGAAATATTAAGCATTTGCAAATCCTTTCCGTCTTATTGGTCTGATATGCAGATTCTTTGAATTCATATGGACTTGATTTTTGCACATTTTTCAATAGCCTGCACCAAATTTACATATTTCCGCCCAAAAAACAACATATGTTTCATTTACACATAATATCTTCTGATGTAAAATTATAATCAGAATTATATGTACATATTATTATATATTTAATTGTCTAAAATCAATTTTCTTCACAGATTAAACATCACGAAATAATATTCACATCAAAAGTGAATATTTGGTGTATTTTATTTATTTTTACGAATAAATATGATATATTTATTTATAAACTATCATCCCGTTTATTTGAAATAAAATTGCAGAGTAATTGAAATATAATCTTATTTCCGAAAGGATTAACCGTTATGGCACAGACAAAAAAAGTTATTATGCTTGGCAATGAGGCTATTGCACGCGGCGCTTATGAAGCAGGTGTAAAGGTTTCTGCAGCTTATCCCGGCACTCCAAGCACAGAAATAAGCGAATATCTTGTACAGTACAAGGATAGCCTTTACTGTGAATGGTCCCCTAATGAAAAGGTTGCAGCAGAAGTCGCCCTTGGCGCTTCAATAGCAGGCAGCCGTGCTATGGCATGTATGAAACATGTTGGTTTCAACGTGGCTGCTGACCCTGTTTACAGCATTTCATACATAGGTGTAAACGGTGGACTTGTTTTTGTTGTTGCTGATGACCCGGGGCTTTACAGCAGCCAGAACGAACAGGACACAAGAATGGTTGCCCGTGCAGCAAAACTGCCTGTGCTGGAACCTGCTGACAGTGCAGAAGCAAAGGAATTTACAAAGCTTGCTTTTGAAATAAGCGAAAAATTTGACCGACCTGTTGTATTGCGTATAACAACAAGACTTGCACATTCTCAGGGTATTGTGGAACTGTGCGAACCTTGTACAGATGCTGACAGGCCATATGTAAAAAACATCAGCAAAACTGTTATGATGCCAAACAACGCAAAACCCCGTCACGCTGTAATAGAACAGTGCAATGCTGAACTTGCGCAGGCTGCAAACACTATGCCGATAAATAAAATTGAAATGGCCGGTACTGAAATCGGGGTTATCACAAGCGGTATCCCTTATCAGTATGTAAAGGAAGCTTTGCCTGATGCATCTGTTTTAAAACTTGGCATGGTAAATCCTCTTCCTAAAGAGCTCATATGTGATTTCGCATCAAAAGTTGACAAACTTTATATTATAGAGGAACTTGACCCTGTAATCGAAGAGCAGGTTAAATCCTGGGGTATTGAAGTTTACGGCAAGGAACTTTTTACCGTGCTTGGCGAATACAGTGCCAACATGATAAAAAAAGCCGTCCTCGGAGAAGATACTTACATATCACAGCCTGCACAGGCTCCTGGCAGACCACCTATTCTCTGCCCGGGCTGTCCTCACCGCAGCGTTTTCCATGTAATTAAAAAAATCGGACTGCATGCCGCAGGTGATATCGGATGTTACACACTGGGGGCTGTTGCTCCGCTAAGTGTTATTGACACCACTGTATGTATGGGGTCAAGCATCTCCAGCCTTCACGGCATGGAAAAAGCAAAAGGCAAGGAATTTATAAAAGAATGGGTTGCTGTTATCGGGGACTCCACCTTTATGCACACAGGCGTAAACAGCCTGATGAATATGGTATATAACAACGCCAGCGGCACTGTTATTATTATGGATAACTCCACCACAGGTATGACAGGACATCAGGACCACGCTGCAACAGGCAAAACCTTACAGGGTGATGCTGCATATGCTATTGATATTGAAGGGCTTTGCAAGGCTATCGGTGTTAAAAACGTATTCAGTGTAAACGCATTTGACCTTGAACTGCTTGAAAAAACAATAAAAGAAGAACAGGAAAAAGATGAAGTTTCCGTTATCATAACCAAAACACCCTGTGTTCTGCTGACAAAAGGTAAAAAACCTGTTTGTATTGCAGACAGCGAAAAATGCAAAAAATGCGGCCTGTGCCTTAAACCGGGATGTCCTGCAATTACAAAGCAGTCCGACGGAACTGTAAAAATTGATGACACAATGTGTACCGGCTGCGGTCTTTGTGCAAAACTGTGCAAATTCGGTGCAATAGAACTGGTTAAGGAGGGTTGACAATATGGCAGCAAAAAATATTATGATAGTCGGCGTTGGCGGACAGGGCACTCTCCTTACAAGCCGCATACTTGGCGGGCTTGCAATCGGTGCAGGATATGATGTCAAACTTTCCGAAGTTCACGGCATGGCACAGCGTGGCGGCAGTGTTGTAACCTTTGTACGCTATGGCGAAAATGTATATGAACCTATTGTGGAAGAAGGACAGGCAGATGTAATTATCGCTTTTGAAAAGCTTGAAGCACTGAGATATGCACATTTTCTTAAAAAAGATGGTGTTATTATTGTAAATGACTGGCGTATTGACCCAATGCCCGTTGTTATCGGCACAGCCGAATATCCCGAAAACATAATTGAAAATCTGAAAAAAGAACATAATGTATATTCTGTAAACGCAATGGATGAAGCCAAAAAACTGGGCAATCCAAGAACATTTAACCTCGTTGTTCTTGGTGCTGCAGCACAACATATGGATTTTTCCATCGAAGAGTGGCACAGTGTTATTGAAAGCACTGTACCTTCCAAAACAGTAGAGATTAATAAAACAGCATTTAATGTGGGTTATAATTTGGCAACAGACTAGGCTCGCTTTGATAAAAACGAAAAGAGGAAAAGAAAAATGGCAAAAGTATCTTTGGAAAACTGGTCAGAAAAAATCCGCGACCCCGAAATTGAGTGTATGAGCCGCGAAGAGATGAAAGCACTGCAGAGTGAACGACTTGTAAAACAGGTTAAAAACGTTTATGAAAATGTAGCTTTCTACCGAAAAAAAATGGATGAAGCAGGTGTTAAACCCGAAGATATCAAGAGCATTGATGACATCACAAAACTTCCGTTCACGACAAAAGAAGATCTGAGAGAAAACTATCCGTTTGGTCTCCTTGCTGTTCCACAGAGCAAAATTGCCCGAGTACAGGGCACATCCGGCACAACAGGCAAACTTACCCTTGCTTCCTACACAGAAAAAGACGTTGATGTATGGGGCGAATGTGTGGCAAGAGCCCTGACAATGGCCGGTATTACTGAAGAAGACAAACTTCATGTTTGTTATGGCTATGGTCTTTTTACAGGCGGTATGGGCATTGACCTTGGTGCACGTGCACTGGGCTGTATGGCAATTCCGATGTCATCAGGCAATACACAGCGTCAGCTTATGTGTATGGAAGACTTTGGTGCAACAGCATTTGCCTGCACACCTTCCTATGCTATGTACCTTGCTGAAGCAGCTAAAGAAGCAGGCATTGTAGACCGTCTTCAGCTTAAAGTCGGCATAAATGGTGCAGAGCCATGGACAGACGAAATGCGCCATCAGATTGAAGATACTCTCAATGTAAACTGTTTTGATATTTACGGTCTGTGTGAAATTACAGGCCCCGGTGTTGCATGTGACTGTATTCACCACAAAGGTCTTCATGTTTACGAAGACCATTTCTATCCTGAAGTGCTGAACCCTGTTGACCACACACCTTGTGCAGACGGCGAAACAGGTGAACTTGTTTTCACAACCCTTTCCAAAGAAGGTATGCCGCTTATCCGTTACAGAACAAAAGACCTTACAAGCATTGAACACGAAAAATGCGAATGCGGCAGAACACTGCCACGTATACAGAAATTCAAGGGACGTACAGACGATATGAAAGTTATCCGTGGCGTTAACGTATTCCCTACTCAGGTTGAAGCTACACTTCTGTCTGTCGGTGAAGGTGTTGCACCACACTATATGATGGTTATTGACCGCGAAAACAACCTTGATGTTCTTACTGTTATGGTTGAAGTTGACGAAAAATACTTCTCCGACGAAATCCGTAAACTTGAAGCTCTCAAAAATAAAATTGAAAGTGCACTCAAACAGTCTCTCGGCATAGCTGTTAAAGTTAAACTTTGTGAACCTAAATCTATCCAGAGAAGTGAAGGCAAAGCAAAACGAGTAATCGATAATCGCAACCTGTAAGGAGGAAAAACCATGAGTTATACTATTCATCAATTATCAGTATTTTTGGAAAACAAAGAAGGCCGCCTTGACAGTGTTCTCAAAACACTTGGTGCAGGCGATGTAAATATTGTTGCATTAAGCCTTGCAGACAGTTCTGAATACGGCATGCTTCGTATGATAGTATCCGAACCTGAAAAAGGTGTTATGGTACTCAAAGAAGCCGGATATATGGCCATGCTCACAGATGTTATTGCCCTGCGTGTACCTCATGCTGCCGGCTCTCTCAGTAAAGCCTTGCATGCTATTATGGAAACAGGTGTAAATATTGAATATATGTACGCTTTTGCAAACGGCGATGATGCTTCCGCTGTGCTTAAATGCAACGATGCCGAAAAAGCCGCCGATGCACTCCATGCTGTTGGCTTTGACCTTTATGATGCCGATGAAGCTTACCACAAAAATATTATTTGATAAATTACTGCAGAAACACTCAGGCAGGTCTGTATACCAACTGCAGACCTGCCTGTATTCTTTATAGTAATTCAAAAGGAGGTTTTGCTGTGATTGTTGATTTTCATACCCACAGTTTTCCCGATAAAATTGCCGCTTCTGCCATTGAAAAACTCAGCAGTACAGCACACATAAAAGCCTTTGCTGACGGCACCGCAAATGGCATTTTAAAAAGCATGTCCGAAAGCAATGTAGATCTTTCAATAATGCTGCCTGTTGCCGTAAAAGCATCCAATGTAGAAAACATGAACACCTATTCCGCACAGTTTAATACTCTTTATGCAGATAAGGGTATTTTTTCCTTTGGTTGCATGCATCCCGATTATGATAACTGGAAAAATGAACTTAAACGTGTTGCCCAACTTGGACTTAAAGGCATAAAAATACACCCTGTTTATCAGGGTGTCAAACAGGATGATATCCGTTATGTGAGAATTCTGGAGCGTGCAGGCGAACTTGGACTCATTGTGGCAGCACATGCAGGACTTGATATCGGATTTCCCGGTGTTGTAAACTCCACCCCTGCAATGATTGTCAATGCGCTGAAACAGGCAGGTCCTGTAAAATTTATTGCGGCACATATGGGAAGCTGGAAACTGTGGGATGATATTGAACCGCTCGTCAGCTTTCCTGATGTATATATAGACACTGCTTTCAGCCTTGGTTCTGTAGTTCCCAGGGGCAATGACAGTTATTACCTTGAAAATGACAACAGCTTGCTTGACAACAGACAATTCTGCAGCATTGTACACAAGTTTGGCGCTGACAGGGTTCTGTTTGGGTCTGACAATCCGTGGGACAGCCAGAAAGACGCCGTCTGCAAGGTAAAAAACAGCGGTCTTTCCTGCGAAGAACTTGATAAGATATTGTGTACAAACGCCTGTTCTTTGCTTAAAAGAAACACATTTTAATAAAATTACGATATATAAACAGATATGCACCCCTCAGCCTGATACTGCGGAGTGCATATTTTTTTACTTTATCGTTCTATTCCGTCCCTTGCAAGCAATCCTTTGGTTGAATAATAATGGCGAATTTCCTTCATTTCAGTAACAAGGTCGGCTTTATCCATTACACTTTGCGGACAGTTTCGTCCTGTAAAAACCAGTTCTGTTTTTTCGGCTTTTTTTGACATAATGTCAAGCATCTGCTGTTCGGTTATAAGACGCAGTGTGTGGGCAATATTTATTTCGTCAAGAATAACAACATCATATTTTCCGCCTGATGCTGCTTCAGTTGCTTTTTTTACTGCTGCAGCGGCAGCATCAAGGTCCTTTTGTGCAGGTACTCTGTCAATAAAACATCCGTCACCCGAACCATACAGCTCCACAGTAACACCCTTTAATGAACGCAGAACACCTACTTCGTGATATTCCATATCTTTAATAAACTGTCCTATATATACTGTTTTTCCTGCACCTGCAGCACGCACAGCAAGACCAAGCGCTGCTGTAGTTTTGCCTTTGCCGTCACCTGTATAAATATGTATCTGACCTTTTTCCATAATACACCTTTAATGTTTATCAAACAAAATCATACCGAAAAGATAAAGCTTTTTGTCAGACCAGGTAAATTCCATACGGCAGGTTTCTGCAAGTTCTGAAACATTGATACAGTATGCAGAAACACAGCTTATCTGTCTTTCCGGGAAAACGCATGGCTGATTAAGGGTGCGTCTGCACGGGTTGCACAGCGGACATCCGTTATAGCCAAGCGGTATTGTGCTGTAACCACACTCATTCATTTTATCCATAACTGCAAGCACAGCTTTGTTAAGCGATGCCCGCGCCTGCTGTACTGCGGCTTTATCTTCGTAGCTTTCAATGTCGCATATCATCTGCAGAACAAGAGCACTGTCTTTTGAAAGCATTTTCTGATGTACCTGCCGGGGAGTGCCGCAATCAGGTGGGCAGGAATAGTTTGCACCATATTTCCCGCAGAGATTATCTTCGCAGAATTTGCGGAAAGAATAGTCCACAACAATATCCTTTGTACTGATTATGGCAGGGTTAAAACCCTGTTCCCTTGCAATGGATAGCAGCTGAATGTCTGTCATATATTCACCCTTCAATTAATTATTAATCCTTTTTCTTTGCAAGTTCAACAATTTCAAAGAATTTGGAGTTGATGTACTGATATCCGTTTTCACTGTGTGGGATAAGACAGTCTGAACAATCTTTTATACCCATTTCTATATACTTAAAATTGCCACCGCATTTGTCTCCCAAAGCGTACAGCGGGCAGTAGCAGAACATACAGTTAAAATCCTCATCATTGTCTACCTTGTGGCACGGAAAATATCCGCAGGCTGTGTTTTTATAATAGCAGAAACTGTTTTCTTTCATAACTGATACTCCTTTTTTTTGCAGTATTTGTATCTGTTTAAAGTATACAACATATATTGCATTTATTCAAACGGTTTACAGCTTTTATTGAATTTATTATTAATATTTATTTTATTTCCAAAACTTTGAAACCCGCTTTTTCAATAACAGACGTTATTTCATCATCTGAATAGTGTTTTGCCATTGAAACGGTAACTTCTTTTTTCTTTACATTTGCCGTCGCTGCAACACCGCTTATATCGTTAAGGTATCGTTCAATGCGGGCCTTGCATTTTTCGCAGGTCATACCGTCCACAACAAAAACTTTTTTTGCTGCAATATTTTTAAGTTTCTTTTTGGAAATATATTCCCCTCCGCCACCGCAGCAGCCGCTTTGGCGTTTAAAATGCTTTCTTACATATATTATTCCCACTACAATAAACACGGCAATAACAATGCTTATAATCAAATCTGTCATAGTTGCCCCTCCTTGTTAGCCTTTGCTAACTTTATAATAAACCTATTTTCTTTGTTTGTCAACAAGTCTTATATACACAAAAATCTCCGCCTGAACCGATATTGTAAAGGCGGATAGATTATATTGCTGTTAAATTGAATATACAATTTGCGGCTACATCAAAATGTGCTCCTGGTGATATAACAAATATAATGATAACTCTATTTTCTTCGGTCTTTTATACCGATAAGTACAGCACCAAAATATTTTTTGTTTTTTATAAACTCATCAATACTTTTGCCGTAATAATCAGGCCCTTTTGAATTTGTATAGGTGTTATATCCCACAAAACCTTTTGGAGTGTTTTGCACCGCTACAAAATGAGCACCCAGCTTTATCCCTTTTTTCCACCAGAAATAAAGGATTGAAACATCCGAATGCTGTGCAATACGGTCAAAATCCTTTCGTTTTGCAGTAACACGCACAGGAAAACCAAACCGCTTGAAAAACATTGCAGGCGAAAGAACAAATGTGCCCGTGTTTCCGTTAAAAACAGGTATCTGATTTTCATAGTATTTAATAACCATATGCGGTGTCGGGCTGTATCCCATAACGCGCAGTGCATTGTATGTAGCTATCCATCCGCAGCCTGTTGCCGCACTTGAACGGAAACCATAACGCCATTTTTCCTTTGGAATATCCTTCTGACAGTAAATCATTTTATCCATAGTTTCTCCAAAACCTTTTTTTATAATTATACTATTCTGTTTTATTGTGTGCAACAAAAAGCAAACTGTTGTCATTTTATCGCTCATTATACTTTGTTCTGATAGTATTATAATCACATAATTGTGAAAATTGTTTTAAATATTACATAATTCGGTTGACAAATTATATAATCGGGTTTACAATTTCTAACAGTAAGGAGGTATGTGAATATGGGTAAATCCGTCTACAGTATAGTACTTGATGACGATGTGATAAAAATGATAGATATAATGGCGGTGCGTCAGGGCACAAGCCGTTCAAATATGATAAACCGCATACTCGCACAGCATATAAGTGTTCCTACTGCTGAAACCATGCTTAATGACATTTACAGTTCCATTGACAGTTTTCTTCAGGGGCACAATTCCCTTGCATTAAGCCTTATGGGCAATGGCAGTATGATAAATATGCGTTCTGCTTTACAGTACAAGTATAATCCAAGTGTAAAATACACTCTTGAAATTTTTGAACGCGGAGATTATCTTGGTCAGCTTAAAATTTCTGTGCGCAGTCAGAAACCGCAGGTGCTCAGCATTTTTGAAGAATTTTTTATTGTATGGGCAAATCTTGAAATGCAGTACTGCGATGTAAAACACAATGAATTTTCCATTGATACAGCCCGATATACAAGGCTTATACGCCTTTGCAGCAACTGCAATTATGCAGACTACGGCAACAGCATTGCCATTTATACAGATATACTGGACAGATGCCTGAAAGAGTTTTTCAGTCTTTACAGTATATCCCCTGCCGCTGCAAAAGAAAGCGTTCAGCAGATATATCTTGCCAATATCACCAATAATATATCCAGGTTATAAGTAAAATGGAGGGAGTTATATGAACACAAACAAACTTACACAAAAATCCATCGAAGCTTTGCAGAATGCCCAGAGCATCGCTGTCTCTTATGCAAACCAGACTCTGCAGCCTGAGCATATTCTGCTAAGTCTTTTACAGCAGCAGGACAGCCTTAACCGACAGCTTTTTCAGAAAATGGGCCTTGATGCAGATGCTTTTGTAAACAATGTTGAAACCAGAATCAGCCAGCTGCCAAAGGTTACCGGCAGCAGAGAAGCTGACAAAATTTATATTTCATCAGAGTGTGACCATGCACTTAATTCCGCAGAACAGACAGCTGCACAGATGAAAGATGAGTATATTTCCGTTGAGCATATTATGCTTGGTCTTATAGACACAGCAAGCGGAAATATAAAGGAAATTTTCCGCATCTATGGTGTTGATAAAAACAAATTCCTTTCCGCTTTACAGGAAGTGCGCGGCAACACAAGAGTAACAACCGATAACCCTGAAGGCACATATGACAGCCTTGCCAAATATGCACAGGACCTTGTTGCTCTTGCAAAAGCACAAAAACTTGACCCTGTAATAGGCCGTGACAGTGAAATAAGAAACGTAATACGCATTTTGTCCCGTAAAACCAAAAACAACCCTGTACTGATTGGCGAACCAGGTGTAGGCAAAACCGCAATTGCCGAAGGACTTGCATTGAGAATTGTCCGCGGAGATGTACCTGTAAACCTTAAAGACCGCAAAATTTTCAGTCTTGATATGGGTGCACTTGTAGCAGGTGCAAAGTATCGCGGTGAATTTGAAGAACGACTTAAAAGTGTGCTTAACGAAGTTAAAAAAAGCGATGGTCAGATTATTCTTTTCATCGATGAACTTCACACCATTGTAGGTGCAGGCAAGACTGATGGTGCAATGGATGCAGGCAACCTTTTAAAACCTATGCTTGCAAGGGGTGAGCTGCACTGTATAGGTGCCACAACACTTGATGAATACCGCAAATACATTGAAAAAGACCCTGCCCTTGAAAGACGTTTCCAGCCTGTTATGGTGGATGAACCTACCGTTGAAGATACGATTTCAATACTTCGCGGCATCAAGGAAAGATATGAAGTATTTCACGGCGTAAAAATCCATGACAGTGCAATTATCGCAGCAGCAACGCTTTCATCCCGTTATATTTCCGACAGATTTCTGCCCGACAAGGCAATCGACCTTGTGGACGAAGCCTGCGCAATGATAAGAACTGAAATGGATTCCTCCCCTGCTGAAATGGATGACCTGCAGAGAAAGATAATGCAGCTTGAAATTGAAGAAGCTGCACTGAAACACGAAAAAGACAATCTTTCAAAAGAACGTCTTGCAAATCTGCAGAAAGAGCTTGCTGAAATGAGGGATGAATATTCTGCAATGAAAGCCCGCTGGGAAAACGAAAAAGAATCCATCTCCAGAGTGCAGAAACTTCGTGAAGAGATTGAACAGGTAAATGCTCAGATGGAAAAAGCTGAGCGGGAATACGACCTCAACAAAGCAGCTGAACTTAAGTACGGCAGATTGCCTGAACTGCAGAAACAGCTTGCCGAACAGGAAAAAATTGCCGAAGAAGCAAGGGATTCTTCCCTGTTGCGTGACAATGTCCGTGAAGATGAAATTGCCAGAATTATTTCCCGCTGGACAGGTATTCCTGTTTCTAAACTTGTGGAAAGTGACAGAGAAAAACTGCTCAATCTTGAAAACATACTGCACAAGCGTGTTATCGGTCAGGACGAAGCTGTGACAAAAGTGAGTGAGGCTATTATCCGTTCCCGTGCAGGCATTCAGGATGAAAAACGTCCGATAGGGTCTTTCCTGTTCCTCGGGCCTACTGGCGTGGGCAAAACCGAGCTTGCCAAAGCCCTTTCAGAAAGCCTGTTTGATGACGAAAAGAATATTGTCCGCATTGATATGAGTGAATATATGGAGAAATACTCGGTAAGCAGACTTATCGGTGCGCCTCCGGGTTATGTAGGTTATGAAGAAGGCGGTCAGCTGACTGAAGCGGTAAGAAGAAAACCTTATTCCGTTGTTTTGTTTGATGAAATTGAAAAAGCACACCCTGATGTTTTCAATGTACTTTTGCAGGTGCTTGATGACGGCAGAATTACCGACAGTCAGGGCAGAACTGTCGATTTCAAAAACACAATTATTATTCTTACATCAAACCTTGGTTCCTCTTTTATTCTTGAAGGCATTGAAAACGGAGAAATCAGCGAAGAAGCAAGGGAAAATGTAAACCGACTTCTTAAAACCTCTTTCCGTCCTGAATTTCTGAACCGTCTTGATGAAATTGTGTTCTATAAACCGCTCAGCAAGGAGGAAATTGGCGGAGTTGTGGATTTGCTGCTTGCAAGTCTTGAAAAACGTCTGCGTGAAAAACAGCTTTCTCTCAGAGTAACCGACAAGGCGAAACAGTTTATCATCGAAAACGGATATGACCCTGTTTACGGTGCAAGACCGCTTAAACGTTTTATTCAGCAGAAGGTGGAAACTCTGGTTGCGAGACAGATTATTGCAACTGACCCTGTTCCTGACACTGTCTTTGTAATAGACAGTGACGGAGAAAAACTTACGCTCAGATAAAATAATGCAAATAAAGAGGTGTGTAACTTCATTGTTACACACCTCTTATAATGTTGTTTATTTTAGCTGTTCCATAACTGATGCAGGGACAGAAATTGCATATTCTGATACTGATAAATCCGTTTCTACAGATATGCCCCCTTCAACCTGCGATGAAAGAATCTTCATATATCCATTACAGGTTATATCAAAACTTTCCAGTGTCCCATTTTCCAGAGTTATTTTAAGCACACCTTTTTCAATTACAACATTGCTTTCTTCCATTGTTCCCTGCAATGAATTAATAATGTCATCTATCTGTCTCTGTGTAAGGGTGAGTGTATAAACAGTTTCATTTTCAACCGTTGCAACTGAAAAATCGCCTTTCTGAGTAATTTCATATACGACCGCAAACAGTTTTTTCATATTAAGACTGTTATAATCTTCTGTTTTATTGATTGAAAAATGGGCGTTGTCGTCTTCCACAAATACCTGTCCGTCACATATATAAATATCCAGCCTGCCCCGCTGTATATGAGTTACAGGCACCTCGTCAACAGTGCCGGATCTCATTTTAAATTCTTCATCTGTCTCAATTGCTCCAAACCTGAAACCGATTTCAACCTCTGCCTGCTGAACAGATGCTTTCATATATTCATCAAAAGCAGTAATTAGGTTGAAAATATCGTCCGACATACGATTCTGTTCACTGTTTTCGCTGCTATTGCTGTCAATTTCCGGTCTTGGCCTGTCTGCAGGAATATTGGTATCAGTACTGTTCTTTTTACCGATAAAACTACCTGCCATAAACGCAGCTGTTACAGCAACGGCAACAAGAATTATCAATACTATTGTTTTAACTCTTCTTTTATTGTCCATATGCGCCCTCCCTTTAACCTTTTTTATTATAATAACACAATAATTGTGATTATTATACGAAATAACGCAACAAACATTATTTATGAACAGAAAAACAGGACTTGTTTTGCACAAGTCCCGCTTTTGTATTGAAAATTATTTGTTTGGTTTTTTGATTTTGTTAAGCTGTGCATTGATTGCCAGGAGGTCTTCTTTTGTAATTGTAGGACCGCCTTCACCCATAAGACCTATCATGCCTGCAATACGGGCAATGGAGAAACCACCCATCATTTTCATAAGACCGTCATTCATCTTAAGGTCAAATCCTGCAGCTTTTACGCCGCCTTCTTTACCGTCTTTGCCCTTGCTTGCAAACATTTTTGCAGCCATGCCCATAAACAGCATTTTGCCCTGCACTGTTGCCATAATGTCAGAAATCTTGTCATTGATGGAGAAATAACCTTCTGGAGCTGTGATATCAAACCAGTTGATGATAGCACCTTTTTCTACCATACGGTATGCAGGATTAGGCTGGGCAACTTTGTTGAGTTTACTTTCGTCTCTGCATTCGCCTGCAACAGCAACAAGAGTTGTTTCGCCAACATTTGGTACATCAAAGTAGAAGAAGTGAACATCACTTGTCTGTTTGCCAAGGGAAACACCGTTTGCAAACAGTTCAACTTCAGGCTGGTTGGAGTATACAGTAACTTTTGTTACATCTTCAACGCGGTCAACATAACGTTTGCCACAGAGATGTACAAATGGTTCGTCGCTGAGCCATGCTTTGTAAGCATAGAAAGAGTCTTTTTTGTATTTACGGTCGAATGTTACAAGACCTTTGTGGTTCTGACCGTTTTCGCCGCCTTCGTTACGAGCGTCTGCGCCAAAGTCAAACATATTCCAAACGTGTGTAGCCCACATATATTTGCGGCTGAACAGCTGTTTAATAAGTTCTTCGTGGTAATATGCCTGATATTCTTCTGTGTAGTCGCCCTGGTCAGGATTGGATGTATGCCAGTTCAAAGCTTCGCAGCCATATTCAGAACAGCCGATTGGAATGTTTGGATGTGTCTTGTGGAAGTTGTCAAACCAAGGACCGTTCATGCTTGTGTCGCCGCCGTACCAGCCAAAGTAATGGTTGTAGGAAACAACGTCAGGAACCTGAATATAAGGGTCGTTAATATCGCACATGGAAACTGCTGCGATTGTTGTAAGACGAGTTTTGTCCATTTCGTGACAGAGATCGTTGAGAATTCTGTGGTTTTCCAGCAAATCTTCGTCAGAGCCTGCGATGGAAATTTCATTGGACAAGCCCCAAACCACGATAGAAGGGTGGTTATAGTTCTGTGCAATGAGTTCTTTCATCTGGCTGATTGTGTTTTCACGACCTGTTGGCATGTGTTTGGAAATATATGGAATTTCTGCCCAGAGAACAAGACCGCGTTCGTCACAGAGATCATAGAAATACTGTGCATGCTGGTAGTGTGCAAGACGGATTGTTGTGCAGCCTACTTCGCAAATGAGGTCGATATCTTCTTCATGGTGTTCAGGGAGAAGTGCATTACCGATACCCCAACGGTCCTGATGGCGGGAAACACCACGAAGTGGATATTCTTCTCCGTTGAGAATAAAACCTCTTTCAGGGTCAATTTCAAATGTACGGCAGCCAAAACGTGTGGAAACGTTGTCCAGAACTTTTTCGCCTTCAACAAGCTGTACTTCTACCTGATAAAGGTATGGGTCTTTAAGACCATGCCAGAGATGTACATCTGCAATTTCGAAAACAACCTTTGTTTCGCATGCGCAAACAGTTTTTGTTTCCATTTCACAGCCGCATCTTCTCTTAAGGATGTATCTGAGCTGCTGGCCTTCTTTTACATTTGTTGTAAAAACTTCTACTTCAACTTTAGCATCTTTGCCTTCAACTGTTGGTGTAACTTTAATACCAGGTGCACCGTAGTATTCAAGGTCAAAATGGCTTTCGTTTACAGCAATAACACTTACGTCACGGTAAAGACCGCCGTAGAATGTAAAGTCAGCCATCTGTGGATATACTCTGTCGTTTGGAGCGTTGTCTACTGCAACAACAAGCAGGTTGGACATTTCCATAGCATCAGTCATATCAACACGCCAGGTTGAATAGCCACCGTCGTGATGTGCAAGTTTTTTGCCGTTGAGATAAACATCAGCAGAAGAGTTTGCACCCTGAAGTTCAAGGTAGTAGCGGTCTGCCTGAGGAAGGTCAATTTTGTTGAATGCTTTTGCATAGTAGCAAGTGCCACGGTAGTAGTCGTTGTCGCCGTCCTGACCGTCAATTGCATTCCAGGAATGTGGAAGGTTAACCCAGTTCCAGTCCATTGGAAGTGCTGCAGGCACTTCTGTTGCCTGTTTTGTAAACGCCCATTTAGCGTTGAAGTTAATTATATTTCTCAAGGGGATTTCCTCCTTTTAACTTTAGTCAGCAGATAACGGATGGGCGATGCCCAGCCGTTATCTGCTGCTATTTTAATATTAAATTATCAATGTTATAAAATTGTGAGATGCGTTGTATAATTCAATGTTTATTAACGACCAAGTTCTGCGTTCATCTGAGCAAGAGTTTTCTTGTCGAGGTTATAAACGAATTTAATAGAAACAAACATCATAACTGCGCTGAACAGATAAAGAACTGCTACGAGCCAGCACATGTTTGTAGCTGTTGCAAGGCTCTGACCTTCTGTACCAAGTTCAGAAACATAACCAAGAGCACCCATGAGAAGAAGAACAACAGAAGGACCTACGCCCTGTGCAAGTTTGCGGAAGAAAGAGTGAAGTGAATAAACTGTGCCTTCTTCACGTTTGCCTGTTTTCCATTCGTTGTAGTCGATAGCGTCTGCCATAAATGCCCAGGAAACACATGTATAGATACCCATGCCAAGACCGAAGATAATAAGTGCAACAAGATATACGATCAAAGCTGTGCCTTTGTTTTCCATCATTGGGAATACAAGCATAAGCAAGCCGCCGATAACTGATACAAATGCACCTGCTGCTGCAGCTTCTTTTTTACCAAATTTTGTAACAAGTTTTTTAACAAATGGCATAAAGATGAACATTGGCAGGAAGCCGATGAGAGAAACGATACCGGACATAGAAGCCTGACCAAAGTATGTAGCAAACATGATTGTAACAGCTGTTGCAGCACTGTTCATACCAAGGAACATTGCCATTGCAGCAAGTGTTGCACCCATTGCAGGACGGTTTTTGAAGAAGTTTCCGAATGCTTCAACGATGTTGAATTTCTGTGTTTCGTTTGTTTTTACACTGTTTTCGTCAACACGGATTGTGATTGTTTTAATCATGAAAAGGAAAGCGATTACACCAAGAACACCCATTATGAGAGCTGCAAAGAAAACACGGTTGCCAAGAAGTGTTTCAACCTGAACACCTGTTTCAGGGTTGATAACAGGGTTGCCGTTTGCATCAACTTCTTTGTGCCAGATAAGCATTGGAAGAATCATCATTGGAATCATGTTACCGAGCATAGAACCAACAGAACGCCATGTGGAAAGCTGGCTGCGTTCTGCAGCGTCTGATGTAACAAGAGAGAGCATTGAGCCGTAAGGAACGTTTGCAATTGTGTAGAAAGCATCCCAAAGCATATATCCCAGGATAAAAAGTATTGCTTTAACAAATGTGGAAGCATTTGGTGCAGGGATAAATACTGCTGCGCCTGCAAACATAAGACCAATAGCACCAACGAGAATGTAAGTTTTGAATTTGCCAAGTTTGTACTGTCTTCTGTCTGCGTCGATCATAGAACCGATAAGCGGGTCATTAACAGCGTCCCAGATCTGAACGAGAAGAAGAAGGGCGGAAAGAAGACCTGTTTCCATTGTCATATAAACAAGCCAGAAAGTCTGAACTGTACCCTTGAGGGAGAAACTCATGTTACAGCCAAAGTCGCCTGCTGCGTATGCAACGCAGTCACGTATGCCAAATTTGCGGTGACCATTTGCATCTAATTTAACAGCTTTTTTAGTTTTTGCCATTTTGGTTTACCTCTTTCTAAAATTTTTACCTTCCCTATAAAACACAATGAAGGTATTATAAATATATTATATAATTACCTTCATCATATCAGTTAGCACTATTCAGTTTTTAATAAGCACAATTTTGATGTGCCATGTAGAATATATAAAATATTGTTGTACAAAATGTAAAAATTGTTGTATCGATCTGTTATTTTTTGTATTCAGATGGTGAGCAACCCATAAATTTACGGAATATACGTGAAAAATAATTGGTATCATTAATACCTACACTGGCGGCAACATCAGCAATTGAAAGCGAGGTGTGTTTAAGTTTGTTTGCTGCTGTAATTACTCGGGTATAATTGATATATTCCACAACAGTTTTGCCAGTTTCTTCCCTAAACTGACGCGCCAGATAGTTTGGTGTTATTTTAAGTACAGATGCTATCTCATTAAGCGAGAGCTTATTTTCAATATTGATATGTATATGGTTAAGCGCCTTCTGTACCGTATGTGAATACTGCTGTGTAGAATATTTTTTTACATATTCGCAATATCCCACAAGCATCTCATCCAACAGCTTTGCCTGTTCCCTGCGTTCAGAAACTATATCGATTTTCTGAAAAAAACGGTAGCTGATTTCGTCAATATAATACGGATGTACATTGGCCTGTTCCACAGCCTTGCGGAAAAGAGTGTTAAGGATTATCAGGCTTTTACGCTGCATCTGCACAGATGATATGTATCTTTCGCTTATATCTTCGTCTGTCAGTTTTTTCATTGCCTGTCTGGCTTTTGTAATGTTTCCCCGATATATAGCTGTAAGAACATCATTCTCTACACTGTAGCGGTATTCAACCTTGTCCATTGAACGTACAACATGCTGTTCGTGCACAAAAGAATATCTGTCTTTCATGTCTTTTGTCGGCATGTTTTCCTTTATGTGACGCACATCAAGTTTTTTATTCGTGCACGCCGCAGACAAAACTGCAGCCAGCTGCTGTGTGATGACATCTTCATGTATGTGCGGAATTCTGAAAACATGCTCCTTTATCATAGCAATTTCACTCGAAGCAAAGTCTTTCTCAATATAGACGTTTTCCTCAAATGCTGTACCCGTCAGTCTGTACGGACCTACAACTATTGCCGTTTTGGGAACACTTTTTGTCAAAAAAATCGCATAGTATATTTCAAAATAGTCCTGCAGGATATACAATGTATTGTCCTGCATACTGTCTGCAAATGTACTTATTGCTTTTTCCCATCTGAAATCAGGATAAAAATTTTTTCGCAGACCCATATCCACATTTGCGGTATCCAGCCCTGCGTTACATTCGGAAACCTGTACATTATGAATATACATAAGATTCTGTAAAACCTGCAGAAGTTCAATTTTCATGCCCGACATCCTTTCTGAAAAATCGACAATTATTATATGTTTTTATTTTACCATCTGTTTTTTTACCCGTCAAATGTTATGATTCATAGCAGATTAAATTGATAAATCGCTGTTTGTGTGATAAAATGTTTGTTCAGATATTATACATCCTGAGGTGTTTAACATATATGAAAAAGACTAATGACCTTGGCAGGGACAGTATTATAAGCCTTGTGCTTAAACTTGCAATACCTGCTATGCTGGCACAGCTTGTAAATGTGCTTTATACTGCCGTTGACAGAGTGTTTATAGGTAATATTCCTGCTGTTGGTGACATTGCCCTTGCAGGCATTGGTGTCTGTGCACCGATTGCAGAGTTTGTTTCCTCCTGGGGCAACCTTCTCGGGGTTGGCGGCAGCGTTTATATGGCTATGAAAATGGGGGCTGGAGATAACGAAGAAGCCGAAAAAATTCTCTCAAACAGCTTTTTTGGTCTGCTTGCCCTATCCGCTGTACTCACTGTTGTATTTCTGCTTGCGAAAGAACATCTTATATGGTGGTTTGGTGCCAGCAGTGAAACTTTCGGCTATGCAAACCGTTATCTGACAATTTATATCAGCGGCTGCACCTTTGCTGTAATGGCTTTGGGTATGAACTATTTTATCAGCTGTCAGGGTTTCCCTGCCATTGCAATGCTTTCGGTTTTTATAGGTGCTTTTACCAATATCGTCCTTGACTATGTGTTTGTTATGGTGTGTGGCTTTGGTGTTGCCGGTGCAGCATTTGCCACCGTTTTTGCTCAATTTTGTTCCTGTACCTGGACACTGGTGTTCCTTTTTGGCAAAAAAATACATATAAAAATCAAAAAACACGCTATAAATCTAAAAAGGCTTGCAACAATCTGCAAGCTGGGCCTGTCCCCTTTTATAATGTATTCCACCAACAGTGTTATCGTTATTATCCTCAATGTTGTGCTGCAGCACTACGGCGGTGATGTAATGGGTGACAAGCTTATAACCGCTGCTGCAATTATGCAAAGTTATGTAATTGCCATTTTAAATCCGCTTGGCGGTATAACTGCAGGTACACAGGCTGTTATAAGCTACAATTACGGTGCAAAGAATTATAAACGCGTTATAAAAGCATTTAATCAGATTACGGGTGTGGCTGTTATTTTCTGTTCTGTAATGTTTGTGGTTTCCCGCATTGTACCACAGTATATTGCAATGATGTTTACAAGTGATGCCGAAATTATCTCACTTTCAGTTTTCGGTATGAAAGCATTTACCTTCGGCCTTGTTCCCCTGGCTTTGCATTATGAAGCAACTGACGGGCTTACCGCTATCGGTAAAGGCGGAACCGCTTTGGTTATGTCAGCGTTCAGAAAAATAACTTTTGTTATTCTGATGTGTATAATACCTATGTTTGCACCGGCACAGTATGTTTTTGCGTATGAATCGGTTGGTGACATTGCATGCGGTCTTATCAACACAGTTGCCTGCATATTTATCGTACGCAAAATGCTGAATTCAAAAGAATTATTTGAAAAGCATTAAAACATACACCTGCAGAAAACCTGCAATATAATTAAATTAATAAAATGTCATTCTGAAGCATTTATGCCGAAGAATCTCTAAGTCTGATTAGACAGAGAAATTCTTCGCTGCACCAGAATGACATTTTAATTTATTAATATTACATTAAGTTTATGTTATTGTTTTTCTATTGTCTTAATGACACCGGAAAATTATGCAGGTGTTTTTATTGTGCTTAATTGACTGTATCATTATGCTTTGATATACTTTTATTATAGGAAAAGAGGTATATTTATGGATGTAAGAAAATGTTTGGAACTGCTTGACAGTTTATATACAAAAGGAGACCTTGAACAGGCTGAAAACTATATTGACCAGTGGATTACCGAAGCTCTGGAAGTAAGGAACTACCCTGCCGCACTGACTTTTTTCAATGAAATGGAAGGACTTCTCCGCACCACGGGCAGAGCTGAAGACGCTGCCGACATAGGTGAGCAGGCATTGGATTTGATAAGTCTTATGGGACTTGACAGGACAGTACACCACGCTACCACCCTGCAGAACTGCGCAACTGCAAACCGGGTTGCCGGACATCTTGACAAAGCATTGGATATGTATATCCGTGCGGTGGAAATTTACAGATATATCGGTCACACCGACAGTTATCAGATGGCAAGCCTTTATCATAATATGAGCCATATCTATCAGGAAAAAGGCCAGCACAGCACCGCTCTGGTTTTTCTTGACAACACTCTTGACATTATCACAAAACAGGAGGACTGTGAAGCTGAAACAGCCACTACTTTTGTATGCATGGCTTTGTCACATATGGCTATGAATGACCTTGAAAAAGCACAGTCCTGCCTTGACAAAGCAATGGAATATTATGACACCGATGAAGGCAGACAGGATGGTCATTACGGCTCTGCACTTTCTGCACTGGGTGAATTTTACTGGTGCAGCAACGAACTTTCCAAAGCGGTGGAAACTTTTGAAAAAGCACTTGAATTCACTTACAACCGTTTTGGCGACAACCAGGGCTGCGAAGTAATAAAAAGCAACATTGAAACAATAAAAGCTGAAATGAACAGCTGAAAAGAGGATAGCTTATGACAGGACTTGAATTGTGCCGCATGTATTACGAACAGGTTGGCAGACCTATGCTATGCGAAAAGTTTGGTGAATATATGCCCCGCATTGCCGCAGGGCTTGTGGGTGAAGGTTCTGACTGTCTGGGATATGACGATGAAATTTCCCGCGATCACGATTTCGGACCGGGGTTCTGCATCTGGCTGTGCAGTGAAGACTACAAAAAAATTGGTGCTGAAATGCAGAAAGCATATAACGCTTTGCCAAAAGAATTTATGGGGTTTGCCGCCCGCAGAACCAGCGACCGTGGTGACGGACGTGTAGGTGTTATGGAAATAAACAGATTTTACCGTCAGTTTATCGGTGATGAACAACCTCCGAAAGACCTTATGCGCTGGCTTTATCTGCCTGAACACAAAATAACGGCGGCAATAAGCGGTCAGGTATTTGAAGATAATCTTGGGGAATTTTCTGCTGTAAGAAACGAGCTTTTAAATTATTATCCCGAAGATATCCGTATAAAAAAAATTGCCGCAAGGGCAGCTGCTATGGCACAGTCAGGTCAGTACAACTATGCCCGATGTATGCGCCGCGGTGACACTGTTGCCGCTAATATCGCTGTTACAGAATTTATAAAAAACAGCCTTTCGATGATATATCTGCTCAACAAGAAATATTCACCATATTACAAATGGCAATTCCATGGACTAAAAAAAATGATTGGCAGCCGGAATTTTGTGCTTGGTGATGCATTAATGCTTATTGAACAGCTGTCATGTGCATACAATCAGTCCCATGCGTGGGAGCCGCCTTTTGAACCGGGCTGGAATCCATACCTGAACACCGATGACAAAAAGGTTGTTCTGATTGAAAAAATATGTTCACTTGTAATTATCGAATTGAAAAAGCAGGGGCTTACTGAAGGCTGTGATGATTTTCTGGAATCACATACCTACAATATTATGAACAGAATACAGAATGAACAGTTAAGCCGATGTCATGTTACCGAAGGATAAAAGAGGTGTTGATATGTCTTTGACCGAAAAAAAGGAACGTCTTATCAGAGAAGAATGGGCTAATTTTACCGCCGTCCACAATCAGGGCGGAAGAGCTTCCTGTCAGGATGACCCTGAAACATTTTTTATTATGCGCCGCAGCCAGTTCACCTGCTGGGATGAACAGCTTGTGGACAGCTGGTACAACGACCTTACCGATGCAAGAATGGCAGGACGTAATCTGCTGAGCGAAAAATATGCCTGGATGATGAAACAGACCTCTCCTGCAGAATTTGAAAAAATAAAACGTTTTCTGCCTGTGTTGCCGGATGAGGACGAACAGCTGATTGAAGATGTTGTGAAAACTGAAGTAAAATGGATGGAGCAGTATGCCGAAAAATATCCTTTTATGGCAGATGGCAACCGCGAAATACACTCCTGTGAAGACAGTGAATATTCCACCAGTTTTGAAACATATCTGAGGGGTGAGTTACACACATATTCCCACAATACACTTTACCTTTATGCTGAAATGGTTAAATCCCTCGAAGCAGAAGGCAGGTCAATGTCGGTTATGATAATGGATGCCATGGTTAAAAGTTATGGTTACAAAGACATTGATGATGCTGAAAGACAGCAGAAAATAAGAACTTTGAACAATATGTCTTTATAATAAAAAAACCTGTCAGACAGCAGCCTGGCAGGTTTTTATTACTATATGAAATTTTTAAGCATATACAATATTGCAAGATGTGACGGATAAAAAATGTAAAAGAAATATTTTGGTACTTTACCGCCTTTTTGTCCTGAATAACAGAGCAGCAACGGAACTGCAAGGTATGCATAACTCTGCACACCGCCATAAACCATATATACAGCAGACATTGCAATTGCCAGCAGTGCCACTTTTGTGTTCAGACCATCATTTCCTTTTCTGAAATATCGGGAAAGATATACGATAAACGGAGCAAGGCAGCCCCAGAAACCATATTGTATAACCACTATCCTGTTGACAAACCACACAGCATATATTATCAGCACAAAAATCAGCATCATAAACACTGACTGTCCTTTATTTTTCCGACCAATGCTGTCTGCAGTATATTGAAATACAGTTATTATCACAACTGATACTGCAAATGTAAAAAGTACATTGAAATCATCTGTATCTTTGAATATTATTTTTACTGTCTGTGTTATTGCAGCAAACAGACAAATGTTCAGCAGGTATTTTCCCTTATTTCTTGTATAAATACAGCCTTCTGCAATGAAAAATACAAAAATCGGGAATGCTATGCGGCCAATTATCCGCAGAAACATTATATTCGGATAAAGAATTGCCCCTGTATGGTCAATAAACATGGTTATTGCGGCAATCAGTTTAAGAATATCTCCGTTTAGCTTTAAAGACTTTGCCTGTGAGGTGTATATCATATCAGTTGTCACTCTGTTTTAAGCTCTTTTACTATCTGTGCATACATTTTTTCATCTATTATGAACTTTTTGTTGTAGATTACAAATCCTGCAACTATGCAGATAAGCGGCAGAATCATCATTGCCATCTTCATAATCCAGATTGGTGAACCGACAACACCATTTATAAGTGCATCTATCTGAGCCTGTGCAGCAGAAATTGCGGCAGGATCGGTAAGTGTTTCCATGGCAGCTTCAATTTCGGTAATCTGCTGAGAAACAGGATTGATGCCTGAAATAATAAGTGTTGCTGTCACCACCGCTGTACCGACAGCACCGCCAAGTTTGTTTATGAAAGGCTGAACTGCAAAGCTTACAGATTCGTTACGTTTTTTAAGCTTCCATTCACCGTATTCAACTGCATCGGCAAGGAAAAGCAGCATAAGCAACTGGATAAATGCCTGTGCAAAAAACAGTATAAGGCCTGCCACAATGATGACAGGAAGTTTTTCAAATGAAAAGAAAAACAGAATATACGCAACCACAACTGCAAGCATTGCACCTGTATAGAGCTGTTTTCGGGTATATTTTTTGCTGAAAAGCGGAAAAATTGAAAGAGCTGTCAGCTGTGCCACACCGAGAACTGCAGCAAAAACCATATATGTGCCTTCATTTTTATAAGCATACTTGAAATAGTAAACACCAAAAGATGTGGTTGTGCAGTAACCTATCATAAACAAAGCCATTGCAACTGCAGTTACCATAAGCTGATCATTTTTAACCAATGCTTCAATCATCCCTTTAAGAGATGTGTGTTCCTGTTTTTCAAGTTCGGTTCTGTCTTCTTTTACACCAAAAACAGTTACCATCTGAAATATCCACATTATGATTACAAGGATAACTGCAAAAAGGAAATAACTTTTCTTTGCAGGCATACCAAACAGGTCAGGCACCATTGTGTAAAGCACAACCACACTGAACATACCTACATTTGCACATATACGGGCAATTGCACCAATACCTTCGCGAACCTTCTGGTCCTTTGAAATTGCAGGCATAAGTGACCAGTAGGAAATATCATTTGTGGTATAAGCCATGCCCCAGCACAGATATGCAACTGCAAAAAATGCGATATATCCGTTGCCGTTTAAACCTAAGTCAGAAAAAAGCAGAACTGTCAGTATGCCTGAAGTAATTGTACCGAACACAATCCATGGTTTAAATTTGCCCCATCTGGTTTTTGTGTTGTCAACAATTGTACCCATAACAGGGTCGTTCAATGCATCAAACACCCTGAACACCACCATAAGCCCGCCTATAACTGCAAGCTGTGCGTCGGAAAGTCCCACAACTTCGGTAAGATATGTAATAAGATACATACTGATAAGGGTATAAACGGCATCTCGGCCTACTGTACCCAGTCCAAAACAGTATTTGTTCATTTTCATCTGTTTATCCATAGATAAAACCTCTTTTATTGTTTATACGGTTATTTTTCAATAAGACGGAATTCAAATGGTTTAAGCACGTCTTTTTCATAATTTTTGTAGCTGGAAACCAGAACATTGTTCCAGCCTTTTATTTTTTCAGGCACTGCAACAGTTTTACCTGTCATATTGCACACAGAAAGCAGCTCTTTGCCGTCCAGCACACGCTTGAACGCATAAACCGATTTGCTTTCAATACAGGAACGGAACTGACCTTCACGCAGAATTTCGTTGGTCTTGCGCAGTTCTATCATCTTTTTCCAGAATGCACGGACACCGTCAGGGTCAGCCATATCTGTCTGCACATTTACGGTTTTATAGTTTCCGTTAACTTTAAGCCATGGTTTGCCTGTGGTGAACCCTGCGTTTTCGCTGTTGTTCCACTGCATTGGTGTACGGGCATTGTCACGGCTTGTACGCTGAATCATTTTCCATCTGATACCTTTTGGAATATGCAGCTTAGTTGCCATTTTGTAGATATTGTGACTTTCGATATCCATTACTTCTTCAAGGTCCGCAAAGTCGCCGTTGGTCATGCCTATCTCCTGCCCTTCATACATAAACGGAGTGCCTCTGAGTGTCATAAGCAGGCCCGCCATCATTTTGCTGCTTTCCTTGCGGAAACCTTTGCTGTCAATAAAGCGGCTGATAAACCTTGGCTGGTCGTGGTTTTCAAAATATACTGCACACCAGTCAAGTGCTGACTGCCATTTGGTAAGACATTCCATAAGCTTCTGCGGTTTAAGCTGTGTCTTGAACCATTTGACAATTACCTGGTCAACTTCCATATGTTCAAAGTAGAAAATCATATCAAGTTCACGGCGCTTTTCATCAATAAGGTCACGCGCTTTATGTATATCCACAAAAACTGTTTCCCCCACTGTAAATGCACCGTAAGGTTCCAGCACTTCGTCGTGAAGTTCACGGAGAATTCTGTGACAGCCTTCGGTTGAAAGGTAATGCTCCATACCGGTGAGAATCGGTGAAGGTCTGCCGTTTTCAAGGCTGTCCTTGTAGATAATGTTGATAACATCGCAACGGAAGCCCACAACACCTTTCTCCAGCCAGAAACGCATAATATCTTTTACCTCTTCAATTACTGCCGGGTTATGCCAGTTCAAATCCGGCTGTTTTTTGCTGAACAGATGCAGATAATATTCCTCACTGTCTTCCCCGCCAAATTTACTCCACGGACATTCAGCAAAAAAGTTGCCCCAGTTGTTTGGCAGTTTGCCGTTTTTGCCTTTGCGGATAATGTAGTAATCACGGTATTTTTCGTCTCCTTCAAGTGCTTTTTTAAACCATTCGTGTTCATCAGAAGTGTGGTTGATAACAAGGTCCATCACAATGCCGATACCGCGTTTTTTTGCTTGTGCAAGAAGAATATCAAACTCTTCCATTGTACCGAATTTAGGATCAATGGATTTATAATCAGCAATGTCATATCCGTTATCATCATCAGGGCTTTTATAAAGCGGTGAAAACCATATTGTATTTATGCCGAGATCTGCAAGGTAATCAAGTTTTGAAATAATACCGTTTATATCCCCTATGCCGTCTCCGTTGGAATCCATATATGACCGTGGATAAATCTGATAAACCACAGTATCCTTGTGTAAATTTGCCGCTGCCATAGTGTCTCCTTATCAAAAAAACTGAAATATATTATTTATATTAATATATCACATAAAGTGCTGTAAAGCAAAAACAATAATCATTTAGCAGTTTATAATGGCATATAAAATGTGTGTATTATTTCACACATTTTTCTCTTCTTTTCTATTGCATATGCTATGCAATAATGATAAAATATGTTAGAATTCAAATTGTACGAATTCTAACATATTACTGTAAGGAGGATTTATGGAATCAAAACATGTTTTCGGCGAAGATGTGGGCAAATGTATTATGAACACTGCCCATCAGATAAAATTCAGCCTCAACAGCATTTTTGAACAGGCAGGCCTGACAGGGCTGCAGGCAAGAATTCTAGGTTTTGTACGGTTCAACAGTGAAAATGGACGTGACATTTTTCAGAAAGATATTGAAGCCGAATTCAAAATCCGACGTTCTTCTGTTTCCAGCGTGCTTGATAATATGGAAAAAAACGGGTTTATTTCCCGACAGTCTGTTGAAAGTGACGCTAGACTTAAAAAAATTGTACTTACCGAAAAAGCACAGGATATTTCAAAACAGCATTATCAGACTATTCTGCGTTTTGAAAACAGTCTGCTGGAAAACATGACCGCAGACGAAATTGCCACATTAAAAAGTCTTCTCAGCAAAGTGGCGGAAAATATAGAAGGTAGTGAGGTGTAACTGTATGATAAAAAAATTATCCTCATACATAAGAGAATATAAGAGACCTGCAATTTTCACTTCATTGTTTGTGGCAATGGAGGTTGTTGTAGAGGTGCTTATTCCTCAGTGTATGGCAAAAATTATTGATATAGGTCTGCCGGCCGGCAACATTGGTTATGTAACAAAAATCGGCATACTGATGATTTTTATGGCTATGCTCAGCCTTGCATTTGGTGTTTTGTCAGGCCGCAACGCTGCAACCGCAGGCGCGGGATTTGCAAAAAATCTGCGTCAGGAACTTTTTTACAAGGTGCAGGAATTAAGTTTTGCAAACATTGACAAATTTTCCACTGCAAGCCTTGTAACCCGTCTGACAACCGACGTAAACCATGTTCAGATGGCTTTTTCAATGATAATACGCATGCTTGTGCGCTCCCCTATGATGCTTGTATCTGCACTGTTTATGTGCTTTACAGTAAATGTAAGGCTTACACTTATCTTTTTATGTGTAATACCGATTCTTGCAGGCTCCATCATATTTATCATGACAAAAGCAATGCCAAGTTTCCGCAGCATGTTTAAAAAGTACGACGTTGTAAACCGTGTTGTACAGGAAAACCTTACAAATGTGCGTACAGTAAAAGCTTTTGTGCGCGAAGATTTTGAAACCGATAAATTTGAAGAAGCAACAGGCGATCTGTACAACTTTTCCATCCGTGCAGAAAAGCTGATGAACCTGACCAGTCCTGTTATGCAGTTCTGTATGTACCTCACAATACTGCTTATAAGCTGGATCGGTGCAAAACTGGTTATCAACTCAACTATGCTTACAGGCCAGCTGATGAGTATGTTTACATATGTTCAGCAGATTCTGTCCAGCCTTATGATGATCTCCATGAGTATCGTTATGATGTCCATGGCAAAAACCAGCGGTGACCGTATTCTTGAAGTTATCGAAGAAGAAGTTGATCTTACAAACTGTGCAGATCCTGATGAAGAAGTTATAGATGGTTCAATCAGATTTGAAAATGTTTCCTTCAGTTACTACAAAGATATCAACCGTCTTGCGCTGGAAAATATAAACCTTGAAATTCCGTCAGGTACTACAGTAGGCATTATCGGTGGTACAGGCAGCAGCAAGACTACCCTTGTACAGCTTATTCCACGACTTTATGATGCTACTGCAGGCACAGTATATGTAGGCGGCAAGGATGTCAAAACATATGACCTTGATGCACTGCGCGAAAATGTTGCGGTTGTGCTGCAGAAAAACGTGCTGTTCAGCGGAACAATAAAAGAAAATCTGCGCTGGGGCAACGAAAACGCCACAGATGAAGAGCTTATCCATGCCTGCAAACTTGCTGCGGCAGACAGTTTTATCCAGAGTTTCCCCGACGGTTATGACACCTATATTGAACAGGGTGGCACAAACGTTTCCGGTGGACAGAAGCAACGACTGTGTATCGCCCGCGCACTGCTTAAAAAGCCTAAAATTCTTATTCTTGATGACTCAACAAGTGCAGTTGACACTGCAACCGACGCAATGATAAGAAAAGCATTCCGTGAAGAAATTCCAAACACTACAAAACTTATCATTGCACAGAGAATTTCATCTGTTCAGGATGCCGATATGATTGTTGTTATGGACGACGGCAGAATCAACGGCATCGGCACTCACGATGAACTTGTGCAGAACAACACTATTTACAGCGAAATTTATATATCTCAGATGAAAGGAAGTGAAGAATAATGGCTAACAGAAATACAGCACCGGGTCCTAAAGGACCAATGGGCGGTGGCCCGGGCGGCAATAAAGCTCAGGCAAGAGGCAAAATGATGAAACTTGATGAAAAAAGCAAAGAAAGCCTTGGCCGCCTGTTTAAACTGATATTCAAAAACTACAAGTTCCATTTTGTTCTTGTTATCATTTGTATCTTCGTTTCCGCACTTGCAAACCTGAAAGGCACATTATTCCTCCGCACCCTTATTGATACATATATTGCTCCTTTTATCGGTCAACAGAACCCTGATATGTCAGGGCTGCTCAATGCTTTGATGCAGATGGCAGGTATATACACACTTGGTATCGTATCCACCTTTACATACAATATAATTATGATGTTTGTCACACAGGGTACGCTGAAAAGAATACGTGATGATATGTTCCGTCATATGCAGACATTGCCGATAAGCTTTTTTGACACACATACCCACGGCGAACTTATGAGCCGTTACACCAACGACGTTGACACACTGCGTCAGATGGTAAGCCAGACTGTGCCGCAGCTGGTAAACAGCCTTGTGACAATAGTTTCGGTTGCTGCATCAATGATTATGCTTTCCTGGCAACTGACAATTGTAAGCTTTATCACAGTTTTTCTTATGATTAAAATGAGCACCAAAATAGGTACAATGTCAGGTTTGTTCTTTGCAAAACAGCAGGCTGACGTGGGCAAGCTGAACGGTTATATCGAAGAAATGATGAACGGACAGAAGGTTATAAAGGTATTTACTCACGAAGATGTTGCCAAAGAAGAATTTGACCGTTTCAATGAAGAACTTTGTGACAGTATGACCAAGGCAAACAAGTTTGCAAACATTATGGGACCGGTTTCCAACAATATGGGCCACCTTAACTTTTCACTTATCGCCATTCTCGGCGGTGCTTTTGCTATCAGCGGCATCGGCACAATCACTCCGGGTACAATTGCATCGTTCCTTATGCTGATACGCAGCTTCAACGGCCCTATACAGCAGGTTACACAGCAGTTCAATACCATTGTTATGGCTATGGCAGGTGCAGGACGAATTTTTGATATTATTGACCAGAAACCTGAAGTTGACAACGGCAATATAACCCTTGTTCGCACTAAAGAAACAGCTGACGGCACAATTGAAGAAACTGACCACGATACAAACCACTGGGCATGGAAGGTGCCACAGACAGATGGTTCCTGCCAGTATGTACCGCTTAAAGGTGATGTTGTGTTTGACGATGTTGACTTTGGCTACACCGACGAAAAAATGGTGCTGCACAACATAAGTCTTTATGCAAAACCGGGGCAGAAAATTGCCTTTGTAGGTTCAACCGGTGCAGGCAAAACAACTATTACCAACCTTATCAACCGTTTTTATGATATTCAGGATGGTAAAATCCGATATGATGGTCTTAATATCAACGAAATCAAAAAAGCAGACCTGAGACATTCCCTTGGTATTGTTTTGCAGGACACACACCTGTTTACAGGTACAATCATGGACAATATCCGCTACGGCAAACTGGATGCAACCGACGAAGAGGTTATTGCTGCTGCAAAAATTGCAAATGCACACAACTTTATTATGCATCTGCCTGACGGTTACAACACTGAGCTTACACAGGACGGTGCAAGTCTTTCACAGGGGCAGCGTCAGCTGCTTGCAATTGCCCGTGCTGCAGTTGCCAACCCTCCTGTACTTATTCTTGACGAAGCTACAAGCAGCATCGACACAAGAACAGAATCCATTATTCAGAATGCAATGGATGCACTTATGCACGGCAGAACAGTATTTGTTATAGCACACAGACTTTCTACAGTACGAAACTCCAATGCAATTATGGTTCTTGAACAGGGACGCATTATTGAACGCGGTGACCACGATGACCTTATTCTTCAGGGTGGCAAATACTATCAGCTTTACACAGGTAACCTTGAACTTGACTGATAAAATTCATCTTTTTGTTCCAATCCAGTCATATTCATATTTACAGCAAAAAACGGATGACAGATATTTCTGTCATCCGTTTTGTTTGATTTATTATGTTACAGTTAAATAAGCACTCCGTTGCAATGGTCAATTTCATGCTGGATAATCTGTGCTGTCCAGCCTTTGAAAGTTTTTATGCGTATCTGAAACTGTGTATTCTGGTACTGTACTTTTATGTTTTTATAGCGTTTGGTTTTTCTTGGTCCTCCAAGCAGTGACAGACAGCTTTCCTCTGTTTCATAGGGTTCTGACTGTTTAATGATTGCAGGGTTAAGCATAACAAGGTATTCACCGTCATTTTCGACTGCAATAATACGCTTTAAACTGCCTATCATATTTGCTGCCATACCCACGCAGCTGTCCTCATGGGCTATAAGGGTTTCCAGCAAATCCTGTGCCACAGATAAATCTTCCTTTGTTGCATTTTCTGATTTTTTAGCCAGAAACAGCGGGTCATGTACAAGTTCTCTAATCATATTTTTTCACCAAGCCCTTTTGCTTTCTCAATCATTTTGCGCACTTGATCATGGCTGCAGCGGCAGTCACCTTCTCCATTGCGGATATATGTGCCGTGATATATATCCTTTCCGATATATATCGGCTTATCTTTATCCTCTGCCTTTGGCACATAGATAACTACTATCGTTTTGTCATCTGCCCGCCTTATCTGCACATTTTTGTCAGCAAGAATATTTTTGCTGACATATTCCGGATTGGTTATTATATCCCAGAACTCTGTAATAAGCTTTTCAGGTGCTGAAATTTCCACCGCATGAAGTGATTTGTCTTTTAATTCTTCAACACCAAGCAAAATGACACCACCCTCTGCATTTGCAAAGGCCGAGTATGTTTCCCATATGCTTTGAGGCAAACCGCCGACTGCCTGTTTTGCCTCTATGCGGTTGTTTTCCTTATATAGTTCAAGGCGGTCAAAATCCAGCATATTATCTTCCTTTTTCAAGTTTTAATTTACTGTGTCAAAATTATACAATAAAAGCGAGATTATATATAATTAACCCCGCTTTACATTTCACCGTTTACAATATCAGTCTATTTCGTGTCCGCAATGTTTGCATCTGTGAACTATCATTTTGCCAAGATGTTTTTTGCAATTTGGGCATCTCCAGAAGCAGAAATATACTACAGCAAAGATTGCAAAAAATGCCAGCATAAGATATGTAAGCAGCTGGTTGTTTGTAAAGGAACCTATTACAAGTGTTGCTACAATCATAATAAATGTTGAACTAAGAATAAATTTTACGTTTTTTAAATCTTTCATTTTTATCTCCTGTATTTATAATACTTAACATTTTAAACGCAATGTATGCTTATTCTGTGAACTTTAAAACATATTTGCGACATTTTAATATTTCTACTGTTTATTATGCCATATATATGTTGTTGTTTCAAGTTATTTTCTTATAGAATATTCACAGGGTATATGTTAAAATAATACTTATAAAATTCTGACTGAAATGCAAAGAGGATTTTTTATGAAAAGATTTTTGAAGTTTTTTAGTGCAATTGTGCTTTCACTTGTAATTGGTCTGTCGGTAAATACTGATGTGTTTGCGGCAAGCCCAAACTATGATGTTACAATTCTTTTTACACACGATTTACATTCCCACCTTTTGCCTTCTGTTGACGAAAACGGCGGTGAATATGGCGGTTATGCCAGACTGATGACTGCTATAAACCAGCAGAAAGAACAGTACCCCAACGCCATACTGGTTGACGGCGGCGATTTTGCAATGGGATCTCTTTTTCAGAGTGCATATGCTACAAGCGCCATTGAACTGCGTATGATGGGTGCAATGGGATATGATGTAACCACCTTTGGCAACCACGAGTTTGACTATCTGCCGAAAGGCCTTGTGTCCATGCTCAATGCAGCAACAGCAAGCGGTGACAAACTGCCGCAGATTGTCAATGCAAACTATCTGCCGGATGTAAAAACCACTCTGATTGATGCAGCTGAGTATCAGAATGCTCTTGACAATTACGGTGTAAAAGATTACACAATCATTGAACGTGGCGGTGTCTATTTTGCTGTGTTTGGCATATTTGGCTTTGATGCTGAAGACTGTGCCCCAAACAGCGGTATGGTGCTTGCCGACCCTGCCGAAACCGCACAGAAAACCGTTGATGAAGCCCGTGACTTCTGCGTTAAACAGTATGGTGTTGAACCTGTTGTTATCTGTCTGTCCCACAGTGGTACAAGCGGTGGTGAAGGCGAAGACTATGAACTTGCAAAGGCTGTAAACGGCATTGATGTGATTATTTCCGGACATACACATACAACATTAAAAGAGCCTGTCGTTGTAAACGATACATATATCGTATCTGCAGGTGAATACGGCAAAAACCTTGGCGTTTTAAAGCTGAATGTTGTACCTGGAACACCTTGCGACCTTACAGGCTATGAACTTATCCCAATTGATGAAAACGTTGAAGAAAACGCCGAAATTGCCGCTTTGGTGGAAAGCTTCAAAGCCAATGTAGAAACAGATTATCTTTCAAATTACGGTGTTACATATGACGAAGTTGTTGTATACAACCCTTATGAATTTGAAAATGTAAAGGAAATCAAACGATCCCAGCACGAAAGCGCCGTGTGCAATGTTTTTGCAGATGCATACAAATGGGCCGCTGAAAAAACAACAGGCGAAACCGTTGATATGGCTTTGACTGCTGCAGGTGTTGTAAGGGAATCACTGCCTGTTGGCGATATAACTGTCAGCGATGTTTTCAACGCCGCTTCCCTTGGTGTAGGCACCGAAGGCGAACTTGTTTCGGTATACATCACAGGTAAAGAGCTTAAAACAGCAATGGAAATTGATGCTTCTGTTCAGCCTTTGATGAATTCTGCCCAGCTTTACTGTTCAGGCGTTGAGTATTCCTTCAATACAAACCGAATGATTTTCAACAAGGTTGACTATGCAATGTTGCGCCGTAATGATGGTACACTTGAAGAAATTGATGATGAAAAACTGTACCATATTGTAACAGGCATGTACTGCGGTCAGATGCTTGGAGCTGTTGAAGAAACCTCCTTCGGCCTGCTTTCCATCGTCCCAAAAGACAAAAATGGAAATCCGATTGCTATAAGTGACCTTGCAGACTATGTTATCAAAGATAAAAACGGTGTTCCTCTTAAGGAATGGTATGCAATTACCTCCTATCTGCAGGATATGGGCGGTACAATGGACAGCCAATATGCGCAGACCGACGGCAGAAAGGTTGTTTATTCCAGCCTTAATCCTGTAAAACTGCTCAGCAACGCAAACATGTTTACATATATTCTGCTAGGTGTAATTGCTTTGCTGATTATTATTGCTGCAACAATTATCTGCTTTGTAAAAAAACGCAAAAGTAAGAAATCAAAAGTATAATTAACTTAATAATATTATATTTAGTGCTGTAAAAACTGATAAAACACAGTTTTTACAGCATTTTTTTGCAAAAATGTTTCATAAGTACATATTCAAGGAACATATTTACCTTGTTTTGTGCATATTATGGGTGTATAATTATTGACAAATAAACAACTGAATAAACCAAATGATATCTACAGGAGAAGGATTTGTAAAACAATCTGCCGACGAAGTAACTCTTTCAGGCAAAAGGACTGTAAATTGATGGAACTCTGGAGACGCCAGCAAACTGGGGCCGAAGGTGCAAGCGGGAAACCGTAAACTCTCAGGCAAAAGGACAGAGATAATCTATATAAAATCAAGTATTTATATTTGATTTTGTTGTTGATTTTCTGGCGAAGGGTTAATTTTACTCTTCGTTTTTTTATTTTAAGGTTAAAAGCAGTTGTAAAAAAGGAGAAAATTTTATGTTAGAACTTATTACTTCTGTCAATAGTGCAGTAAACAGTTTTGTGTGGGGCCCTGTTATGCTGGCTCTGCTTGTAGGTACAGGTGTTTTTCTCACCTTTAAAACCGGATTTATTCAGGTTAAATGGTTCGGTTACATTATGAAACACACTGTTGGCGGACTTTTCAGAAAAGGTGAACGAAAAGACAAATCCGGCAACAATCTTACACCTTTTCAGGCTGTAACTACAGCCCTTGCCGGCACAGTCGGTACAGGCAACATTGCTGGTGTTACAGGCGCTATTTTTGTCGGCGGTCCCGGTGCTGTGTTCTGGATGTGGGTAAGTGCTTTTTTTGGTATGTGTACCAAATATGCAGAAATTGTACTTGCTATGAAATACCGTGTTACCGATGAAAACAGCGTACATAAAGGCGGTCCTATGTATTACATAGAAAATGGTCTTGGAAAAAGATGGAAACCTCTGGCTGTCATTTTTGCAATTCTCGGCGGTCTTGCCTCCTTTGGTATAGGCAACATTGCACAGTCCAGCGAAATTGCAGGTGCAATGAAAGGCCTGTTTGGTTTTACACCATTTTTTACAGGTGTTTTGCTTGCAATACTTATTGCCTTTGTTACCCTTGGCGGCGTACAGCGCATAGGCCACGTTACAAGTCTGATTGTTCCGTTTATGGCTTTATTCTATATTGCTGCAGGTGTTGTTGTTATTGTTATGCGAATCGGTGATATTCCTGCTGTTCTGGTTTCCATCTTAACATCGGCTTTCAGTTTTGAAGCTGTTGGCGGCGGTATCTTTGGTTATGCAATAATGACAGCTATGAAACAGGGCTTTGCAAGAGGCGTTTTCTCCAACGAAGCAGGTCTTGGTTCTGCACCGATTGCTCATGCAGCTTCTTCTACTGAAGAACCTGCTGAACAGGCAATCTGGGGTGTTTTTGAAGTTTTTATTGACACAATAATCATCTGCTCCATCACAGCCTTTGCTGTTCTGCTTTCAGGTATCGAACTTGGCCCTGATGCTTTGACAGCATACGCTTCCAAAGGTGCTGCAGCAGTTTATGCCTTCAATTCAATACTTCCGGGTACTTTGGGTGGTACTGTTATCCAGATAAGCCTTTTGTTCTTTGCTCTTTCCACAATTCTCAGCTGGGCATACTACGGCGAACGCTGCTGGGGTTATATTTCAAACAACAGCAAAGTTGTTAATGCTGTTTACAAAGCAATATTCATTGCAGTATGCATTGTTGGTGCAACAGGCAGTGGCACACTGATGTGGGACATTGCCGATACACTTAACGGTATGATGGCAATTCCTAACCTTATTGCCCTGCTGTTCCTCTCTGGTGTAGTTTCCAACATCACTAAAGATTATTTTAAAGATAAAAAATAGCATATTGTTGCAGCAAAAAGTCTCTGTGGTATCTAATTACCACAGAGACTTTTATATTTTAAAACTATTTATAGAATAAGTAGCCCACTTTCGCTTTTTGACAAATGATGTATATTTACAAATAATAACAGTTCGTAAAATTGGAATTTATCTAATCGTTAGTCAAGTTTTTTATTGGTCAATTTCAAATATCAAATCTATTTTTCTGATTTTTCCGTGGTCGTTAATATCTATAGGAATATAACCAACATATCTATAGCCTTTTGCTGCATACTCGTTAATTATATCTCTGTGTTCAACTGTGCCAGAACCCATAAATGTGTTGATATTTAAACTCTTATATTCGTATTTTTTCATCTGAAACCTCCGCCAAAACCTATAACCGCCCAAACTATAAAGGCGATGTAAATGCCTGTGATAATTATACCAAAAACAGCTAATGTTTTTGTGCCCGAACTGATTGTTTTTCTCTTAAACAAAAGCAGCCAGCAGCACAGAATAAACACTATAACTGCTATAACCATTGTTACCGGGCTTACTAAAATATCTAAAAAACTAATACCTGTACTCATATCAGTTCCTCCTTGCATTTAAAATATTTTGTCTTATGCTGAAAAATTCAAAAGCAGAAATCCTATAACAATCGCTGTAATTATAATAAAAAGCAAGAGTATAACATAGAATATTTTACTGTTTGCGGACACAGGCTTTTTGTTGCCAAACTTACCTAACTGATAACAGTTGAA
>SVMW01000031.1 GCA_015067215.1 Oscillospiraceae bacterium | reverse complement strand
TGAACTATTATGAAGCTGCATCAATGATACTTTTTGGTATAGGCTTTACAACAATGCTGCTGCACCCAAATCTTATCAAAAAGATTATCGGGCTCAACATTATGGATACAGCCATATACCTTTTCCTCGCAGCAAAAGGCTATATAGAAGGGAAACTTGCCCCTATTATAGTGAACGGTGATCTTGCAATGGAAACTTATATAAACCCGATTCCGAGCAGTCTTGTTCTCACAGGTATCGTTGTTTCGGTAAGTGTTACTGCAATTTCGCTTTCTCTTGTACAGAAACTGTATAAAAAATATAAGACTCTGGACATTGACGAAATAATGTTCAAAGCCGGACAGGAGGAAGAATAATATGCCATTTGTAGCTAATTTTCCTTTCTTCTGTATATTGATTACTATGGCAGGTGGTATTGTAACCGCCATGCTTAACGGCAGATGGGCATACAGAATTAATACTGTTATTATGACAGTAACATTGGTGCTTAATGGGGCATTGCTGTTGTTTATGATAAACAATCCGCAGCACATTACATTTATGATGGGACATTTTCCTGCTCCTTGGGGTAACGAAATCCGTTTTGGTCCTCTTGAAGCCCTTATGGCTACAGTATTCTCTTTTGTAACACTTTCTGCACTTGTTTGTGGAAAAACAGAGATTTTTGAAGACGTAAAACCAAATAATGTGCATTACTTCTATGTAATGATAAATCTGCTGCTTTCATCGCTGTTTGCACTTATTTATACAAACGACTTGTTTACAGCATATGTATTTGTGGAAATCAACACAATTTCAGCCTGTGCGATTGTTATGGCCAAGGAAAGCGGTAAGACACTTGCAGCGACACTCAGATATCTTATTATGAGTCTTATTGGTTCGGGCCTTTTCCTGTTGTCAGTTGTGATTGTATATGGCATTACAGGTAACCTGCTTATGATTCCTGTGCATGATGCTATTGCGGGTGTTTTTGCAGCAGGTAAATATCAGGTACCGCTTACAGTTGCAATCGGCCTTATATGTGTATCAATGGCAATCAAAAGTGCGCTGTTTCCTTTCCACACATGGCTCAGCCATGCACACGGCAGTGCAACAACAGCATCCAGTGCTATTCTTTCAGGTCTGGTGCTTAAAGGATACATTATTCTGCTTATAAAGATTATTGTCAGAGTTGTAGGCATTGATATTGTTGTTCAGCTTAAAGCGCTCAACATTCTGTTTGTATTTGCTGTCCTTGCAATGATTATAGGTTCTGTAGATGCTATCAGGGAAAATCATATCAAACGTATGATTGCTTTTTCATCTGTTGCACAGATGGGATACATATATATAGGCATAAGCCTTGGAAATACAGCAGGTCTTGTGGCAGCATGTTTCCATATCATTGTGCATGCACTTACAAAACCAATGCTGTTTAGCGCAGCAGGCGGTCTTTCGTCAGCATGTCACCACAAAAAACAATTTGATGACCTTAAAGGTGCGGCATACAAAAATCCTCTAGCTGCCTTTGCATTTTGTATCGGCAGTTTTTCAATGATCGGTATTCCGTTCTTTGCAGGTTTTGCGGCAAAATACTATCTGTCAATGGCAGCAATGGGTGCAGGATTTGAAATGTGGGTGACACTTTTTGCGCTTGCAGTAAGTACGGTGCTTAATGCTGTTTATTACATTAAAGCTCTTACTGTTATTTTCTCAAAAGATGCAGATGTACAGTATACCAGACATAAAAACTCTGTTTCATATGTAATTGGTATGCTTATGTTTATTGTTACAAATATACTGCTTGGTCTTTTCTACAAACCTGTTGCAGAAATAATAGTAAAAGGCATTGAATTATTATAAGAAAGGACAGGGAATATGGAATTTTTAATTTTATTTACAGTTGCGTTGCCTGTTCTTTTGGGGTTGGTTATCCCGTTGTCAAAGATGAGGGACAGAGATCGTGTTCATCTGCATGCACGGGTATCTTTGAGTGCAATTGCAATAGTTACAGTACTCAACAATATAATAAACTTTGGAAAAGGTTGTACAGCCTTGATATTGCCTATGGGATTATCCCTGAGCTTTTATGTTGACTGGTTTTCGGTAATGTTTTCTGTACTGTTTACAACAATATGGTGTCTGGTTGGTTTTTATGCTAAAGAATATCTGAAACATGAGGGCCTGGACAATCGTTTTATGTGTTTCTATCTCATAGCTTTGGGATGTCTTAATGGTGTGGCATATGCACACAATCCGTTTACATTCTATACAGCTTTTGAAGCTATGACACTTACAAGTTTTGCGCTTGTTCTGCATTCACAGACTAAAGAAAGCATAGCAGCGGCAAAACAGTACATTTATTACTCAATTTTTGGCGCGTTGAGTGGTCTTATCGGCATAATGGCTTTCTATGGAAGCGACCTTGTTAAGGTCAAATCCTTTGTTCCGGGCGGCAGTCTTGTGCAGGAGCTCGGTGGCAGAATGCCGCTTGTGTTAGTTGTTGTGTTTATTTCAATCATTGGTTTCAGCTGTAAAGCCGGTATGTTTCCGATGCACGCGTGGTTGCCTGTAGCTCACCCTGAAGCACCTGCACCTGCAAGTGCTGTTCTGAGCGGTCTTATAGCAAAGACAGGTGTGTTTGCAATTATCAGAATAATCTACTATGTAGTAGGTCCTCAGACAATCAGGGGAACATGGGTACATCAGGTTCTGCTTGTTCTTGCCATTATAACTATATTTATGGGGTCAATGATGGCGTATAAGGAAAAAGTTCTTAAACGTCGTCTGGCTTATTCCAGTGTAAGCCAGATTTCGTATGCTTTGTTTGGTGTGTTTATGCTTAACCGGGTTGGCATGACAGGTGCAATACTCCAGATTATCTTCCACGCTTTTGCAAAAACTTCATTGTTCCTTTGTGCGGGTTCAATAATCTACAAAACACACAAAACAAAAGTTTCACAGCTTGCAGGGCTTGGCAAAGCAATGCCTGTAACATTTGCATTGTTTACAATTGCTGCAATGTCACTTGTAGGCGTTCCGCTTACAGGTGGTTTTGAAAGCAAATATTATCTTGCTTTGTCAGCGCTTAACGGCACATTTGATGTTCTTGAATTTACAGGTTTCATTGTAATTATGATATCTGCCCTGCTCACAGGCGGTTATCTGTTTTCAATCAGTGCAAAGGCATTGTTTACAAAAGCAGATGAAGAAATCTGCGAAAAATGCGAAACAGGCAAAACAATGTATGTTCCGATTGCAATACTTGTATCTGTAATTCTTGTGTTTGGTATATGGCCTGTGCCAATCAGATTCCTTGTGGAAAATCTGATTGCAACAATGGGATTGTAGGAGGTAAACATATATGAATAATATTCTTGTAATATTGCCTGTTATACTTCCTTTGGTATTAGGCTATGCATCATTGCATATAAAATTTGAAAATGATAAAAAATGTACAGATTATGCAATAATCTGTACAGCTGTAAACAGTATTATTGTTTTTGTTATGCTGTTTATGCTTGCTGGCGAAAGTGTAAATGTATTTACCTTTACAGATGCACTTTCGATAAAATTCAGAATTGATGGTCTTGGATGTGTTTTTGCAGGTATGGTAAGCTTTTTGTGGCCATTGGCAACGGTTTATGCATCTGAGTATATGAAACACGAAGGCAAAATGCAGAAGTTTTTTGCATTTTATCTTATGACTTTCGGTGTTACTGTTGGTCTTGCATTCAGCGCAAATATGCTTACAATGTATCTTTGCTATGAAGCACTTACATTTATTACACTGCCGCTGGTTACACATTCAATGGACAAAAGAGCAGAGTATGCAGGTAAAAAATACATCGTTTATTCCGTAGGCGGTGCAAGCTTGTCGTTCATCGGAATGATGCTTATGCTTTTTTACAACAGCAGTATAGAATTTGTTTATGGCGGTGTTGTAGCAGACGGAGAGCCGGTTCTTCTTGTGGCATATCTGCTTATGTTTATTGGTTTTGGTGTAAAAGCTGCAATTTTTCCGCTGCACGGATGGCTTCCGGCAGCTTCTGTGGCCCCTACAACAGTTACAGCATTGCTTCACGCTGTTGCAGTTGTTAAAGCGGGTGTATTTGCAATTATGCGCACTACATATTATTTCTTTGGCACAGGGTTCCTCAAAGGGACATGGGTTCAGGATGTTGTAATGTGCATTGCAATTGTAACCATTCTTTTCGGTTCCTGGTCTGCAGCAAGAAGCCGTCATCTCAAACGCCGCTTTGCTTTTTCTACAGTCAGTCAGCTTTCCTACATACTTTTTGGTGTTACACTTATGACAGCAGAAAGCTTTAAAGGCAGCATGGCTCACATGCTGTTCCATGGACTTATTAAAATTGTTCTGTTCTACACAGCAGGTGCAATTCTTTACACAAATCACAGGGAATATGTTGATGAAATTGAAGGCTTTGCACGCAAAATGAGCAAAACTTTCTGGTTGTTTACTCTGTGTTCAATAGCACTTATAGGCATTCCGCCACTTCCTGGTTTCCTTTCAAAGTTCACTTTGGCAACCAGTGCAGTAGCAGAAATGTCAGCAGACAATATTCTGCCGTTTATCGGTGTTTGTGCACTGATGTTCTCGGCATTTATGACAGCAATTTATCTGTTTGAAATTATAATCAAAGCATATTTCCCTTCAAAATGCTTTAATGACCTGCATCTTGATGAGGTGAAAGAAGCCCCGGACAGACTGTTTGTTCCTATGGCGGTAATTTCAGCAGTTATGGTTTCTGTAATATTCTGGGCAAATCCACTATTTGATTTCCTGGGAAATGTAGCAAAAGGAGGATTTTAATTTATGAATTCATCTGTTCTTTTGCTTATGATTTTTGCACCTATGCTGCTTGGCTTTTTGCCGGTATTTGTCAAAAATACAAAAATTATCAATACGGTTATGGTGGTATGTGCGGTTGCTGAACTTGCATTATGCATATATTTACTTTTAACCTACAATACAACCGACGCACAGGTTATAGCCATACCTTGGTTTGCAGGTATGGGCATAGGCATTAAAATTACAGGTTTTGGCATTCTTCAGGCAGTTGCAACCAGCCTTATATGGGTGGGTTCAAGCGTGTTTTCTGATGAATACTTTGACCATGCACCACGGAATCTGCGCAGATACTATGTATTCTGGTCCATTACATTCGGTGCAACATTAGGAATGTTCCTTGCAAACGATTTGTTCACAGTATTCATTTTCTTTGAAATAATGTCTTTTGCAAGTTATCCACTGGTTGTTCACAATCAGGACGATGCTTCAATCAAAGCAGGTAACAGTTACCTGTCAATTGCGGTAATCGGTGGTCTTGTTACACTCACAGGTATATTTATTCTTGACCATTTTGCAGGTACTGTTGTTATTGATGAAATTGCAGCAGCTGTGGCGGGATTTGAAGATGCAGACAGACTGTTTATTGTTGCTTTTCTTATCTTTTTCGGTTTTGCAGCAAAAGCAGGTATGTTTCCGCTTAACGGTTGGTTGCCTAAGGCACACCCGGCAGCTCCTGCACCTGCAAGTGCTGCACTTTCAGGCATCCTTATCAAAACGGGTATATTCGGTGCAATAGTTGTTACAAGCCGAGTAATGCAGGGTAATGAAAAATGGGCAATGATGGTGCTTGTTATCGGTATCATTACAATGTTCCTTGGTGCCTTGTGTGCTTTTATGTCGGTCAACCTCAAAGAAACTCTGGCATATTCATCAATGTCGCAGATAGGTTTTATTGTTATCGGTGTGGCAATGACACAGATGCTTGGGGAACACGGCACAATTGCAGCTTATGGTACAGTGCTTCATATGATTAACCATACAATGATAAAGCTTGTGCTGTTTACCTGTGCCGGTATTGTGTATCAGAACACACACAGCCTCAATCTGAACGAAATTCAGGGCTTCGGCAAAGGCAAAAAGGTTCTTACACTGTGTTTTGGCACAGCAGCCCTTGGCATTATGGGTGTTCCGTTTTTCAACGGTTATATCAGCAAAACTTTGCTGCACGAAGCTATTGTTGAAAAAATTCATCTTTTGCACGATGTGCACGCAGCAACAGGATTTTTCCAGTCTGCAGAAGTTATATTCCTTATCAGCGGCGGCTTTACAGTAGCATATATGACAAAACTGTTTATTTGCCTGTTTGTAAAAAATCCAACAAAGGAATGGCACATCCATAAAGCGTATGTATCCGGAAAAACAAGTGTTGTTATCAGTATTGTTGCTGTGGTTATATTTGTTTTTGGTGCACTTCCGCACAATACAATGGATAAACTTGCAGCAATTTCAAGCGAATTTATGGGAGTTCATCCACTTGAACACGAAGTTGCATACTTCTCCTGGGTTAACCTTAAAGGCGCTGTAATTTCCCTTGCAATCGGTTCTGTTCTTTATTTTGTAGTTGCACAGTTCACTGTTATCACAAAGGATAAAAAATATATTAACCCATGGAATCAGAATATCTGTGTGGAAAACCTTATATGGAAACCTCTTATATTTAAACTGCTTCCGTTTGTACTTGGCTTTATCGGCAGGGTAATTGATAAGTTTACCGATGTTTTTCTGCTTGTATTCCGCAAAATATTTATGCGCAATGCTAAAATTCCATATACATTCTTTGAGGGCAAAAAGACCCACAAGGAAGAGGGGATACCGGATATGGCATTCCACGTTACCGAGAGCCTTGCATACAGCCTGCTGCTGTTTGGCGTAGGTTTTGTGATTATGGTTATATATCTGTTTGTGGCATAGATTATAAAATTTATATGAATAATAAAATACGGTGTAATCCGCAAAGGATTACACCGTATTGCTTTTTGTGATTATTCAACACTTTTAAGTGATTCTACCATCTGTACATTGCGCAATGTTTTTCTCATAAGCATGATAACCATAATGGTGAATATCATAATAATTATAAAACCGAAAATGTAGCTTAACGGTTCAATTACAGTACTGAACATTACCATTTCCATTTCAATAATGTCCATAACAAAAATAAGTTCAAGCTTGCCTAAAGGAAGTCCGATAACCATACCTATCAGGGAAAGAAGGAATACTTCTTTAAATATATATGAATAAACTTCTTTGTTATTGAAACCCAGCACCTTGAGAGTTGCAATTTCTCGTATACGTTCAGAAATGTTAACTTCGGTAAGATTCATAATAACAACAAGGGCAAGGGAACCTGCAGCGATAATTATTACAATAACAATGATATCCAGTGTATCAAGCATTGATGAGAATGTGGATATGGTATCGGTAAAATCAGTTACTGTTTTAATTCCGTCCTTATCTTTAAAACTGTTTACAACAGCAGTACTGTTATCTGTTTTTACAGCAATATTATCATAATGAACAGTTTCGTTGAACAGTTTTTCGTAACCTTTACGGCTCATAAACAGGTAATGCTGTGTGTACATTTCGCATATACCGTCAATTTTTACCGCTTTTTTGATACCGTTGGATGACTCTATAACAAGTTCATCACCAACACCTATATTGTACATATCTGCATATTTTTCGCTTATAATTGCCCCGTCATCAGGTTCCATAGGAAGTTTGGTTTTCCTGTCGCGCAGATTGTAAACATTAAGAATATCACTGCTTTCCATAATATAAGCCTGAATAGCTTTTTCGCCTTCATCAGTATAACCCATTGCAGAGTATGACATGTATGGTGCGGCATATTCAACATTGCCGTGGTCCAGTACTTCACTGTGAATGTCGCCGAGACAGTCATCATCTTCAAGGGTAATTACAGTGTCGTGATTTATAATATCGCCAAACTGTAAGGTTATTACCTGTGAAATAGAGCCTTTTATTGCAAAGCCAAGTACAAGCAGACTTGTACATCCGGCAACACCTATAACAGTCATAAAGAAACGACTTTTGTATCGGATAATATTTCTTGCGGTAACTTTTGAGGTGAAGGAAAGACGTTTCCATATAAACGGAATTTTTTCAAGAAATACTTTCTTGGCAGTTTTAGGTGCTTTAGGTCGCATAAGCTGACTTGGACATTCTTTAAGAACTCCGCGTACAACAGTAAATGTAACCCACACCATAAGGAAGGTGAACAGGCATACACCCAGCACACCAATGCTCAGAGGCAGGGTAAGCAGCATATCAGGAAGGTCATACATCATTTTCCAGCAGGTGTATATAACCCAAGGCAACGCCAATACACCAATCGGAATACCAATTCCGCTGCCGATAAGGCTTGCTCCGAGGGCGTAAATGATATATTTGCTGATAATCTTGGCTTTTGAGAAACCCAATGCACTGAAAACACCAATCTGGGAACGTTCTTCATCAACAAGACGTTTCATTGTGGTCATACATACAAGTGCAGCCACAAGACAGAACAGCATAGGGAAAACATTGCCTATACGCTGCATCTGGTCAGCGTTGCCTTCGAACATTGCTGTGGAATAATGATAATCGCGGTCAAGCACAGTCCATTCGGCATCAGGCAGTTCATCAAGCTGCTGTTTTGCCTTTTCCAGCTCAATTCGGCCTTTTTCGTACTCCTCGTCAAGAGTTTTCTGAGCGTCCGCAAGTTCTTTAAGGCCTTTTTCATATTCAGCTCTGCCGCTTGCAATCTGGCTTTCTGCAGCAGCAAGCTGCTGTTTGCCTGCTTCAAGTTCAACTTTGGCAGCAGCAAGTTGTTTTTTGCCGCTTTCAATTTCAGTCAGCCCTGATTCAAGCTGAATAACACCGTTATAAACTTGGGTGATATCACCGCCGAACATTTCGTTTATCATTTCAGGTATAGCACTTATAATTCCGTCACCAAGAGAGGGCTTTAACTGTTCAAGTTTAAGATTTTCTGCTGACAGCTCTGAAATCTCGGTATTGTTGGCGGAAATGACTGTGTTGTTCTGAGAAACAACCGCTTCGTTTGTTGCTATTTTTGTTTCATTGTTCTTGATTGTTTCATTGTTGGACTGAATTCGGGCATTGTTTTCTGCAATTTTATCAGCAAACATACTGCCACTTAATTCCAGCATTTTATTTTCACTTTCAAGGGCGGAGTTCATACTCTGCAAATTCAGGTTTTCTACTCTTAAAGAGGCATTTTCTGTATTAAGAGTGATGTTGTCTGCTGCAAGAGAAGCGTTTTTTTCAGTAAGCTCTGCAATTTTTTTGTTGTTTTCAGCGATGGAATCATCCAGTGTGGAATCAGGCGGAATCTGTCCTGAATTGACAAGACTGTTTACCATTGTATAAACGCCGTATGCAGATTTTATAGATATCACGGCATCATCAAAACTCATGCCGGTCTGGTTTTCAATCTGTTTTTTTGCGGCAGCAATCTGTGCTTCGGAATCTGCAAGTAATTTTTCACTTGCTGCAATTTCCTGTTCACCTGAGGTAATCTGACTTTTGTTGGCGGTAATCTGTGCTTCACCTACAAGAAGCTGAACTTTTGCGTCTTCAAGCTGTTTCATACCATCATCAATTTCAGCCTGAGCTTTGGCAATTTCTTCATTCAGTTTCTTTTCGCCGTCTTCAATTTCAACTGTGATTTCTTCAATTATTTCATCTCTTCTTATAACTTCCTGTTTGTCAATTATATCTTCAAGCTGGTCAAGATTATCCTGGATAAACTGTTCATAATCTTTGTTGAAAGAGTTATAATTCTTGGAGTTTTTAAAGGTGAGATAAACAGATGTATAATATTCGTTTATAAAATTATTGTTGTCAACAAATATGACAGTGGAAAGTGAAAGGTTGTCCAGCGTGGAGGTTTCTCTGCTGGAAGCCATATACTGCGGAGTCCGCACTATACCTACAATTTCATATTCACAAACACTTAAGCTTTCCGAAAGGTCGCTGTCTTCAAGGTACAGTTCAACCTTATCACCGATTCTGAAAACAGACCCGAAGGAAGCTTCAGAAGAACCAAGCGCCAAAGCTTCGTTTTCTTTCTGAGGCATTCTGCCGTCAACAAGTGTAAATCTGTTGACAGGACTGTCAGTTTCCTGTACACGGGTAACAATTGTCGATTCGTCGTTTCTTACAAAAACATCCGTGAATTTGGTTGCAAACAATTCGTCTATATTTTCACTCTTGTTTAATGCTTCAATGTCGCGGTCGTCAAAACCATAGGATGAATACAGCTGAATATCCATAAAACTGTATTCATCAAAGTATTTGTCCACACTTGCACGCATTGTCGGTGCCGAACACATTAAACCTACCATGAATCCGACACCTATAAGTACAATCAAAAGAATTGTAACAAAACGTTTACGGGTTTTTCTGATTAATCTGAAGGTATCTTTATGAAACATAATTAATATTCAATATCCTCCACGTTTTTAGGGTTCGGGTTGATAATTACATCTTCAATTCTGCCGCTGCGTACCTTGATTATTTTCTGTCCCATATCAGCCAGAGCAGCATTGTGGGTAATCATTATAACGGTCATATTATGTTTTACAGACATATCCTGCAAAACTTTAAGCACCTGTTTGCCTGTCACATAGTCCAGAGCACCTGTAGGTTCGTCACACAGCAGAAGTTTAGGATTTTTTGCAACGGCACGGGCAATTGCAACACGCTGCTGTTCACCACCTGAAAGCTGGGAAGGAAAGTTGTGCTGACGATGGTCAAGCCCAACAAGTTCCAGAACTTCTTCACCGTCAAGAGGATCTTTGCAAATCTGACGTGCCAGCTCAACATTTTCAAGTGCAGTCAGATTCTGTACAAGGTTGTAAAACTGAAAAACAAAACCGATATCGTGACGGCGGTATTCACAAAGTTCTTTGTCGTTTGCCTGTGAAATATCTTTTCCGTCAACCTTAACAACACCTGAAGATATGGTATCCATACCTCCAAGCAGGTTGAGAATGGTTGTTTTACCGGCACCGCTGGCACCAAGTATAACTACAAATTCTCCTTTATCCACGGTGAAGTTGATGTTGTCAAGAGCTTTGATTTCAACCTCACCCATTGTATATGTTTTACACACATCTTTAAATTCAATAAATGCCATATCGGTATCTCCTGATGTTTTGCGGTTAATTGTTTTATGTTAAATTATATTATACCATAATTTATTATAAAATTGTGTAACAATTAAACATATTTAATTTAGATATTTCTATAAAATAAAAGAGCGGTTTCGGAAAGCGAAATTCCGATAAGAAAACATAAATACCCGGCAACACACTGCAAAGTGTGTTGCCGGGTACATTTTGCCTGTTTTTGCAGAAAAAGAGCTGCCGCAAGGAAAAGATACGCAGCACCATTTTGTGTAAGGCAAGTGTTGCTTACGCTGCCGCAGCCTTTTTGTGTTGAAAATCAGGTTTGTGTTTTCTTGTTGGAAGGTTGCTGAAACGAAGCCGTTTTTATTCAGAACACAGTTTCGACCAGTTTTGAACAGTTTTCGGTAGAATATTTCCAGTAATCAATAACTCCCTCTGTTCTGAAATATTTGATTTCAGGAGAAAACTGTTCACCCTTCAATGTGCTTATTACTACAAGTTTTATCTTCATCTTATCGGGCAGAATGCTTTTTATATAAACATTGACAACATCGCCAACAGCGAGCCCTTCGCAGCTTTCGGCAAGGCCTGCAAGGTTGGGGGATAACTCGATAAATACACCGTAGCTTTCAATGCTGCGTACAATACCTGTTGTACTGGTGCCTGCTTTGAAATATGCAGCGTTTTCCAACCAGGTACCAAGCAGTTCCTTGTGACTGAGCACAATTCTGCCGTTTTTGTCACAGCTTTTTATGCAGGCATATATATCCTGTCCCACATAAAATCTGTCAGAGGGACTTTGTATGCGGGAAATTGAAATAAAATCAATTGGCAACAAGGCACTTATTCCGTATCCTATATCACAGAACACACCAAAGCGGTCTATGTGTGTCACACAGCAGGGGATAATCTGACCGGGAACAAAGTTGCTTATGTAGTTGTCATATGCAATCTGCTGTGCCTTTTTTCGTGAAATTTCAAAAAAATATTCAGCGCCGTCTTTTTTTACATCAGTGATTATAAAACAAACAAATTTATTTACCCTTGTAGCTATGGCGGCTTCTTTTACTTCCTTATCAAAAGTCAGATAAACTTCTTCGTTAGGCATAAAAGCTTCATAACCGCCAAGGTTAAATTTAAGCCCTTTGCCACGGTCATAAACCAAAGCTTTTGCAAAAAGCACTGTTCCATCATTGTAACTTTCCAGAAGTGTTTCCAGAGTGAAGGCAGATGGGGACAGAATATTACTTTCCCGTATGTATTCCATAAAATGATACCTTCCTTTAATGGTGATTGTCTGTAATAAATATATGCAGAAAGCCGGGAGATAATACAGAAAAATACTACAAAACTGTCACACAGGAGGGTTGCTGCTGCCCTTGCCATTATTATTTGTTTATGGTACAATATTATGAGAATTTCTGGACGGTGAACGTTATGGATGTAAAAGTAAATGATATTATAGTTACAAAAAAACCTCATCCCTGTAAAAACAGTGAATTTCTGGTTTTGCGCGTAGGAGCGGATTTTAAAATCAGATGTACAGGCTGTGGCAGGGAGGTTATGGTTCCACGTGCAAAAATTGAAAAGAACATTAAGAAAATCATTACCCCGCAAAGTGAAAATCAGTAAACGGAGAAAGATAAATGTTTGAAAAACTTTTAGATGTAAAAAACAGATACGACGAAATCAATCAGCTTCTGATGGATCCTACGGTTATCAATGACAATAAACGTTATAAGGACCTGATGAAGGAATATAAAAACCTTACACCTATTGTTGAAAAATTCAACGAGTATACAGCAGCTAAAAATAATTTTGAAGAAGCGAAGGAAATGCTTGATGAAGGCGGTCTTGACCCTGAATTCAAAGAAATTGTTCAGATGCAGTATGAAGAAGGCAAGGAAGCAATGGAAAAATGCGGCGACGAGCTTAAAATTCTGCTTCTGCCAAAAGATGAAGATGATGACCGCAGTGTTATCATTGAAATCCGCGGCGGTGCAGGCGGGGAAGAAGCTGCTTTGTTTGCTTACAATCTTTACAGAATGTACAATATGTATGCTGATACAAAAGGATGGAAAACCGAAATTCTTTCTGTCAACGAAACAGAACTTGGCGGTTTCAAGGAAGTAAGTTTTTCCATTGAAGGTGATGGTGTATACAGCCGTTTCAAATTTGAAAGCGGAGTTCATCGTGTACAGCGTGTACCGGACACAGAAACACAGGGCAGAATTCATACTTCCACAGTTACAGTTGCTGTTATGCTGGAAGTTGATGACGTTGAAATTGATATCAACCCTGCAGACCTTAAAATTGACACATTCCGTTCATCCGGTGCAGGTGGTCAGCACATCAATAAAACATCTTCCGCTATCCGTGTAACACATCTTCCTACAGGTCTTGTGGTTGAATGTCAGGACGAACGTTCCCAGCACAAAAACAAGGATAAAGCTCTCAAAGTTCTCCGCAGCCGTCTTTACGACATTGAAAAAGCCAAACAGGATGCAGAACAGGCTGAAAACAGAAAAAGCCAGGTTGGCACAGGCGACAGAAGTGAACGTATCAGAACTTACAACTATCCACAGGGCAGACTTACAGACCATCGTATCGGCCTTACACTTTATCGCCTTGAGCAGATTCTCAATGGTGACCTTGATGAAGTTATCGACAGTCTTGTAACTGTTGACCAGGCTGAAAAGCTTAAAAGATCAGAGGAAAACTAATGGAAACTTTACTGGCTAAACCGTCACAGGACATTGTTGACAGGGCTTGTGAATATATAAATAACAAGCAGGTAGTTGCATTGCCGACAGAAACAGTTTACGGTCTGTTTGCCGATGCAACCAGTTCCTGTGCCTGTGAAGAAATTTTCAAAGCCAAGGAAAGACCAATGGACAATCCTCTTATTGTCCATATATGTAATTACAATATGCTTACTGAAGTTGCAGCAGAAATACCGGAGGATGCACTCAAACTTGCAGATGTCTTCTGGCCGGGCCCGCTGACAATTATTCTTAAGAAATCAGATATTATTCCGGACGCAATAAGTGCAGGTCTTGATACTGTAGGCATACGTATGCCGCAGAACCCTGTTATTTTGGAAATTATTTCAAAAACAGGGCTTCCGCTTGCAGGGCCTTCGGCAAACCGTTCAGGCAGACCGAGCCCTACAAACGCACAGTATGTTTATGATGACCTTAAAGGCAGAATACCGCTTATCATAGATGGGGGCAGCTGTAAAGTAGGGGTGGAATCAACGGTTTTGTCACTTGCGGGAGATACACCTGTTATTTTCCGTCCTGGATATGTTACACAAAAACAGATAAGTGAAGTTCTTGGCAAACAGGTGCTGCTTTCCAAAGGAATTACCGAAGAACTTTCAGCTGAAGACAAGGTGCTGTCACCTGGGCTTAAACACAGACATTATGCACCAAAATGTGAAGTTACAATAATAAATGCTTCATTTGAAAAATACAGGGAAAAAGTTCTGCAGGATGGTGCGGTTGCATTCTGCTTTGAAGAATATGCTGACAAAATTGATGGTCAGTGTGTTGTGTACGGCAGAAAAGGCGACAGTGCAAGCCAGGCAGCAAATCTTTTTACAGCTCTCAGAAAGCTGGATGAAATAGGGGCAAATAAAGCATATGCTGCAATGCCTGACATGGACGATGTCGGTCTTGCGGTTTATAACAGATTGCTCCGCAGTGCTGAATTTAGAGTGGTGAATTTATAAATGAAAAAAACTGTTGTGGCTATAACAGGGCAGAGCGGATGCGGAAAATCCAATCTGGGCAGATTTTACGCTCAGAAAGGGTACACCGTTATCGACTGTGACCTTGTTGCAAGACAAATTCATACGGATAAAGACTGTATGTTTCAACTGTGCGAATATTTCGGTTATGACATTCTTACAGATGGTGCTGTTGACAGGGCAAAACTTGGTAAAAAAGCTTTTGCGGATGCAGAAAATCTGCAGAAACTTACCGACATAACCCATCCGTTTATAATCAGAGAAATTCTGGATACTATTGACAAGTCACACAATGACATTGTTTTTGTTGACGGAGCGGTTATAATAGGGCATGAATTTGAAAAATACTGTGACAGATTTATTGTAGTGCTGTGTGAGCGGTCAAAACAGTACGAAAGACTGATTGTCAGAGACAACATAACACTTGAACAGGCTGTAAATCGTGTTTCCAAACAGACAAAACAGGAAATACTGCTTGGTAAAGCTGACTATGTTGTTTATAATAATGAAACAGAAGAAAATATGTACAATCAGGCGGAATATATTCTCAGAACACTCATTAAGGAATAGGGGAGAATTTATATAAAAACAATTAAAAGACTGCTGTTTGTGGCGATAGTTGTGTTTATCGGGCTTACTGTATATGATTTTGTTCAGGAACAGATGGCAAAGGTGAAACATGCCGCTTATCCTCTGAAATATATGAGTATTGTTGAAAAGTATGCTGATGAATACAATATAGATAAATATCTTATATTGTCTTTTATAAAGACAGAAAGCGGGTTTGACCCTTCGGCAAAATCCAATGCGGATGCAATAGGGCTTACCCAGATTACAGAAGAAACATTTGCCTGGATAAAACTTAAAATGTGTCCCGATGAAGAATTGGTTTTTGAAGATTTGTATGATGCGGAAACCTCAATACGATTCGGAGCTTACTATATATCAAGATGCATGGAAAGATACAACAACCATGTTGATACTGCAGCGGCTGCATATCACAGCGGCTGGGGTACCGTAGATAAACTTCTGGCTGAAAGCGGGGAAGAATACCTTACAGAATTCCCTTACACCCAGATGAACAACTACGTTTACAAAATCAATAAAGCGTATACAGCCTATACGCAATTATATAATCAGACAGAAGGAGAATAAAAAATGAAAAGTGCAAAAGAATTACAGAAAGAATTGACCTATTCTGTTGGACACATTTCAAAAACTAATCCTGAAATGTGGGCAAAAAGCGTTGATTTCTGCGAAGCTTACAAAGATTTTTTGTCTAACAGCAAAACAGAAAGAGAATCAGTTTCCAACATAATCGAAATGGCAAAAGCAAACGGTTATGAAGAATACTGCCCATACAAAAAATATAATGCAGGCGACAAAGTGTATATCAACAACCGCAACCGCGCTCTTATGCTTTCAACAATCGGTCAGCTTACAGTAGACAACGGTACACATATCGTAGCAAGCCATATCGACGTACCTCGTCTTGACCTTAAACCAATGCCAATGTACGAATCCAGTGAAATCGGCTATCTTAAAACACATTATTATGGCGGTGTTAAAAGATATCAGTGGGCTGCAATGCCACTTGCAATTCACGGTGTAATCTACAAAGAAGACGGTTCTTTTGAAACACTCAACATCGGTGAAAACGAAAACGACCCTGTTTTCTATATTTCAGACCTTCTTCCACACCTTGCAAAAGATCAGAGAGAACGCAAAATGAATGATGTTCTCCGCGGTGAAGAAATGAATGTTATTGTAAGCAGCCTTCCATTTACAGGTGAAGGTGCTGATGAAGTAAGTGAAGCTGTTAAACTTGCAACACTTGTTTACCTTAACGAAACATACGGCCTTACAGAAAAAGATTTTCTCCGTGCTGAAATTGAAGTTGTTCCTGCAGGCAAAGCAAGAGACGTTGGCTTTGACAGAAGCATGATTGCAGGTTACGGCCACGACGACCGTGTATGTGCTTACACATCTCTTATGGCAGAACTTGAAACAAAGAACCCTACAAAAACAACAGTTACAATTTTTGCTGATAAAGAAGAAATCGGTTCCGCAGGTGCAACAGGTCTCTGTGCTGACTACTTTATCAACTACATCCACAATCTTGCACTTATGCAGGGCGTTAACGGCTATGTAGCACTCAATCAGTCAAAATGTCTTTCTGCTGACGTTGGCGCAGCATATGACCCAACATTTGCAGACGCTTACGAAGCAAGAAACTCCTGCTACATCAACAAAGGCGCAGTACTTACAAAATACACAGGTTCAGGCGGCAAAGGCGGCACAAACGACTGTGGTGCAGAATTTATGGCAGAAATGATTGCTCTCTTTGATGAAAAAGGTGTTTGCTGGCAGAGCCAGGAACTTGGTAAAGTTGACCAGGGCGGCGGCGGCACAGTTGCACGTTACATTGCAGAAGCTGACGTTACAACAGTTGACATCGGTGTGCCTGTAATTTCAATGCATGCTCCATGGGAACTCGTTTCCAAACTTGATGTATACGCAACATACGAAGCATTTGTAGCATTTCTTAACAGATAATTGAATAATTGACTGACTTACATTTCGCCATTTCAATCCAAAAGAGAGGAATGGCGAAAAATTTTAACAAAATATTAAGTTTTTTCGGCTTTTTTTCGACTTTTTGTTAAAAAAGACTTGTAAAAATTTTCTCTTTTATATATAATTGATAGGCATTGAATTTTATTTGTATAAATCTATAGGAGGAATTAATCGTGAATTTGATGTTTATAGCAGTAGCAGCTGGCATTCTTGCACTGGTATTCGCTTTTGTACTTA
>SVMW01000030.1 GCA_015067215.1 Oscillospiraceae bacterium | reverse complement strand
ATGGTGATTCTTACCTGTGTTCTGATTAAATTGGTTTTACCTGCAAAAGTGAAAGTTCGGTTTCTGTTTCTCTGCCGAACATGGAAACTTTTACAGTAACTTTTTCGTTATCTGCGTCAATTGCATCCACAACGCCGATAAATCCTGCCAATGGGCCGTCTGTGATTTCCACATTGTCACCCACTTTGAAGTCGATTGTCTGTGTTTTTGTTTCAACACCCATTGCTTCCACTTCTTTAGCGGAAAGTGGTGAAGGTTTTGAAGAGGATGCTCCAACAAACCCTGTAACGCCTCTGGTGTTGCGCACGATATACCAGGTATCATCTGTCAAAATCATTTTAACAAATACATAGGATGGGAAAAGAATGTTTTCCTTTTCTTTGCGTTTGCCGTCTTTGATTTCAACCAGAGTTTCTGTAGGAACTTTGATATCCTGAATCAAATCGTGCAAGCGGCGGTTTTCTACGATTGCTTCAAGGCTTTTAGCTACCTTGTTTTCATAGCCGGAATATGTGTGAGCCACATACCATTTTGCCTCTGACATAGTTTACACCTCGCTTAAACTCCGTAAATTAATCTTACAATGAAACCAAAAATTGTGTCCAAACCGAAGATGCAGATTGCTGCAATGATTGAAACAACAATTACTACAAGAGTGTTATTGATAACCTGAGCTTTTGTAGGCCATACAATCTTTTTCATTTCAGCTTTGATTTCCTTAGCTCTTTTGCCTAAGCCTTTGAAAAAGTTTTTGATAGAGCCAAAAAAGCCTGCTTTTTCTTTTTTGTCTGCCATCGTACTACTCCCTCTAATTATTTAGTTTCTCTGTGAAGAGTGTGTTTTTTGCAAAAACGGCAATATTTGTTGAGTTCTACTCTGTCTGGAGTATTTTTCTTGTTTTTCTTAGTGTCGTAATTGCGCTGTTTGCATTCTGTACATGCAAGTGTGATTCTAACTCTCATTTCGGCACCTCCATTTAAAGTTAGCCTCCCTCTTTCGCCCGCAATAAATTATTGCATAAAAAATAAACCTGCACAAAGAGGTGAATCCATTATATCAGTCTGAGCACACAATGTCAAGTATATCTGTAAAATTTTCAATTATAAAAAATGCACGAAAATAGCGGCTTTGCAGGCAATATTTTTTACCACCAGGACAAAATTAGGGACTTTTTTTTCGCTGTAATATATGGTATTATATTATAATATAAATGATAATGGGTTAATACGCCCAGCATTTAGGAGGTTATTATGGCTAAAACTAAGGTATGTGTAATCTTTGGCGGTGTTTCCAACGAACACGAAATCAGCTTGATGAGCGCTAAAAGCATTATCGACAATATCCCTAATGATAAATATGACGTTGTAAAGGTGGGTATCACAAAAAAAGGACGCTGGCTGTTCTTCCCCGGTTCCACCGATGAAATTATCAGTGACACATGGCACGAACACGAAGACTGTGTTCCTTGCCTTATCAGTCCTGACAAAACAACAAAAGGACTGCTTAAAATTTATGACAACGAAATCTTTTTTGAAAAGATTGATGTAGTGCTGCCTGTGCTTCACGGCAAAAACGGTGAAGACGGCACAATCCAGGGTTTGCTGGAACTTGCAGGCATTCCTTACTGTGGCTGTGGCATTCTTGCTTCCGCTGCATGTATGGATAAGGTATACACAAACATTATATTTGACGATGCAGGCATTGCACGCTGCCGCTGGGACTACATAAGATCACACGAAGCAAGAGATATTGATGCTGTTGAAGCAAGAATGGCAGAACAGTTCGGTTATCCTATGTTTGTAAAACCAAGCCGCAGCGGTTCTTCCGTTGGCATTTCCAAAGTAAACAACAAGGACGAACTGAAAGCAGCAATTAACCTTGCACTTGCGCACGACGACAAGATTGTATTTGAAGAATTTATTCAGGGCCACGAAGTTGAATGTGCAGTATTTGGCAATGTCCCTGACCTTATTGCAAGCGAAATCGGCGAAATCGGCGCAACAGCAAGCTTCTACGACTATGACGACAAATACAAGAACGGCACAAGCAGAACATTTATCCCTGCAAGTGTAAGCGAAGAAATCCGCAGTGAAATCCGCGAAATTGCAAAAAAAGCATATACAGCACTTGGCTGTGCAGGACTTTCCCGCGTTGACTTCTTTGTGGAAAAAGACACAAACCGTATTCTCATCAATGAAATTAATACTTTGCCGGGCTTCACAACAATCAGCATGTACCCAAAACTTATGCAGTATGAAGGCATGAGCTATGCTGAACTTGTTGACGGCATTATCCAGTTAGGATTGAAAGGTTCAGGCGATGAATAACAAAGCTATAGGTATTTTTGATTCCGGTGTCGGCGGGTTAAGCTGTGTAAAGGAACTTCTGCACATTCTTCCCGGAGAAGATATAAAATATTTGGGTGATACCTTGCGTATGCCCTATGGCATAAAAACAATTGAAGAACTTCACCGGTGTGCTTGCGATAACGTAGATTTTTTGCAGCGCAGAGGGGTAAAGCTGATTGCCGCAGCCTGCGGCACAGTTTCCAGCAATGTGCCAAAAGAGAATATGGCAAATCTCACCGTTCCTTTTGTTGACGTTATCAGACCTACTGTTACCGCCGCGCTTGCCGCAACACGTTCAAAACGTATCGGCATTATTGCAACACCTGCAACAATCAAAGCCAACAGCATGGGCAGACGACTTGAAGAGATGGACAGCGATATAAAAGTTATCGGAGTACCCTGCCCTGACTTTGTTCCCCTGATTGAAAGCGGACATCTTGACGATGACATTATCCGCAAAAGCGCTCAGAGCTATCTTGCCGAAATAAAAGCATTTGGTGCTGATACACTTATTCTCGGCTGTACCCACTACCCGCTTATTTCAAAGGTTATCAGAGAAATTCTGGGAGATGATGTGGCACTTATCGACAGCGGCAGAGAAGCCGCAACAGGAATAAAAACAGCACTTGAATCTCTCGGCTTGTTAAACGAAAAAACAAGTGGCGGAAAAACAGAATTTTTTGTTACCAACAACACCGAAGCATTTGACGCTGTTGCAGGAATATTCCTTGGTGAAAATGCAAATATAAAATCGGTTTTAAAAGATATAAAGGAGTAATATGCAGGACAATTATCTTATTCATATTGAAGGTACTGCCACAACCGACGGTGAAAGCGAAACTGTCGACCTGACAACTACCGGTTCCTTTTACAAAAAGGATGATAAATATTATGTATGTTACAACGAAAGTACAGCAACAGGCTTTGACGGAAGCAAAACCTGTGTAAAGGTATGGAACAGCGGTGCAAGCATCACTCGCTTTGGCAGGTACAAATCCTGCCTGATGATTGAAAAAGGCATAACCAACCTTTGCAACTATGACACCCCTGCAGGTGCTCTTGTGCTGGATATCAACGGCGTTGAGGTTGAAAGCAACCTTTCTGAAAACGGCGGAGAAATACGTCTGGCATACACCCTCAACTCAAGTGGTATTTTAATCAGTGAAAACAACATAAAGATGAAAATCAAGGAGCTTTAAACTATGAATCTTACAAAATTTGACGGCGTTACACTTGCCAAAAATCAGGTAGCCGCAATCATTACAGACAGCCTTAACAAAGCTATGGAAAAAGGCACTCTGCCAAAAGAAGAAATCCGTCAGTTTGTGGTGGAAATTCCACAGGATCTGAAAAACGGTGACTATTCCTCTAACGTTGCTATGGTAAACAGCAAAGTTTTCCGCTCCAACCCAAGAGCTATCGCAACAGCAATCCTGGAAAATGCTGATTTTACAGGCACATTTTTTGAGAGGGCAGAACTTGCTGGCCCCGGCTTTATCAACTTTTTCCTCGGTAAAGAATATTTTACAACAGTTGTAAAAGCTGTTCTCGAAAACAAGGAAAACTACGGCAAAACTGATTTTGGCGGCGGTAAAAAATACAACGTTGAATTTGTTTCCGCAAACCCTACAGGTCCTATGCACCTCGGCAACGCACGCGGCGGTGCTCTTGGCGATATCCTTGCTGAAGTTCTCAGCTGGAGCGGTTACGATGTAACAAGAGAATTTCTCATCAACGACGCCGGCAACCAGATTGAAAAATTCGGCATGAGCCTTGAAGCAAGATATATGCAGATTTTTGACGAAAGCTATCCATTTGACGACAGCTTTTATCAGGGTGCCGACATCAAGGCACGTGCAGAAGAGTTCAAAGAAGTTTACGGTGACAAATATGTGACTGCTTCCCTTGAAGAAAGAAAAGCTGCACTTGTTAAATTCGCTCTGCCTCTCAATATTCAGGCAATGAAGGACCACCTTGGCAAATACCGTATCGACTATGATGTATGGTTCTCTGAACAGGAAATGAGAGACAAAGGTGACGTTGAAAAAGCAATTGCAAAACTTACAGAAAACGGTTACACATACGAAAAAGAAGGTGCTTTGTGGTACAAAGGCACAGCACTTGGCGAAGAAAAAGACGAAGTGCTTGTAAGAGCAAACGGCTTCTCCACATATTTTGCTGCTGACATTGCATACCACTATGACAAACTTGTTACCCGCGGTTTTGACAAAGCTATTGACGTATGGGGTGCAGACCACCACGGCCACGTTGCAAGAATGAAAACTGCAATGACAGCACTTGGCCTTAACGCTGATCAGCTTGACGTTGTGCTTATGCAGCTTGTTAAACTTGTTGGTGACGCAAGAGATGAACAGGGCAACGTAATTTACGATGAAAGCGGCAAGCCAAAGAAAACAGAAATCAGAATGAGCAAACGTACAGGTAAAGCTATCCAGCTTGTTGACCTGCTGGATGAAATTCCAATTGATGCAGCAAGATTTTTCTTCAACCTGCGTGAACCTAACACTCACCTGATTTTCGACCTCGACCTTGCTGTACAGGAAAACAGTGAAAACCCTGTATACTATGTTCAGTATGCACATGCCCGCATCTGTTCCATTCTCCGTCAGCTTGCAGAAGACGGTCTTACAGCTGAAACTGTTGAAAATGCAGACCTTTCTCTCCTTTGCGACCCTGCAGAAATTGAACTTATCAGAACACTCAGCTACATGCCAAGCGAAATCATTGCAGCAGGCAAAGCATATGACCCATCCAAAATGCCAAAATATGCAATCAACCTTGCTACACAGTTCCACCGCTTCTACTCTGCTTGCAGAGTTAAAGGCGAAAATGAAGAACTTGCAAAAGCAAGACTTGCACTTTGTGTTGCAACAAAACACGCTATTGCAAACTGTTTGAGAATTATGACAATCACAGTTCCTGAAAAAATGTGATGTGTATTACGCTGTGCGTAATGTTTTTATTCAGGCTCAAACGCTTTATACTATATAATGTATATATAATAAAAGGGATATCGGCTGTCCGATATCCCTTTTTGTTTTGTTTGTTTAGTTATTTGTCTCTGTTTGCAAGGCTGTATGCAAGTGCAAGATATCCCACTTCAGCTTCTTTCATCATTTCAATGTCGATATTGTCCATTGTCGTATGGCATAAAGCAGCTTCAGCAGGAGAATAACCAATGCATTTACAGCCTTTTTCGGCATAGTGGCCTGTGTCGGTTGCAAACTTCCAGCCTTTTGTTTTAATTTCGTGTCCTATTGCCTGTTCCAGCACTTCTTTACAGAACACCACATAATCTTCATCTGCTGACACTCTGAAAGGTTTTTCACCGTCAAATCCCATTTCAGTTTCGCCTGTATATGCAGTAACAGGTGAACGTCCCGGTTCAACGGTAACTTCAAAATCATCCATGCCGCATCTTTCCACTGCCTGACGCACCTTTTCAACAGCAACATCAATTGTATCACAAGGCACCTGACGGTAATCTATGTACAGCACAAGCTCGTTCTGAATAATGTTTGTGCCTTTTTCCGATGTTTTGATATTTGTGGCTGTAATTGTTGAATATCCCATATCTTCATCATAGCCGAGAGGGATATTTTTTATTTCGCAAAGCAGCGGTCCAAGAACATCAAACGGATTTTTGCCAAGATATGGTGTAGATGCATGACAGCTTTTACCCTTGATGGTAACCACACAGCAGCATCTGCCGCGGCAGCTTATGGCAAGGTCGTTTTCGCTGGCTTCGCCGATAATTACATAGTCGGTAAGCATAAACCCGTCATTTGTCTGCATCATTGCACCAAAGCCGCCGATTTCTTCGCACACAACTCCGCTTACAACAATGTTACCCTTTGGCAGCATGCCAAGTTCTTTAAGCATTACAGGTATATAAAGCTGAATTGCAAAGGTGCCTTTGGTATCAGATGCGCCCCTGCCCCAGATTTTGCCCTCGGCAATTTCACCGCTGAAAGGGGGATATTTCCATTTGCTGTGGTCGCTTTCATAAACCACGTCCAGATGACAGTTGAGGGTTACACTGCTGCCCCCGCCTGTGCCGTGCATTACGCCAAACACATTGCCCCAGCGGTCGGTCAGTATTTCATCATATCCCAAAGCGCTCATCTTTTCCTTTGTGTACTGTGCAAGCTGTGCTTCCTGTGTGGACTGGGAATTTATCTGTATAAGTTCCTGTGCGGTTTTTATAATTTCATCATGATATTTTTCGGCAATAAGTTTAAACTTTTCCATAAGAATCCCTCTTATATATTTATATTTATACCATTATTATAGCAACCCTTTGCAAAACTGCAATATCAAAGACAATGCCAAAACAAATAATTGCCTTCCATTTAGTAAACCAGTGTCCAAAAGCATGCCACAAAACCCTTTTTATTGTTTTTTTAGCCTATTTATACCTCTGTTTTTTGTGCAATATTTTTGGGCATTTCATATTTAAATACCACCTGAAAGGGTATATAATATGGGCATAATTATATTTTGTACAAAACAAAAGGAGGTAATTTTTTATGGAAAATACCAATCTTGTAAAAATCTACCGTCAGCTTGACTTTGACCTTGCAAAACTGCACAGTCAGCTTAACAACACAAGGGAAAACAGATTTAAAATTTTTATTCCATCCCTTGCAAACCTTGCTATTGTCAAGGAACAGCTCAACAGCCTTAAAGCCCGCATTGATATGCTGGAAACACCGACAAAGGTTTTTGAATTTCTGAAAAACCATTACAACGACTTTTTCCACAGCCTTTCAATGCAGTACGAAAACATGGTTTCCAACCCAAGAAACTACATCTATGTGCTTGGACGCAGCATTGGCACACGTCAGAGAGAAGCAGAAGACTTTGCTGCCGGCTACGAACTGCTGATGAGCCGTTTTGGTTACATAAAAGAAATCATTGAATGTGTTGAAAGCCGCTGCGAAACTGAAGAACAGAAGGTTGCAATGGCCGATGCCCTTGGCAGCATGAGAAACAACCTTGATGTAAACATTACAGAATACACTGACTTTTACGGTTTTCTCGGCGAAGAAAAACTGAATGTTCTCCTTGGCAAAATTGAAGAAACCAAAGAATATCTTGCCGAAAAACAGGCACAGCTTTCAGGCGGCAAAAAGGTGGAATATTCCCTTTTGCCTGATGATGCAACCGTAAAAATGGACGTTGAAGAGTACAAAAAAGCTCTCAAAGTGAACATAGGTGTTAACTTTGACGAAATTTTGAGCTGGTATCAGGCTGAAACTGACAAGACAAGAAAAGAATGCTTTGACATTGCAAGAAGCCTTGATATTCCTGAAAACAACCCGCAGACAATGGCAGATGTAAACAATATTCTGCTTAAATATGCAGGCCCTGCTGACACTCCTGACGAAATGTACGCTCTTGCAAACAGCTACATCAAACGCACACGTGCCGCTGCACACGAATATGTATGGCTGCCTGAAGACGAACAGTGCCTTGTTAAAAAGGTGCCTGTACAGCTTAAGGTAAGCTATCCTTGGGGCGGCTACGGCGGCGGTTACCGCTACAAAAACCCAATCGTAGGTCAGATGTTCCTGAACAACTTCAACTTTAAAGCCGTTACAAACGGCTGGATAAAAATCAACTGCCTGCATGAAGCATATCCGGGCCACCATGTGCAGCATGTACGCAGCATTACAGACCCGATCCCTGAAACAATGAAAATCGGCTGCAAGGCTGTTCCGCTTCACGAAGGCACCTGCCTGAGAACAGAAAGAGCTTTTGAATTTGTTTATGCAGAAGACCCGTTCTATCCATTGTTTGTTGCATACCGCCGTCACCACACATCCGTGCGTATCAAAGTTGACCTGTGGCTGCGCTACTTTGGCAAAACAATCGGTGAATGTGTTGATCTTTATGTTGAAGAACTCGGCTTTGACAGAGCAACTGCACGCGGTCAGGTACAGAGCCATATCAACGACATAGGCTATTTCACAAGCTACTACTATGGCATGAAAAAGCTGTGTGACTGGGAAAAACTTTATGGCTACGACAAAAAGACATATACACAGCTGCTGTTCTCTGTTGGCGGTGTTTCTATGGAAAACTTCAAACTTTATCTTGATATGACAGAAGATGAAAAATTTGAACTCACCCACCGTTTTGGCAGCCTCTATCAGTTTGCATAAACCACAAGGAGAAACTGTTTTATGGAAAACGCAAATCTTGTAAAAATATACCGTCAGCTGGACTTTGACCTTGCAAAACTGCACAGCCAGCTTTACAGCACAAGGGAAAACAAACACACACTGTTTATACCGTCCGACTCAAACCTCGCAATCGTAAAGGAACAGCTGACAAGCTTAAAAGCACGCATTGACCGCCTTGAAACACCTACAAAAGTTTTTGAATTTCTGAAAAATCATTTCAATGACTTTTACTACAGCCTTTCAATGGAATATGAAAGTATGGTGTCCAACCCTCAGGGTTATATCTATCACCTTGGCTGGACAGTTACACCGCTTATCCTTGATGCTGAAGATTTCACCGCTGCATATGACCTGCTTTTAGGCCGTTTTAGCTGTATGAAGGAAATTATTGCCCATGTTGAAGCAAAATGCACAACTGATGATGCAAAACTCAGCATGGCTGATGCTCTGGGCTCATTCCGCAACAACCTTGAAGTTAACGGGCCTGAATTTGAGGAGTTCTACAGCTTCCTCGGTGAAGAAAAACTTAAAGTTTTGCTTGATACCGTAAGCGAAACTGCCGAATTTCTCAAAGAAAAGCAGGAACAGCTTGCAGGCGGCAGAACAAGCGAATACACCATGCTTCCTGATGACGCAACCGTTAAGCTTGACCTTGAAACCTACAAAAAGGCTCTTATGGTCAACATTGGTGTAAACTTTGATGAAATTATCAGCTGGTATCAGGCAGAAACCGATAAAACCCGCAAGGAATGCTTTGATATTGCAAGAAGCCTTGATATTCCTGAAAAAAATCCGCAGACAATGGCAGATATAAACAATATTCTGCTTAAATATGCAGGTCCTGCTGACACAGCAGATGAAATGTATGCTTTGGCAAACAGCTATATCAAACGTACCCGTGCAATTGCACACGAATATGTATGGCTGCCTGAAGACGAACAGTGTGTTGTTTCCACAGTTCCGCTGCAGCTTAAAGTAAGTTACCCTTGGGGCGGCTACGAAGGCGGTTACCGTTTTAAAAACCCAATCCGCGGCAGAATGTTCCTTAACAACTACAATGTGCCCGCCATCACAAACGGCTGGATAAAAATCAACTGCCTGCACGAAGCTTACCCTGGCCACCATGTGCAGCATGTACGCAGCATAACAGACCCAATCCCTGAAACAATGAAAATCGGCAGCAAAAATGTTCCTCTCCACGAAGGCACCTGCCTGCGTACCGAAAGAGCATTTGAGTTTGTTTATGCAGAAGACCCGTTCTATCCGCTGTTTGTGGCTTACCGCCGTCATCACACATCCGTGCGTATCAAAGTTGACCTGTGGCTGCGTTACTTTGGCAAAACAATAGGTGAAGCTGTTGACCTTTATGTTGAAGAACTTGGCTTTGACCGCAACACAGCACGCCTGCAGGTGCAGGCTCATATCAATGATATCGGCTATTTCACAAGCTACTATTACGGTATGAAAAAATTGTGCGAATGGGAAAAACTGTACGGATATGACAAAAAATCCTATACACAGCTGCTGTTCTCTGTTGGCGGTGTTTCTATGGAAAACTTCAAGCTTTATCTTGATATGACAGAAGATGAAAAATTCGAGCTTACCCACCGCTTCGGCAGTCTTTATCAGTTTGACTGATAAACCTGTTTGCAGCAATCATCATTAAAGCAAAACAGTTTATGGCACTTTCGGCAGAGAGTGCCATAAACTTGTAAAAGGAAAGATATATGAAAATACTTATTATCCGTCACGGCGACCCTGACTATTCCGTTGACGGTTTAACTCCCAAAGGGCAAAAGGAAGCTGAACTTTTAAGTGAACGACTGTTGCGGGACGAAAATATAAAAGCAGCATACTGCTCCACAATGGGCAGAGCAAAACTGACCGCAAAGCCAACCCTTGAAAAGCTGGGGCTTTCTTGCGAATATCACGACTGGCTGAGAGAATTCACCTATCCTAAAGTAAAACTGCCTTACCTTGAAGACGAAGCAATCTGCTGGGACCTTATGCCGCAGTTTATGGATGAAAACCCGCTGCTTTATTCCCCGACCGACTGGCTGAATGTTGATTTTATCAAAAACTCTGATGTGCCTGCAGCGTACAAAACTGTGTGCGATGAGTTTGACAAGGTGCTGGCAAAGCATGGTTATCTGCGTGACGGACTGAAATATAAAGTGACCGGTTCCAACCATGACACTATTGCGTTTTTCTGTCATTTTGGCCTGGGCGGTGTACTGCTGTCACATCTGATGAACACATCTCCAATGAGTATACTGAACAATGGATTTTTCCCGCCAAGTTCAGTGACAACTGTGTTCAGCGAAGAACGCGCCAAAGGCGTTGCCGCATTCCGCTGCTTTGCTATGGGTGATATAAGTCACCTTTACCCCTCAAAGGAAGAAGCGTCATTTTCCGGCCGTTTCTGTGAATGTTTCAGCGATGATACAAGACACTGATAAATTTGTTTTTACTTTAAAATACTTGAGCAAAAACAACTTTGTCTGCCTGTTTGAGATGCTCTTTTATTTATACAGTTGTATCCAAAAACAATTTAAAATCATATCTCATAAACAAAAAGAACAGACCTTTCAGGAGGTCTGTTCTTTTTATATAGGAGACGCAATCAGAAATTATCAGCTGATTTCTGATAAATTTTAAAAATTATCGTTAAATGCTTTTGTGATAAATGATGCATCAAAGTCATCTCTTGCAAAGAGCGGCAGTTTTTCCAGCGGTGCATCGACAGTTACATACTGTCCGCCTTCATATTTTTCACCGCTCCACACGTCTGTCCACACTGCACCGCAAGGCAGATAGACTGTTTTTTCTCTCTGTTTGTAGTCACTGATCGGACATACAAGAATTTTGTCACCGAACATAAAGCTGTCTTCCACATTCCATGCCGCTTTGTCGTCAGAAAATTCATAGAACAGCGGACGGATAACAGGGTCGCCATCAGTGTGGGCTGTTTGCATTATCTGTGTGATGTAAGGTTTCATAGCTTCGCGGATAAACAGATATGGCTTAAGAATTTTATAAACTTCTTCACCATAACTCCATACTTCGTTAGGTGAGCCGGAACCGCATTTTTCGCCGCCTACCAGACCGGTTCCCGGGAATTTCGGCTGTCTGTCCCCATGCAGTCGCATTACAGGGCAGAATGTGCCGTACTCAAACCAACGCACAAGCAGTTCTTTAAATTCAGGATCGTTCACATTGCCGCCAAAGAACCCGCCTATGTCGGTTGTCCACCATGGAATACCGCTCATTGCCATGTTAAGCCCTGCACATATCTGCTGTTTAAAGCTGTCAAAACTTGAGCGTACATCGCCCGACCACACAAGTGTGCCGTATTTCTGGCTGCCAGCCCATGCACAGCGTATAAGATTTAAAATTTCGGTTTCACCTTCAGCTTTTCTGCCTTCGTAAAAACCCTGAGCATATCTGCTTGGATAGATGTTTCCGCTCTGCACAACAGGACCGATGGAATAACGGTAGTTTTCAAAATCGTATACTTCAAATTCCGGTTCTGCTTCGTCAAGCCAGAAAATTCTTACACCTTTGTCGTAGTAGTTTTTCTTTGCCTTTTCCCACACATATCTGCGGGCATCGGCATTTGTGGCATCAAAAGGAATGCTGTTGCCGATGTATGTATGGGAGAATGGCAAACCGCGTTCACTTGTAACAAGATATCCGTTTTCCCGCATTTCGCGGTAGTTTTCGCTTTTATCTTCAATAAACGGCCAGATGGAAACTGCCACCTGAGTGCCCATATCGTTGATTTCCTTTATCATTGCATCAGGGTCAGGCCAGAATTTTTCATTGAAGCGGAAGTCCCCAAGGAATGGCCAGTGGAAAAAGTCCACTACAATAACATCCAGCGGCAGACCACGTTTTTTATATTCCCGCGCAACTTCCAGCAGTTCTTCCTGTGTGCGGTAACGCAGTTTACACTGCCAGAAACCCATTGCATTCTGCGGCATCATTGGTGTTTTGCCAGTTGCTGTGGCGTACTGCCGTTCTATCTCTTTTGGTGTATCCCCTGCACAAATCCAGTAATCAAGGAATTTTGTGCTGTCTGCTGTCCACAATGTTACGTTTTTTGCAAAGGTTGCTCTGCCGTGGGCAGGGTTGTTCCACAAAAAGCCATAACCATGGCTGGACACATAAAACGGAACTGATGCCTGACTGTTGCGGTGTGCGAGTTCAAGTTCACAGCCTTTGAGGTCCATAATTGCCTGCTGATACTGCCCCATACCATAGATTTTTTCGTCTTTTATCGATTCAAAACGTGCAGTTAATGTGTAGTCACCGCCCACAATAGGTTTAAACTCCCTTGCATCGATAAGCAGTGCGGTGTCGTCCAGCCAGTGCTCTTTAAGCAGCTGTTTTCCGTTCTGATTGTAAAATGTAATTTTGCCGTATTTGTTAATAACCGCTTTGATTTTGCCGTTGGTTATCTTGTGGCAGTCTTCGTCTTTTTCAACTGTAAAATCACATTTTTCTGCTTCAATAAGTGCCCAGTTTTCATCAGGCAGATTGCCGTGCATTGCAGCACGCACCCTGAATGCATTTTTACCCCATGGTTCAATTTTAACAAACTGTCCTTCGCGGTTGAAACCTATTGCATTTTTTATATCAAGAAACATAATTGCTCCTTTTCCGTTTACAAATCTGCCAGTACTTTAAAACTGTCTTTAAGTGCAGGATAAAGCTGTGTGAACACCCTGTAAACTTTGTTGTATTTTTCTGTGTTGTTATGCTGTGGCTGATGGACATCTTTTTCTTTGATAATCACATCACAGGCAGCTTCCACAGTTTTATATTCCCCTGTGCCTACCATTGCCAGAATTGCCGCGCCTAACGCTGCCCCCTGATTAGAGGTAAGTGTTTTAACCTTGAGGCCAAACACGTCTGCCAGCATCTGACGCCACAACGGAGATTTACTGCCGCCGCCGCAGGCTGCCATATCAGAAAGCGGCACGTTCATTTCTTTAAGCACTTCAATGCAGTCACGCAGTGAGTATGTAACCCCCTCCATAACAGCGCGTATCATTTGCTTTTTGCCGTGCATAACTGCAAGGCCTGCAAAAACACCGCGGGCGTTGTTGTCAAGATGGGGGGTTCTTTCCCCATTCAGATAAGGCAGATAAATCAGCTTATCACAACCTATATCAACGCTTTCCGCCTCTTTATCCATAAGTACATACGGATCAACGCCAAGTTTTTCAGCCTTGGCAATTTCTTCACTGCAGAAATTGTCGCGGTACCATTTAAGTGATAAACCCGCCGCCTGGGTAACGCCCATAACGTGCCACTGGCCCGGCACAGCACAGCAGAAGGTGTGCACGCGGCCGCCTTTGTCGATTTCCATTTTTGAGGTATGTGCAAAAACCACCCCGCTTGTGCCGATTGTGGTGAATGCTTTGCCGTCACTCACAACACCTGTGCCAACTGCCGCTGCGGCATTGTCACCGCCGCCGCCCACAACAGGTGTGCCTTTGCAGAGACCTGTCAGCTGTGCGGCAGTTTCGGTAATATGGCCTGTAACCTCCACACTTTCGTAAACAGGTGCAAGAAGATTTTTGTCGATACTGAGTTTTTCCAGCACTTCGTCAGACCAGCAGCGGTTTGCAATATCAAGCAGCTGCATGCCGCTGGCATCGGAAACTTCGGTAGCAAAAACATCGCACAGTTTGTAGCGGATATAATCTTTTGGCAGCAGAATTTTGCGGCATTTTGCATAGTTATGGGGCTCGTTGTTTTTGACCCACATTATTTTTGATGCGGTAAAGCCGCTGAGTGCAGGGTTTGCTGTGATTTGGATTAATCTTTCCTTGCCCACAAGCTGTGTTATCTGTTCGCACTCTTTGCCCGTTCTTGTGTCACACCACAGAATTGCAGGGCGGATAACCTCCCCGTTTTCATCCAGCATTACAAGCCCGTGCATCTGACCTGAAAAGCCGATACCTTTTACTTTATCTGCTTTAACCTTTGACAAAACCGCTTTTACACCCTCAACGGTGGCATCCCACCACAGCTGAGGGTCCTGTTCTGCCCAGCCGTTTTGCGGCTGTGACAAATCGTATTCGGCTGTGTGTTCGGCCACAACGGTGCCTATGGCGTCAACCATAAGCACCTTTGTACCGAGTGTGCCGATATCTATACCCAGATAGTAATTCATAAATTAAAGTCCTCTGAACATAATGGAGTTGATAACATTTTCCAGATATTCCTGTCTGCCGGAAGATTTAACATCCACATCACCCATTTTGAGCGCGTATTCCGCAAGGCTTTCAAGTGTTGCTGTTCCGTTTACAATTTCAGCACCGATGCCTGTTTTGTAGCTTGAATATCTGTCGGCAACAAATTTATCCACTGTGCCGTCTTCGATAATTTTGTATGCAATTTTAAGACCAAGTGCAAAGGCATCCATACCTGCAATGTATGAATGGAAGATATCTTCACCTGTCTGGGAGGCACGTCTTGCCTTTGCGTCAAAGTTCAGACCGCCGTTTGTAAATCCGCCTGCCTTGATAACCTCCAGCATGCAGAGTGCTGTTTCGTAAACATTTGTAGGGAACTGGTCGGTATCCCAGCCCAGCAGCATATCGCCCTGGTTTGCATCGATAGAGCCAAATGCACCATTAATGCGTGCAACACAAAGCTCGTGCTGGAAGGTGTGGCCTGCAAGTGTGGCGTGGTTTGCTTCGATATTGAGTTTAAAATCTTTGTCGAGGCCATATTTTTTAAGGAAACCGATTACTGTTGCAGCGTCAAAGTCGTACTGATGCTTTGTTGGTTCCTTTGGTTTTGGCTCAACGTAAAAATCACCTGTAAAGCCTTTACTGCGGCCGTAATCAACCGCCATATGCATAAGTCTTGCCATATTGTCCTGTTCAAGTGCCATGTCGGTATTGAGCAATGTTTCGTAGCCTTCGCGGCCGCCCCAGAAAACATAGCCTGTGCCGCCAAGCTCAATTGTGATGTCAATTGCTTTTTTTATCTGGCCTGCAGCATATGCAAAAACATCTGCATTGCAGCTTGTGCTTGCACCGTGAACATATCTTGGATGGTTAAAACAGTTTGCTGTGCCCCACAGCAGTTTTTTGTTATACTTAGCCATACATTCCTTTATAATTGGCACAATCACATCAAGGTTTGCATTGCATTCGCCTAAAGTTTTGCCTTCAGGTGCAATATCTCTGTCGTGGAAGCAGAAATATTCAATGCCCAGCTTGTCCATAATTTCAAAAGCGGCATAAACCTTGTTTTTATAAACTTCCATTTCATCTGCACCGCCAAAGGATTTGTCCATTGTGCCTACGCCAAACATATCTTTGCCATCACCGCACATTGTGTGCCAGTAGCTAAGTGCAAATTTAAGATGGTCTTTCATTTTTTTGCCGCCGATTTCTTTTTCGGCATCGTAGTGTTTAAAGCTGAGAGGGTTTGTGCTGCATGCACCTTCGTATTTTATAACAGGTATATCTTTAAAAAATTCCATAATATCACCTTTCCTTTGTTGTAATTATACTTATTGATTTTATCATAACCCACAGCCGGATTTTTTGATATTCCTTTGTTGTTTATATATGGACAGATATTGCTTTTTTAATAAATATATTTTAATATATAAGTAAAGAGATAAGAGGCGGAAAAATATGGCAGATAACTTTTTTTACGAAAATATACATAAGGCAAGTGAGCAGAAGCCTTATATTGACCTGCAGATGACAAATCTGAATTATTTCAGCCATTTTCACAACGAAATTGAGCTGATTTATGTGCTGAATGGTACGGTGTCACTGCATACAAACAGCCGCAGTTATGCCATAAACAAGGGTGAAATTGCAGTTATTATGCCGGGAGAGGTACACAGTTACACCTCCGAGGGTGTCAACCGCTGCTATATTATCAAATTTTATCCCGTAACCAAAGTTGAAGGTGCAGATTTTTCCCATCTGCGTTTTCTGGAACACGTTGTCACACCAGACCACAGTTTTTACAGCAACGCCCGTCAGCTTATGGAAAATGTGGCAAAGGAATTTACCGACAGAAATTGCGGTTTTGAACTGGCAATAAACTGCGATTTGTCCAACATAATATTGCTTTTTCTTCGCAATATTCCTTTTGCTTCGGTGAGCAGTGAGGAAAACAAAAAGCAGTCCAAACAACTTGAACTGCTTTATAAAGTGGACAGCTATGTAACACAGAACTATGCAGGGCACATTTCCCTTGAAGATATTGCCCGCCACACAGGATATTCCACCTATTATTTTTCCCACTTTTTCAAGGAAACTGCCGGGCAGAATTTCAGCGATTATCTTATTCTTTTCCGTCTTGAAAGAGCATTGAACGCTATAAACCACAGCGGTAAAAACCTGACAGATATCGCTTTTGACTGCGGCTTCAACAGCATACGCAGTTTTAACAGAGCATTTCAGAATTATCTGAAAATTACGCCGTCGGAATATAGAAAAACAAGAATTCTGCAGGAAAATCTGTGATAATTAATTAGATAAATTTGAATTTTGCGGGGAGAACGTATATGAAATACAGAGGAACGCTTATTGTTGTTAAAGATTGTAACCGTGCGTTAAAGTTCTATAGGGACATGTTTGGATTTCAACTGCTTCAAGACAACGATGGGAATATGGAATTGACGAATAATGTATACTTACAGGAGTTGAGATACTGGGAACAATTCACAAAAAGAAGTATAATTCCAAACAGTAATCAATCTGAGTTGTATTTTGAAGAGCCCAACATAGAACAATTTGTAGAGCGTCTTGAAACACTTTACCCTGAAATCGAATATGTCAATCACCTGATGACACACAGTTGGGGACAAAAGGTGGTAAGATTCTATGATTTTGACGGAAATCTAATCGAAGTTGGAACACCTGTATAACTTGGCTCTGTAAATTCCAACATATCGAACTGTCGTGATAGAGAAAAAGATAAAATTGCCGCTGAGGAACAAACTCCTCAGCGGCTTTTCACTTTTACTCAAAAGATACAGGCTTTGTATCACCCGTGGCAAATGCGTTGGGACCGGGATCCGACATGGAGAAATACATCTTTGCGGCTTTGGTGGTGCCGAAATCACGGTTGGAACCGGAGTTTTGCACCTTGTTAAAGGCGTCGCGGAACATCTGGTTGTGCGCTTCCTCACGGTTTAAGAGAAAATCAATGGTCTCGCGCACCTTTTTGTCGTCGATCTGGCGGTAAAGGTATTCGTAAACTACCTTTGCGCGCTGTTCGGATGCGATGTTGCTGAGTAGGTCGGCACACAGATCGCCCGTAACGGTTACGTAATCGGCCGTCCAGGAATATCCCGAAGCGTTGATCAGACCGGGGTTCAGACCGAGGATCACGTGGGATTGGATCTCGCCCGAGGGCACCTTT
>SVMW01000029.1 GCA_015067215.1 Oscillospiraceae bacterium | reverse complement strand
GCTTTACAAACCTCTACATATAAAGCATACCATAGATACTTAAACTTTTCTACTATTTAACATCAATGCACTTTTCTATTTTAAATTTATCACATAAATATTAGTAATTTGTGAAAATTCAATTTTCCCAACTATTCGCCAAATTCAAATTTATCTAACTGTATTATACCAAACAGATGTGAGAATTTACACACACCATATCCCCACAAAGTTTAAATTTTTTTATTTTACTATACCATAATTTACTGTCGGTACCAATTTTCAGTGAATTTTTAACGCCGCTGTTAATCAATATAAATGCAGATATGTACAATTTTATTTTTCAAATTGCTTTTAAGATACATAAATGTTATTATTGTTTTATAGATTGTATAAAATAAAATTTACATATAAGGAGCAAAGTTATGAAAGAATTTATCGACAGATCTTTTTCGGTTTTTGCAAGGGAATGGGCGCTTGTGACTGCAGGTAATATGGACAGCTACAACACAATGACAATTGCCTGGGGTGGTCTTGGCACATTATGGAGCAAGCCTGTTGCAACAGTTTATGTTAAGCCCTGCAGATACACACATCAGTTTATTGAAAACAGCGACTATTTTACAGTAAGCTTTTTTGATGAAGAATACAAAAAAGCTTTGGGTGTATTGGGTTCAAAATCCGGCCGTGACGGTGACAAAGTGGCTGAAGTTGGTTTTGAGGCTGTACCTTGCGGTGAAAGCATAACCTTTAAACAGGCAAAGCTTACACTTTTGTGCAAAAAAATTTATCGTCATGATATGGATACTTCCGTTATGCCACAGAAAGAAATTGATACATATTATATTGACGAAGCTCCGCACACAATTTTTATCGGCGAAATAGTTGACGTTATCGAATAGTTTTCATCACTATAATTACAAAACAAACAAAAATTTCCCACAGAATATTCTGTATATTAAACAGATAATTCTGTGGGAATATTTCTTTGTATAAATTTATTTTTTCTGCGTTTTACGTAAAGCTGTACAGCCAGTCTGATTTAAGCAGGTATATCAGGAACAGTATTGAACTGATGCCCCATGTGAGAGGATATGCCCAGAAAATTGCACCGATAGCCGGAATAATTCTTACAATAATAGTAATATATGTAATTCTGAGCACACACCATACGCCAAGCATGATATACATTGGTATTACAGCACGACCTGCACCACGCAGAATTGCAGCACAGCAATGGCTGAATGCCAGCAGACAGTAGAACAGCGAAACTGTTCTTGCGTGGGTTACGCCATATGCAATAACTTCAGGGTTGTTGTCAAACATAGCGATAAGCATTGGTGCAAAGATGAATATCAGAATACCAAGCATTTCTGCAAGCCCCGCACTGCACATAATGCCGAATTTTGCACCTTTCTGTGCTCGGTCGTATTCCTTTGCACCAAGATTCTGGCTGATAAAAGTTGTAAGTGACATTGTAAAACAGTTGATAGGCAGAAAACCAAAACCTTCGATTTTGGAGTATGAACCGCTGCCCGCCATTGCCATTTTACCAAATGCATTGATGTTGGACTGAACAACAACATTCGCCAGGGAGATAATGGAGTTCTGTATACCCGAAGGCAGACCGTACTTGAGAATCCACCCAAGTGTTTCCATATCGAACCCTACTTTTGACAATGTAATTTTATATTCGGCATCAACCCTTGTAAGGTGAAGCAAGCACAAAATTGCACTTAAAAACTGTGCAATAACTGTGGCATAAGCCGCACCTTCAACACCCATATGGAACACTCCGATAAACAAAAGGTCCAGTACAACATTTACGATGGACGAAACAATAAGGTAGACCAGCGGATGTCTGCTGTCCCCTACCGACTGCAGAATGCCTACCATACAGTTGTAAAGCACAAAACCAACTGAACCTAAAAAGTAGGTTTTAAAGTATGCCACCGAGTTTGGCATTACATCTTCCGGTGTACCCATAAGTCTGAGCAACACAGGAGAAAGCACCATGCCTATAACTGTAAGCAGGACACCTGCAACCAAAGCCAGGGCAAAAGCAGTATGAACTGCTTTGCTCAGCTTTTCGTAACGTTTTGCACCGTAATTTCGGGCAACAACAACGCCCGACCCCATAAATACGCCATTGAAAAAGCCTACCATGAGAAATATAAGGTTGCTGGAGGAACTTACCGCAGCAAGTGCATCACTGCCGAGAAAGTTACCAACGATCAGAGAGTCGGCTGTATTGTACAGCTGCTGAAACAGATTTCCCCAAAAGAGAGGAATTGCAAAAAGTATAATCTTTTTGCCAATGGGGCCTTCAGTCATAAGGATTGCTCCTTTTTGCTTGGCTCCACCCATTCGTTTTTGTTTAAGCATATCTGTCATATGCCTCCGTTAATAGGTTAATAATTGTTCAGATTATTACTGTGAAATTTTTGTACCGATGAAAGCCATGATTTTTTCCAGTGTGCCTTCTTTAAGAGGGTTGGAAAGGCCAACATGTTCCAAAGTATCAAAGTAGCTGCGGCTGCCGCCGGACTGACAGAGTTTATAATAATCTGCCCATGCCTGTTCACGGTTTTCTTCCATCTTCTGATAGAATTCAAAAGCACTCATCTGTGCAATTGCATAGTCTACATAGTAGAACGGATTGATAAAGATATGTGGTTTCTGCATCCAGAAGCCGCCGTTGTTGAGGAATTCGTTGTCAGCATAATGGCGCCATGGCATGTATTTTTCTTCAAGTTCTTTCCATACACGGCGACGGCCTGCTGCGTCGAGATTTTCTTCGTACTGACGGTGCTGAAGTTCGTCAACACAGATCATATATGGCACTGCAGAAAGTGCATATTCAATATGTCTGATGCGATAACGGTCAGCTTTGTCACCAAAGAATTTTTCCATCCAAGGGTATGTGAACAGTTCCATTGACATTGATGGAATTTCACCCTGTTCTGCTGTACCCCATACTGTAGAAGAAATTTTGTGACATCTGCTGGATGTGTAAGCCTGGAACGCATGACCTGCTTCGTGTGTGAGAACATCAACGTCATCAGCTGTACCATTAAAGTTTGCAAAGATAAATGGTGCTTTTTCTGTTGGAAGGAATGCGCAGTAACCACCAAGCATTTTGCCCATTCTTGCATCAAGGTCGTACAGTTCGTGTTCTGTCATAAAGTCGAAGAATTCGCCTGTTTCAGCAGAAAGTTCGCTGTACATTTCTTTAGCCCACTGAACCATCTGGTCTCTGTCGCCGATTGGCACTGCATTTCCGTCAGGGTCTGTGAGTTTTTCGTCATACCAGTTAAGCTGTTCAAGGCCGATACGTTTTGCCTGTGCTTTGAAAGAGCGTTCAACAAGAGGTACAACATGTTTGCGAACCTGTTCGCGGTAAACAGCAACATCTGCAGGACCATAGTCAAAACGGCTCATTCTTGCATAGATAAAGTCAATATAGCTGTCAAAGCCAAGTTTTTTTGCCATTTTGCTTCTTACAGCAACCATTTCATCATAAATTCTGTCAAGCTCATCTGCAATGCTTTCATAGAATTTTGCCCATTCATCAAATGCTGCTTTTCTTACGGAGCGGTCTTTGTCGCCCATATATTTGAGCAGACCTGAAAGGTTGCATACTTCACCGTTGAATTCAACTTTGCAGCCTGCGGAAACGCGGCTGAATTCCTGGCAGAGTTCTGCATCTTTAGCCATATCTTCAACAACTTCAGGGCTTGCAAGTTTAAGGGACATTTCCATGCGTTTTGTAATGAGTGTGCCGAATTCTTCTTCAAATTCCTTACGGAACGGAGAAGCAAGCAAAGCTTTGCTTGCTTCAAGACCCAGCACAGCAAATGTGCCGTCTACTGAATAATAAGCACTCATTTCATCTGCATAGAATTTATCGTTTGTGTCGATTGAGTTGCGGATGTATGCAACATCGCTCATAACACTGAATTTTTTGCTTTCTTCTTCCCTGTCAAGAAAAACCTTGCGCAGTTCTTCATAACTTTTTGCATTTGCTATATCAGCTGCATATTTTTTGATAGCTTCTTTTTCTTTTTCAAAATCAGGTCTGATATATTCAAATTCTCTAAATGTTTTCATATAAAATTACCCCTTTCTTCCGAAAGTATTATAACATTATTATCTTGTAACTTTAATTTTGCCTCCGCCGAGACTTGTAACGGAAATGCCGTCACGACTTACAGTTTCACCTGCACGGCAGATGCCGTCAAGCTTGTCACGGTCAATCTGCAGATACAGTTCTTCCTGTGGAGGTATAAGTGAGATACAGCCTTTACCGCTGCGGATTGTACCATCAACGCGGTATACAAGTATAGCTTCTTCGGTCAGATTTACATCCAATCCAAGAGGCTGGCGGTATTCAACGATATATCCGTGATAATCATCAAGTGGAATAACAACACCTTTAAGGCCTTCAGCTGTTTCCACAGGAGTCAGCTGATATTCGCCGCTTTGTTCTGCAACCGCAAACTGGTCATCATCAAGCCATCCAAGACGCCATTTGCTGTAGGCAATATAGTCCGGTGCAATGCCTTCAATCCATCCCATAAGGTCCCATGTGCCGCAGTGACCAAAAGCATCTCGCGCACCTTCTGTAACACCGTATGTATAAAGGTCAGGAAGTCCCATAATATGGCCTGTTTCGTGTGCAAGCAGTAAGCCTTTGCGTTTATACATATCACGGCCGAAAGTAACTGCAAGGCCGATTTCGCCAGACTTGCAGGAGATTGGACGGGATGCGTCCACCATTGTAGGTGAATATGGCACTTCTGCATCGTGTACCGGGCAGACATAAAGAATATCATACTGTGAATAGTCAACCACATCACAGGTAATGTCCATAGCATCTTTAAGGTATGCACGCTGACGAGGGCCTGTAATGCCTTTATTCATTTCGTAAACATCATCGTTCTTAGGCATTGTAAACCAACCGTCTATAAGGTCGATTTTAAGGTCCAGCTTACCGTAGGAGATTGTGTCAAACACTCTCAGACCATCTGTGGCAAGCAGGTCATAGAAAAATTTTGTATCCGGATATTTTGAATCTTCTGCTTTTTTATTAGGAAAGTCAACGCATACAAAAGCTGCTTTCAGGCTTTTGTGTGCATCCCCTGCCTGACTGTAATCAATGGCAAAACCACCATTGAGGTCATCAATTGTAGATTTAAATTTAAACATAAAAAACCTCCGTATGCTGCAGTTGCAGCAATCAAAACAAATCTTTATAAAATAACATAAAATATATCTATAATTCTGTTTTATGCTCAATAACCACCGACAAAACTGTCGGTGGTTATATTACGTAAACGGATTGTAACAGCAAAATAAACTGTTGTTAAGGTTATACAGCATCTGTATAAATATAAAAACTTGTATTTTTTATAGTTACAATATGCTGTACCAGTATTTCATTATGCTTCGTATTTAAAATCTTCTTTCAAAAGACTGCAGAAGTCATGGAGATATCTTTCACGGTCTTCCGGTGAAAGTTTAACAAGCTGTTCAAAGCTGTCCATGCTGAGATAACCTGCTGAGAAAAGAAGTTCAGTATAATCTTTTTTATTGAAACCGTATTCTTTTTCCCACTGAGTAAGTTTCTTCATGCCATAGTAGTAGCAGTTGAAATAACCTGTCATATTCTGATGAGCCTGAACCTGTGCACGGGCTGTGCCTCTTTCAAAGCCAAGTTCTTCTTCATAGATGTTTACAACATCTTCAATTGTTGCACCATAGTAGTAAAGGCTGAGGTCAACAAGGATACGGACTGCACCATGGTGACGACGGTAAGCAACAAACAATGGGAAGAATGGGTCTTCGCCGAAAATCCATTCAAATGCACGTTCTGTTCTGAGACATGTGCCTTCAAGGATCGGGATATATTTTGCACCGATTTTTACAGTTTCAGGTGTTTCACTGATAGCTGTTTTTACATACTGTACATGGTGACCAGGATATGCTTCGTGGAGGGAGTTAAGTTTAATCCAGCCATCTGTAACATTCTGGTAGTTGTACTGGTTGAGGAACATCTGTCCCTGGAAAGGACGAACAGAGAAGTCACCGCCTTCGTAACCACCCCAAGGGTATGAGTCTTTGCAGCCTTCAGAAATAGGCACACATTTGCAGATTTCATCATCAGGAAGATTTACAAATTCGTGTGCAAGCGCTCTTGTTCTCTTGAGATATTCGTTACAGCGACGGAACATTTCTTCAGGTGAATCACAAGGGCCTTCGTATTTGTAAAGGATTTCGTTGATTTCCTTCATATTTGTTGGTTTTTCAGGAATATCAAGCTTAGATGCAATTTCAAAAATTTCTGCACGTGTTTTTTCAATTTCAGATTTATGCCATGCAAGGAGTTCGTCAAGGTTAACACCGAGTTTCTTTTTAAGCAATGTACGGTATTCTTCTTCGTCCATTTTGCATGTTTTGCTCCAGTCATCTTCCTGCAGTTTAGCTGCCGGAACAACTTCTGATGTGGAGATTTCGTCTGCCATTGCATTAAGCTGTGCAGCGTAGTTTTCCATTGCTGTTTTTACTGCAGCAACCTGTTCTGCAGTAAATTTTGGGAAGAAAAAGTCAATTCTTTCGCTGTCTTTTGTAACACTCAAAGCTACACGGCGGAAACTGTTTGCAACAGCTGCTTTTTTGTTTTCGTCATATTTTTCTTTGATAAGTGCCACATAATCGTCACGGTTTTCACCGTAAGCTTCAAAAAATCTGATAGCTTTATCACATTTTTCCTGTTCTGTGCCGCGACCTTTTCGGGAAATATCTTCAAATCCCCAGAGATAACCCATAAAACGTCCTTCCGGATGTTTTGCAACATCCTGAAGTGCAAATTCAAGGGAATCAATGAAGTCGCAGAAATGAGATTTTACCAATGTAAATACAGCATCAGGTTCTTCAAGAGCTTCTACTCTTGCTTTAAGCTGTTTCCATTCTTCCCATGCTTCAGCAACGTTTGCATCAGTAGGAATAAATCTCTTTTTACCTTTGCTGCGGTAGCCGCTGATGCTGCCGTCAAATTCAGCAAGGTCACGGTCGAGTTCACGGTATTTCAATACCAATTCCGGATTTTTCATGATAAGCTTCCTCCTGTAAATAAACAATTTTATATTAAATTTTTAATTTTATTTACATAATCAATTACCCCGCGTGAAATAAGCCATACGGAATATTTCACGAAGGGTAATATGACAGTTAATTATTCAGCTTTTTTGCCTACATAAATTTCAAGTTCTGGTTCAGAAAGGTAAACAGAATGTGTACCTTCGATGTGATGCATAGAAGGTTTGTTTACACTGTAATCATGAACTGAAGGATCGTAAACAACAAAGTCTCTCCATTTTTCAAAGTATGGGTCTGGTTCAGGAATAGCTGAAAGCAGAGCCTTTGTATATGGATGGATTGGGTTGCCGTAAATTTCTTCAGGAGTACCCTGTTCAACAAGGTGACCCATGTACATAACACCGATATAATCGGAGAAGTATTTTACAACGGAAAGGTCATGAGCAATAAAGAGAATTGTAAGGCCCATTTCCTTTTTAAGGTCATTCAGAAGGTTAAGAACCTGAGCCTGAATGGAAACGTCCAATGCAGAGATTGGTTCGTCAGCGATGATGAGTTTAGGGTTAGTTGCAAGAGTACGTGCAATACCGATACGCTGTCTCTGACCACCGGAGAATTCGTGTGGATAACGTGTGAGATGGTCATCAGCAAGACCAACTGTTCTGATCATCTTAAGGCAAACTTCGCGAACTTCTTCGTCAGTTTTACAAACTTTATTGATGATAAGACCTTCACCGATAATTTCCTGAATAGTCATACGTGGGTTAAGAGAAGAAATAGGATCCTGGAAGATCATCTGGATGCTACGTGTAACTTCTCTCTTTTCGTCAGCGTTAAGTTTACCTGCGATATCTTTGCCTTCAAAGATAACTTCACCACTTGTTGCTTTGTACAGACGGATAATTGTACGGCCTGTTGTTGTTTTACCGCAACCGGATTCGCCTACAAGACCGAATGTTTTACCGCGAGGAATTTTAAAGGAAACGTCGTCAACAGCTTTAACAACGATTCTGTTTCTGCCTACACCACTTTTAAAGTACTGGCAAAGGTTACGAACATCAAGAAGAATATCTTCATTTTCCATGTAGTTATCTACTTTTACGTTATCAGCCATTAGCTCTTGCCTCCTTTCTCTTCATGCTGTTAGCAATTCTGCGGTCAAGCAATGCAGGACGATCTACTTTTGGTGCATTTGGATGGAGCAGCCATGTAGAAGCATAGTGAGTATCGCTAACTTTAAACATTGGTGGGTCTTCTTCAAAGTCAATTTTAAGAGCCCACTGGTTTCTTTCAGCAAATGCGTCACCTTCTGGTGGGTGAAGCATGTTTGGTGGTGTACCCTGGAGAGAATAGAGTTCTTCTTCAGAGGACAGGTCTGTATCCGGCATGGAAGCCATCAAACTCCATGTATATGGATGCTGTGGGTTGTAGAAGATATCTTCAGCAGTGCCGTATTCTACAATTTTACCAGCGTACATAACAGCAATACGGTCTGCAACGTGTGCAACAACGCCAAGGTCATGTGTGATAAAGATTGTGGAAACGCCTGTGTTCTTCTGCAAGTCACCGATAAGGTGAAGAACCTGAGCCTGGATTGTTACGTCAAGAGCTGTTGTAGGTTCGTCACAGATAAGAATTGTTGGGTTGGATGCCAGAGCGATAGCAATAACGATACGCTGACGCATACCACCGGAGAAGTTGAATGGGTACTGTTCGTATCTCTTTTCTGGTTCAGGGATACCTACAGCTTCCATAAGTTCCAAACTTCTCTTTTTAGCTTCATCTTTTGGCATTTTGTGCAGAATTGTAAAGATTTCTGCAATCTGTTTACCAATCTTTTTGATTGGGTTAAGGGAAGAAAGTGGGTCCTGGAAAATCATTGCGATTTCACGGCCACGGATTTTTTCCCAGTCTTTTTCTGTATTTTTAGTCAAGTCCTGACCTTTATACATAGCTGTACCGCGTTCGATAACAGCGTTGTTACCTGCGATACCCATAAGAGTTTTAACAGTAACGGATTTACCGGAACCGGATTCACCTACGATAGCAAGAACTTCGCCTTTGTAAAGGTCGAATGTGTTGCCACGAACTGCCTGAACTTTACCTGCATATGTATTAAATGATACTGTCAAGTCTTTAACTTCAAGTATTTTTTCTCTACTCATCGACAAGTCTATCCTTTCTGTATATTTGGGAATCGGTTTTTATTACTGTCTGAGGTTAGGGTTAAATGCGTCTCTCAAGCCGTTACCAAAGAGGTTGAATGCGAGCATAAGAGCGATGATGATGATACTTGGGAAAAGAATCATGTATGGATAGTCCATAAGAACTTTCTGACCGTCAGAAAGGAGCATACCGATTGATGGGTTTGGTGCCTGAACACCAAGACCAAGGTAAGAAAGACCTGCTTCCTGGAATACTACGTTTGGTACAGCAAGAGCACAGGATGTGATAATTGTACCGATAGCATTTGGAAGGATGTGACGGAACATAATTTTGATGTCACTTGCGCCCATTGTTCTTGCAGCAAGTACATATTCTCTGTTTTTGTAACGGTAGAACTGCATACGTACGCTGTTAGCTGTACCCATCCAGCCTGTGAGACAGAATACAAGTACAAGAGATGTGATACCTGAACCGAAGAGCATGATGAGGAGGATTGTAAGTGGCAAGGATGGAATGTTCCAGATAACGTCCATGATACGCTGGATGATAAGGTCAACCCAACCACCATAGTAACCACAGATGGAACCTACAACAAGACCGATAGAAAGGTTGATAACAACAACAGAGAATGCCATGATAAGGGATACACGAGTACCCTGCCACAGACGTGAGAACAAGTCACGGCCGATGTTGTCTGTACCAAACCAGTAGTAAACATCTTCTGCACCTCTCTGTTTGTAGATGTCAACTTTGATTTTAGCCATTTCTGACTTACCAAAAGCAGAGGATGTTGTGAATCTGTCAAGTTCTTTTACTATGCAGTCTGCATAGTTGTCAAGGTTGGAAACCTGAACTGTAAGAACACGTGTACCGTCAAGAATACCGATATCTTCGAGAACAGGAATTCTTGGTGGCATGTTTTTAAGTGCAAGGTTCTGTTCGAGATAGTCATACTTACTCATACCAGGGCCGATAATAGCCATGAATACGATAATAAGAATAATAAAAGTTGCAGTAACTGTAACTTTATCTCTTTTAAAACGACGCCATACGTCTTTGATGTAAGAAACTGCTTCTGTTTTGAACTCAACGTCATGAATTTTTTCTTCACGCTGGAAACGTTCAAACTTTTCAGCAGATTTGTTCATAATTTCATCGCCTGCAGGCTGGCCATTAGCCATCAACAAAGTTTTGTCATTATTCATCTTTCTTACCTCCCATTCGGATACGTGGGTCGATTACGCCGTATGAAAGGTCAGCCAGAATAGCCATTAACAAACCGATCATAACGTAGAAAATAACAATACCCATTGTCAACCAGTGGTCTTTACCATTGATAGCGGAAATCATTGTCTTGGACAAGCCCGGTACACCGAAAATCTGTTCGATAACCAGTGAGGAGGACAGAACGCCCAGGAACAAATAAAGGAATGTTGCAGACAATGGAACACAAGCGTTACGCAGTGCGTGACCTGTGATTGTCTGACCATATGTAAGACCCTTAGCTTTAGCCAAAAGCATAAAGTCCATTGTAAGAACTTCTGCAAGTTCTGCACGCAGTGTTCTTGCGATGGAAGCAATTGAACCAAAGGAAAGAGCCAGAATTGGCATAATCATTGAATAGAATTTTGTCCATGTAAGTTTGTGCTCAGTAGCCAAAACCAGTGGGAACCATTCCAGTTTGAAACCAAGGTAGTACTGCATAACAGCAGCAAGTACGAAGGAAGGAACGGAAATTAACAAGATAACAACACTACTTGCAATAACGTCATAAAGAGAGTCTTTTTTGATAGCCATTGTGATACCAAAAATCATACCAACTGGCAAGATAAAGAATGCTGCAAAGTAGTTGAGCTGAATTGTAATAGCAAGACGTTCAAGAATAACGTCAAAAACAGGAACACCTGGTCTAACTTTAAGAGAGTAACCAAAATCCAGGTGGAGGTAGTCTCTCATTGTGTAGCCAAACTGTACAATCAGTGGTTCGTCAAGATGATATTTTGAAAGCATAGCCTGACGGATAGCAGGGTCAAGCTTTGGAGACAGATCAAGGATGTCACCTGGCATGGAATGCAATACAAAAAATACAACAACGATAATAACCAACATTGTAAAGCATGCTGCTACTAATCTCTGTAATGTGTATCTAAGCACAATCGCACCTCTTTCTAATAGTTATGTGCAGTATTATTAAACAACTTTTAACCATTGTTTAATAATACTGCGGTCCAATAAAGTGCATTGGACCGCAGTATAATCGTTTTTACGAATTTTGCATTTCGTATTTACTGAAGTCTTAAATTTTAAAGCCCTCAGCAAATTACACTGCATTAACTGAATATAAACTTATTTAAGTAATATATTAGTTAAATTTTGCCTGCATCAAGCAGAATTCAAGATCGATGTCGCCTTCCTGGAGGAGTGGATCGATTCTGTCAGAGAAGAACCATCTGTAACCACGGTTGTAAACTGGGATGAAGCATGCGTCGTTGAGGAGGATTTCTTCCATTCTTGCGCAGTTTTCAAGTTTTTTCTGTGCGTCACGTTTGTCTTCGTAGAGTGCAGAACGGTAGAAGAGTTCATCCCATTCTTCACGTGCTGCTTCAGACTGGATGTAGCAGTACTGTGTGTTGTATGTGTAAGGACCGGAGTATACCCAGTTTGTGTTGTTCCATGGGTAGTCAGCGGAGTTGTACCAACCACAGGAGAAGCAGAGGTCGAAGTTCATAACTTCTCTGGAGATTTCTGTGTAGATTGTTGCAGATGGGCAAGCCTGGAGTTCGATAGCAAATCTGTCTGCACCGAAGAGTTCCTGAATCTGGGACTGAAGAACTTCAGCAAATTCTTTGTAAGCGTCGGAAGAGTCAGAGTAGATAGCTGTAACTTTAACTGGCTGGCCGCCGTTTGCTGCGTATGCTTTTTCGAAATAGTCAAGAGCAAGTTCTTTGTCATAACCAGCCTGTGTTACTTCGTGACCGTCGATTCTGATAGCCTGAGCTTCTGGAGTTGAACGGTAGTGGAGTTTAGCATTTTCTGGATCAGCTGGGTCTGGCATTGTTGCAATTGTAAGATACTGGTAAGCGGAAGCAACGGAAGTTGGGTAAACAGCTTTAACGATTGCTTCACGGTCGATACCCCAGTAGAGAGCGTAACGCATGTTTACGTCTTTGAGGATATCGTTGGATGGTTTTTCACCGTTGATGTAGAAGCCCATGTTGTCAGCGCGGAGCTGGATACGAGCGCCTGGGTATTCATCGTACTGTGCCTGGTTAGCAACAACAGCGTCGATGAGGCCCTGTTCGAACATCTGAACCTGTGTGTTAGCGTCTGTTACACACTGATATTCTACTCTGTCAGGAGTAAAGATGTCAGCCTGCATCTGGCCGCCTTCGTCAGTTCTTCTTGTGAGTTCGAGGTACTGACCCTGGATAAGGTCTGATGGGTAGTAGAGAGCGGAAGCTACGAATGTGTCAAGGGAAGAACCGTATGTACAGGACATGCCGTCTTCGCTGATGCAGGATTCGTACATTTCTGGATGAACGATACATGCGCCAACCCAACCAAGGTATTCCATAACGTTGAGAGCGTTTTCTGGTTCGTAGTCATCAGCATATGTGAGTTCGATTGTGTAGTCGTCGATAGCTTTGAAGCCAACTTCGGACCATTCACATTCGCCTGCGAGGTAAGCAGCACCATTCATCATGTCAGAAGCGTTAGAGTTTCTGTTAGCAAGTTTTGGGTCATTGAGCACTTTCATTGTGTATTCAACTGTGTGTGCGTCAATTGGTGTGCCGTCTACAAATGTGTAACCTTCAGCAACTTTGATTGTCCAAACTTTGTTTGTTTCATCTTTTGCTTCTGGAACACCTGCAGCAAGACGTGGAACGAACTGTGTTTTGCCAGTTTCTGGGTTGTAGATTTCACGGAAAAGTGAAGCGTTCATGTCGAGCAACAGTTCATAGTTTGTAGCTGTTGTCTGTGGGTTAAGTGTTTCGATGATATCAGGGTGTGTCAATCTCAACACTTTTTCAGTTGTTTCTGTACCTGTGCTTTCTGGAGCTTCGCTAGATGCTGGAGCAGAAGAACATGCTGTAAACACCATAGCGCAAGCAAGAAGCATAGCTACTAAGCGCATAGCTTTTTTCATAAAGTTTTCTCCTTTATAAATTTTTTATTTATTACAAACGCAGTATACTTACGTAATATATACTGCGATTATAACCGAAAACGGTTTTGCTTTAAGCCACAAAGGCTATAAGCATGGAAATTATCAGAAATATTACGCCGTAAAGCAACGGCCACGAAACATCTTTCTGATAAATATCGGCATAAATATATTTTTCAGTATATTCAGCCAGTGACATAGGGCGGATCACTGTGCCGTCATAGCCCTGTGTCTTTCTTGTACGGCGTTTATATGCCATATAAGAAAAGGTTTTAAATAAACCTACATTGCGTATATATCTTGTTGCCCCCACCAATATGTAGAGCAAACCTACATTAAAGAAATAGTCAGATATATTACGGATAACGCCCGGTTCCCAGTTAAGCAGCAAAAGTGCAAGTGCAATAACTGTTGCCACAAACCAGACTCTGAATTTTTCTTTTTTCCAGTATTGTTTGAATTTTTCTTTTAACATTTTTCATCTCACCGCCATATATTTTATGAATATATATACTATGCACAAAGCAAGTGATAAATATATGTTAAAAATGACGGTAAATTTCATATTTTTATACAATTTAAAAAATTGTCTTACTCATAATATCACAGTTTGTTAACTTTTTCAAGCTAAAAATATGGATGCTTCAACCGTTCTTTTATGTAACTTGCACAAATCAACATAAAAAAACTATCATTCTATACTGTAAAAAGTTAATAATCGGTATTTTTATTAACAAACTGTTACAAACACAAAACCCGCTATTCTTCTTTTTATTTTAAATAATTTAAGCGTTTTTCTTATTTTTAAAAATAAAATTATATATATTTGTTAATTTTCATTTGTTGCCAAAAACCCATTATCATAAGATAATCATCTTTTTTGTATAAATATTCAGTATATTGTGACAAATTGATTACAAATAATTACAAACTCTGCAAAAACCATTTTTGTCACAATATACAAAAAACTGTCTTCTCCTGTTTATTTACATCTGTAATTTTTGTATGATATACAAATTGACAGGCAGATTCTGTAAAAGAACCTGCCTGTATTATCTTCTGTTCAGTTTATATATGCTGCAAAATCTGCAGTTTCAGCCTGCAATTATTTGCCCTGAGCCATAAAAGCTTCAATTTCTTCAACTGTTTTTGGAATTCCTGCTGACATAATTTCCACACCGTCTTTTGTAACAAGCAGTGTATCTTCAATTCTGATACCAATCTGTTCGTCATCAAAGTAAAGGCCCGGTTCAAGTGTAAACATAAGGTTTTCTTCAAGCAAAAGGTCTCCCCTGTCACCCACATCATGTGTGTTAAGGCCGATATTGTGGCCTGAACCATGGAAATAGTATTTACTGATATCTTCAACTTTATCAATTTTACCGATTTTAACAAGTTCTTCTGCCATAACCTGTTTACTTATCTGCTGGAGTTCGCTTTTAAGCTGACCAGGTTTGGACATGCTTTCAGCAACTTCAAGGCCTTTGAGAACGATATTGTAAAGCTGTTTCTGTCTTTCGGTAAATTTGCCGTTAACCGGGTATGTTCTGGAAACATCTGCGCAGTAGTAGTTCCACTGTGCGCCAAGGTCAAACAGAATAAGGTCGCCGTCTTTAGTCTGTGTATCATTGTCAACATAATGCATAATGCATGCATTTTTGCCTGTTGCTGCAATTGTTGTAAATGCCGGCATTTTAACATTGTATCCTTTAAGTACAAAATCGTAATATGCTTCTATCTGACATTCGGTCATACCAGGTTTCATATTGAGAAGAATGTTTTTAACGCCTTCTTCTGTGATTTTTACTGCTTTACGGTGATTTTCAATTTCTGCCTGGTCTTTGATAACACGCATATTGCAGATTGTATGATATGCATTGTGTATATTGAGGTATGGGTAAATTTCTTTAAGTCTGTTTGCTCGTTTCTGTGCTTCATTTGGAGAATAGTTCATATCCCATCTTGCCATATCAATGTAAACATCCTGCACATTGTTGGCAAACAGCATACGGGAAACCGTGCTGTCCCAGCTGTCGTTAGGGATAATTCTGTCTATACCTGTTGCTTCTTTTATTTCATTGCTGTCAAAACGTGTACCCATCCAGCGCTGTTCATGTTCATCCGGAATATGCATAAAAAGAATTTCATTTACTTTGCCGTTGATTTTTGAAATAAGCAATGTTGCATCAACATCATTACGGCCTGTAAGGTAAACGAAATTGCGGTATGGCTGGAAAATATAAGTTTCATCATCTGTGGATTCAACATAGCCTCCGCTGCATACAAAGTAGAAGGAATTATCTTTCATTGTTTCAGCAAAACGGCTTCTTCTTGAAATCAAAAATTCTTTACTCAATGTGGTGTCCTCCGATTTATAAATTCATTTATGACCTTATTATATTACCTATTTACAAAAACATCAAGAATATGTTATCTGCATATTTCAGGACTGTTATGTGCGCAAATTATTACAATCTATTTACAATTTTCAAAAAATGCAGTAAAATTGTTGTTGGCATTTAAATGTAATATAAATAAATATTATTGTATGATATATAATTACATATTATATTTTCACCCAATATTGTCAGGAGAAAAAATGAAGAAAAAAAGAGAAAAGTGGACAAAACCACGACACACTTTTGTACGCAATCTTGTGGCCACATTTTTCGGACCATATGTAAAATATAAATTCTGTGTTGATATTGAAAAGTTCAAAGAACAGGGTGACAGACAATATCTTATTGTAATGAATCACCAGACTTCCTATGACCAGTTTTTTATAGGTCTTGCATTTGATGGTCCTGTTTATTACATTGCTACTGAAGATATATTTTCATTAGGCTGGGTATCCCGCCTTTTAAGCTGGCTTATTGCACCAATTCCTATCAAAAAACAGACAACGGATCTTAAGGCAGTAAAAACATGTCTGCGTGTTGCCAAAGAAGGCGGCACAATTGCTCTCGCTCCTGAAGGCAACAGAACCTACTGCGGCAGAACAGTATACATCAAACCATCCATTGCAAAACTTGCAAAAACTTTAAGGCTTCCTGTTGCGGTTTTCCGCATTGAAGGCGGTTACGGCATTCAGCCCCGATGGAGCAATGATGTCCGCAAAGGCAGAATGAAAGCTTATGTTTCCCGAGTTATTGAACCGGAAGAATATAAGGAACTTTCTGATGAAGAATTTTTTGCAATACTTGAAAAGGAACTGTATGTAGACGAAGCTAAGGTTGACGGAGAGTATTACAGCAAAACGCTTGCCGAATATCTTGAACGGGCAATCTATGTGTGTCCTGACTGCGGCTTGTCTCAGTTTGAAAGCCATGGCGATATTATCGAATGCAAAAAATGTCACAAGAAAATTCAGTATCTGCCTACCAAAGAACTCAAAGGGGTTGGTTTTGACTTTCCTTTCCGTTTTGTAGGCAACTGGTACGATTATCAGTGTGACTTTATTAATAACCTTGATGTAACAAAGCTTACTGACACTCCGATTTACACTGACACAGCAAATATTTCCGAGGTTATTGTTTATCAGAATAAAAAACCTTTCCGCAAAAACAGCACAGTACGTCTCTATGGCGACAGAATTGTATTCGATGATGACATTGTGCTTAATTTTGACGATATCAGCGTTGTTGCCGTGCTTGGCAAAAACAAAACAAATATCTACTGGAAAGACAAAATTTATCAGTTGAAGGGCGATAAACGTTTCAACGCTTTGAAATATGTAAACATCTATTATCGCTACAAAAACATTAAGGAAGGAAATTCAGATGGAAAATTTTTGGGATTATAGTGTATGGGGAACTCTCAACCTTATTGCAACATTGCTGCTCAGCCTGCTTGCTGCAAACACTTTGAAACGCAAAGTATATCTGCTTAAAGTATCACTTATTCCGACTTCAGTTTTGGGCGGTACTATACTTCTTATCATATCAGGACTGTATAAACTGTTCACCGGCAATGTGTTTTTTGACACTTTGTTTTTCGGCGGCAACGGTATGGCAACCCTTGAAATAATTACATATCATACACTTGCCCTTGGTTTTATCGCTTCAGCGTTCAAAACTTCCGACAACAAAATGAGTAAACAGAGAAGTGTTGAAATATTCAACACAGGTGTTACAACTGTTGCAACATATCTTATTCAGGCTGTTTTTGGATTTGCGGTTACAATCATTGCCGCATTGTTGGTAAAAGATTTTTTTGTTGCTGCAGGCGTTTTGCTGCCATTCGGTTATGGTCAGGGCACCGGCCAGGCTATGAACTACGGCAATATTTATGAAACTCAGTTTGGATTTGCAGGCGGCAAAAGCTTTGGTCTTACTGTTGCAGCTTTTGGTTTTATCAGCGCTGCAATCGGCGGTGTTATACACCTTAATATTCTTAAAAGAAAAGGAAAAATCAACTGGAACGGCGGCGACGATTCCTCCGAAACAGAAATTTCTGCTGAAGCAATTCAGGCTGAAAACGAAATTCCAATGCAGGGCAGTATAGACAAAATGACTGTTCAGGTTGCTTTTGTCGTTGTTGCATACATGGTTTCATATTTCCTTATGTGCGGCCTTGGCAATCTGTTGCCCGGTATGAAATCCGTTATCTTCGGTTTCAACTTTTTGCTTGGTGTACTTTCTGCAACTGTTATCAAAGCCATCGTTGGTCAGCTGAGAAAACACAAGCTGATGAACAGACAGTATCTCAACAA
>SVMW01000028.1 GCA_015067215.1 Oscillospiraceae bacterium | reverse complement strand
GACGGTGCAGCTTACATCGGCGAAACAGTAACACCTGGTTTTAAAACAGTTCGTCAGGCTGGCGAAGCTATCTCCGTTATGATCGTTCTCGAAGACGGTCAGGTTGCATACGGTGACTGTGCAGCTGTACAGTACTCTGGTGCAGGCGGACGTGACCCACTCTTCCTTGCTGAAGACTTTATCCCAGTTATCGAAGAACACATCAAACCTTTCCTTATCGGTAAAGAAGCTGACAGCTTTAAAGGTCTTTCCGAAGCTGTTGAAGCTATCACAGTTGATGGCAAAAGACTCCATACAGCTATCCGTTACGGCGTAACACAGGCTATCCTCGACGCAGTTGCTAAAGCTAAAAAAATGATGATGTGCGAAGTTGTTGCTGAAGAATACGGCACAACAGTTGCAACAAAACCAGTGCCAATCTTCACACAGTCCGGCGACAACAGATATGAAAACGCTGACAAAATGATCCTTAAAGGTGCTGCAGTTCTTCCACACGCTCTCATCAACCATGTTGAAACAAAACTTGGTAACGACGGTTCTATCCTCAAAAAATATGTTGAATGGCTCCGTGACCGTGTAAAACACCTCGGTGGCGAAGAATACATGCCAACATTCCACATCGACGTATACGGCACAATCGGTGCTGCATTCGGCGTTGACAACTATGTAGCAATGGCTGACTACATCCAGACACTTGAAGAAGCAGCAAAACCATTCAAACTCAGAATCGAAGGTCCAATGGACGCAGAAGAAAGAGAAAAACAGATGGTTTGCCTTGCTGGTCTTACAGCTGAACTTGACAAACGTGGTTCTACAGTTGAACTCGTTGCTGACGAATGGTGCAACACTCTCGAAGATATCAAATACTTCGCAGACCACAAAGCTGGTCATATGATCCAGATCAAAACACCTGACCTTGGTGGTATCAACAACATCGTTGAAGCTGTTCTTTACTGTAAAGAAAAAGGCATCGGCGCATACCAGGGTGGTACATGTAACGAAACAGACAGATCTGCTCAGATCTGCGTAAACTGCGCTATGGCAACACAGCCAACACAGATCCTTGCTAAACCAGGTATGGGTGTTGACGAAGGTTACATGATCGTTTACAACGAAATGGAAAGAATCCTTGCTCTCAGAGCAGCTAAAGAAGCTAAATAATTTTGATTATTTAACTTGTTAAAAGAATTTACTTTAGCACAAACGGTAAAATTCAACAAACTAAGCACGCTGAAATTCAGCGTGCTTTTTTGTGTTTATATACAAAAATCCTGCCTGCTTTTGTTTAAATCGTTAGGTATAGATTTAATTAATGGTAAATATTATAAAGTTTCATATGCTTGGTTTGTTATTTTAATAACACAATATATTGACTGTAAATTCGTACAGGTTTATAATAGTAAAAAAATAGTACTATCTGTGAGACAGACTTTAAGAAGGGGGGACAATTATGAAAGAAGAACTAATCCGGGAACAGGTTAAGCGCTTAAAAAACAGCACAAGGCCAATGGATAAAATGTATGAAGAATATGCAAAATCTATAGGATTGTCTTATGCTGCATTCAGCGTACTGTGGTCGGTTCTTTTTAACGAAAACTGTACCCAGAAGGAAATATGTCAGCGTACATGGCTGCCTAAACAGACAGTAAACTCAATTATTACCGATTTTTATAAAAATGGTATGGTGGTTCTGGAAGAACGTCCGGAGGACCGCAGGACAAAAACTGTGAAACTGACCGAAAGGGGAAAAACATATGCACAGGATGCGGTGTGTCATATACGCCATGCAGAGTATGTGGCCATGAAACAGTTTACTGAAGAAGAAATGGAAACACTTATAAGTCTGATGCAGAAATATGCTGATACCTGTCTGGAAACTGTACGAGAAAGTATAAAAAATGAAAAGTAGGTGATTGGAAAATATGGTTGTAGGTAAACACATAAATCAGTATTATAAAAAATATGCACTGCCGCTTTTATTTGGGCTGCTTGCACTTGGCATAGTTGACTTTATGCAGCTTAAAATGCCGGAGTTCTACCAGATGGTAGTTAACGGTGTAAGCTACGGCTATGTAATGATAGATGGTGTGGAAACTGCTTTTGATATGCAGATTCTTGTAAGCAAAATCTGTATGCCGATGGTAATGGTTATTCTTACAGTTATTGTAGGACGCTTTACATGGCGAGTTATGCTTTTTGGTACAGCGATTAAGGTGGAAAAAAATCTTCGTGACAGAATGTTTGACAACGCCAAAAACCTGAGCAGAGAGTATTATCAGGTTAATAAAGTCGGTAACATGATGAGTTTGTTCACTAACGACCTTGATACCATTCAGGAATGTTTTGGCTGGGGCGTTATGATGGCATTCGACTCGGTTGTGATGTTTTCTATGGCGCTAACAAAAATGTGGCGTATGGACCATACACTTACACTGCTTTCCACGGTCCCGATGATTTTCCTGTTCCTTTCCGCAACAATTGTCGGAAAATATATGACAAAAAAATGGGAATATCGTCAGGAATGCTTCTCACAGCTTTCTGACTTTGCACAGGAAAGCTTTTCCGGTATTGCAGTTATCAAGGCTTTTGTAAAGGAAGCTATTGAACTTGGCAGATTTAAAGAACTCAATGTAGAAAATGAAAAAGCAAATATTGCCCACACAAAAGCATCTGTTCTGTTCAGAATTATGACAATGCTTTTTGTTGAAAGCATTATCTGTGTTATCCTTGGTTATGGCGGGTTCCTTGTTTATCAGGATAAATTCAACGCAGGTCAGTTGGTTGAATTTATCGGTTATTTCAACAGTGTTATCTGGCCGGTTATGGCTGTTGCAGACCTTGTTGATATGACCAGCCGCGGTGTTGCATCGGCAAAACGTATCGGAGAACTGCTTGATGCACAGCAAAATGTAAAAGATGCACCTGATGCAAAACCGTTGGAAAACATCAAGGGCAATATTGAATTCCGCAACCTTTCCTTCCAGTATCCTGACGGCGATTACAATGTGCTTGAAAACATCAGCTTTAAAATCAATGCAGGTGAAAACGTTGGTCTGGTAGGTAAAACAGGTTCGGGCAAAACCACATTGGTTGACCTTATTCTGCGTACATACAACGTAGCTGACGGTACTTTGTTTATCGACGGACATGATGTAAATGATATTACAATCCATTCATTGCGTGACGGATGTGCCTATGTGCCACAGGATAACTTCCTGTTCTCCGACACAATTGAAAACAATATTGCATTTGGTGTAAATGCTCACAGCAATGTGGCAGTTACAAATGCAGCAAAACTTGCGGATATTCACAGCAATATTCAGGATCTCAGCAAAGGATACGGCACTGTACTTGGTGAACGAGGAGTTACTGTCTCCGGCGGTCAGAAACAGCGTATATCCATTGCCCGTGCACTGATGAAAAATGCACCTATCCTTATTCTGGATGACTCTGTATCTGCAGTTGACACAAAAACAGAAAAAACAATTCTGGAAAATCTGCGCGAAACCCGCGCAGGCAAAACAACAATTCTTATTGCTCACAGAATTTCCACCATTGAACAGATGGACAAAATTGTATTTATTGATGACGGCAAGCTGGTTGATATCGGCAAGCACGAAGAACTTTATGAGAGATGTCCGTCCTACAAAACAATGGTAGACCTGCAGCAGCTTGAAGAGGAAGGAGGTAACAGCTGATGAATGAATATTTACCTTTGCTCATAATGGGCGCAGTTATCGGCGTTATCACTATTGCCTTTATAGTTGTTTATAAAATGTTTGGCAAAATCAATCCGGAGGATGATTTTGAAAGAAATATGGCGGACGGAGAAATAATAAAACGTCTGCTTGTGTATATAAAACCATACTATAAAACATTTATAGTTGTGTTTATAATAATGCTGTTCTCAATAGTTTACGAGCTTATTTCACCTCTTATCACAGGTAAGCTTATTGCTTTGATACAGGAAGACTTTGAACTCCCGCAGCTTTTCTCCATAGTGGCAATGTATGTGGGTATACTCATAGTTTCACTTATCTGCACCTATTTCCAGGCAATGATTCTTCAGAAAATCGGGCAGAAAATCCTGTCTGATATCAGGGAAGATGTATTTACACACATCGAAAAGCTTTCACACGAACAGCTCAACAATATTCCTGTGGGTAAACTTGTTACCCGTGTAAGCAACGACCCTAATGCTATCAGCTATATGTTTACCAACATTCTGGTAACACTTATCAAAAATGTAATGGTAATGTTTGGCGTGCTTGGTGCAATGCTGCTTCTCAACTACACACTAACACTTATGATACTGTGTCTTATGCCGTTTGTGTGCCTGTTCACATTTGTGTTCCGTGTATTTTCACGAAAGGTACACCGTGCAGTAAGCAATGCAACAACAGCACTCAACACATATCTTTCCGAAAACCTTTCGGGTATTAAAATTACACAGATATTTAACCAGGAAGACCGCAAGATGAGCGATTTTCTTGAAAAAAGCGATAATCAGGCAAAAGCAAAACACAACCGTATGTATGTTTTCGGCATTTTCCGCCCAATGATTTATATGCTCAACGTGGTTGCTATCCTTTGCCTGTTCTACCTCGGTTCAAAAGCAAGCATTACAGGTGCAACCTGGTTTGGTCAGACTATTGATGCAAGCATAATCGTTTCGTTCTATCTTTATATTTCAAGATTTTTCAACCCGATTCAGACTCTTGCAGAACAGTTTGACATGTTGCAGCGTTCTTTTGCTTCCGCTGAAAAAATCTTTACAATAATGGATCTTGTGCCGGATGTTGTAGACGGTGACGAAACAATTGAGCTCGAAAATATCCGTGGTGAAATTGAATTCAAAGATGTATGGTTTGCATACAATCCGGGTGAATGGATTCTCAAAGGTGTTTCCTTCCATGTTCATCCAAAACAGACAGTTGCCTTTGTCGGTGCAACAGGCAGCGGCAAAACAACAATTCTGTCCCTTATCTGCCGCAACTATGATATCCAGAAAGGTCAGATTTTGATTGACGGCATAGATATCAAAAAAATCAAAATTTCTTCCCTCCGTAAACATTTTGGTCAGATGCTTCAGGATGTTTTCCTCTTTTCAGGTGATATCCGAAACAATATTCTGCTCAATATGGAAGGTGTTTCCGATGAGGATATTATGGAAGTGTGCCGTTATGTGAATGCTGACAGTTTTATCAACAAGCTCGAAAACGGACTTGATGAAGTTGTGCGTGAACGAGGCAACAACTTCTCTGCAGGTCAGCGTCAGCTGCTCAGTTTTGCAAGAACAATTATACACAAACCATCAGTCATTATTCTTGACGAAGCTACTGCAAATATAGACACAGAAACAGAACTGCTTATTCAGGATTCTCTGGAAAAAATCCGTAACATTGGCACAATGCTTATCGTTGCACACCGTCTGTCAACAATTCAGCATGCCGACAACATTATTGTACTTTCCAAGGGTGAAATTCTGGAACAGGGCAATCATCAGGAACTGTTAAAACAAAAAGGCCATTATCACCAACTTTATACACTGCAGTTCCACAAGCACAATCTGCTTGAACAGGCAAATATGTAAGCGCACGGCTCTATTTCGATAAAGCTGTAATTACCCGTCAGACATAATGTCTGACGGGTAATTTTTTTGCAGTTTTTCCGGTGTTATTGTTTATAGTGAAAAAATATGATATATTTTAAAAAGAACAAGTTATAAAAAGGAATTTATTATGGCAAATTTTATCTGTCCCGTCTGTTCACAACAGCTTGTAAAGAAAGAAAAATCATATATCTGCAAAAACCGGCACAGTTTTGATATCTCATCGAAAGGTTATGTGCATCTTCTGCCTGCCAACAAAAAACATTCCGCAGCACCGGGAGATGACAAACTTATGGTGTCAGCCCGCAACAGTTTTCTGTCACTTGGATATTATGCTCATCTTAAGGAAACATTGGAAAATCTGACCGATAAGTATTCCCAAAATACTGTCAGTGTGCTTGATTGTGGCTGCGGTGAAGGCTATTATACTCAGGGAGTGTATCAAAGGCTTACACAGCAGGGAAAACAGGCGGAAATAAAGGGAATAGACATCTCCAAAGATGCAGTTGCAATTGCGGCAAAACGTCTGAAAGAAGGCGAATTTGCGGTGGCTTCATCCTTCCATCTGCCGGTACAGGATAAAACTGTTGATGTGCTTATCAACTGTTTTTCACCATTGTGTTTGAAGGAATTTACCCGTGTTTTAAAGAAAAACGGAGTGTTTTTATATGTTGTGCCTGCACCAAAGCATCTGTGGCAGCTAAAGGAAGCTTTGTATGAAAAGCCATACGAAAATCCACTTAAAGAAGAACAGTATGACGGCTTTGAACTGATTGAAACAGTAAAAGCAGAAAGAGAAATTTATATAGACAATAATGCCGATATAAACAATCTTTTCAAAATGACACCTTATGTTTACCGCAGCCCTAAAGAGGCACAGGAGGTGCTTCTGAAAGCGGAAAATCTGACGGTGAATGCACATTTTATCATTTATGTATATAAAAAGAAATAAAAATAACCCTGTGGAGTTAACCACAGGGCTTTTTTATTAATAATCTTTTGAAAATTCTGTTTTTACATCTCTTGCAAACAGATTGTTTAATGCTTCGGTGGAATCCACGCCATTATAGATAACATCGTAAACCAGTTTGGAGATAGGCAGTTCCACACCATATTCTTCACTGAGTTTCATCATAGCTTTTACAGTTGCAGCACCTTCTGCAAGTTTGGTGTATTCTTCGTGTTTTATAAAGCTTTCGCCGAATTTTCTGTTCTGGCTGTGAAGAGAGAACAATGTTGCTTCATAGTCACCAAGATGGCACAGGCCGTAAGCTGAAAGTTCGTTGCCTCCCATTGCGTGGATAAGGCGGGCAACTTCTCGTGCACCTCTTGCCATAAGTGCGCCTTTAAGGCTGGAAAGTCCTGCACCGTCAAGCATACCTGCAGCAATACCAACAACGTTTTTTGCAGCTGCACCAATTTCTGTGCCGATAATATCATCACCAAGATAAAGGCGGATAAGGTCGGTCGAAAATTTGTTTACAACATCATCAATAACAGCTTTGTCTTCGCTGTCAACAACCATACAGTTAGGCACACCGCGCATAAAGTCCTGCACATGGCCCGGACCAACCCATACACATACATTTATATCCTGGGTGATATTTTCTTTAACAATGGTTGTAAGGCGTTTGCCGGTTTCAGATTCAATACCCTTCATACAAAGGATAAAAGTCTTGCCGCTGACATCATACTGGTTGATACGCTGACAGAAATTTCTCAGCTGCTGTGCACTGATTGAAATAACAATGTAGTCAGCATGGTTAAGCGCTTTTTCAAGGTCAGGTTCAAGTTCAAGGTTGTCAGGCAGTTCAAGATAAGCGTTTTTTCTTGTTGCCATAAGTTCCTGAAAATCAGGAGCTTCACTGAGCCCCCAGAGTTTCACATTGTTTCTGCGGGAATGGTATACTGCCAGGAAAGTGCCCCATCTGCCGGAGCCTAATACTGTTACATTCATAAATTTTTCCTTCCTATAAAAAAGGGTCATAAATTTTTTTTTCACTGTTTATAATATCCAAATCCGGAGATAACCCGGATGAATTATCGCTAGTTGTATCCGATTGTTCTGTTTCGGACGAAGAGTGTTCTGACAAATCTGTCTGGGATGAATTGTAATCATCCTGCGTTTCAGCTGCAGATTTTTCATGTATTACTTCTGCTTCAGCACCTGCCGCAGCTGCTTCGTTTGCGGGGGCTTTTATCTGTATCGGAGTGTTACCGGTGTCAGGGCGTCTGTCTTTTGTGACATACTGATGATCATTTATATATTCAAGCAAAAGATGATATCCTTTATTGTTTAAATGAATTCCATCGGCAGCAACACAGTCTGAAAGCATATAGCCGCTTTCTTTGTTTTTAAATGCTTCGGTGTAATCAAGAAAACGATACCCCTGCTCGCTGCATATTTCTGCAAGTACAATATTGAAATCGTCTATGGTTTGCTGCTTTATGCTGTAATTTTCTCTGTAATATCCTACAGGCAGCACCGCAGCAACAATTATATCACAATAAGGGTATGCCCGTTCAATGGAGTTCAATGCTTTGAGGTACATACTTTTAAATTCTTTTGCAGTTGTACCCGTTGTGTTGTTTGTGCCGAAATTAATTATAATACGGCGTGGCTTAAGCATTTTAACAGCCTGAACAATAGTAACAGGCTGGCTGTAACCTTTAAACCACACAAAACTTTTGCCTGTAACGCCCTGTATACCCATGGATTTTTTTCCAAGAACATTCTGAAGGGGGAGATACCCAAAGGATGCAAGCCCTGCAGTGTTGGAATCTCCGATAAAAAGAGTTTCAGACAGATAATTATTCTGCTTGTCCGCAGTATACGGCAGAATTACATCAGAATACATAGCCAGATCTTTCATAAATATATTCTTGTCATAGCCTTTTATATTTTCAGAGGGTGGGACATTGTCGCTGCTGCTCTGAATATCTGATGATGTCTGCAGTGATGAAGAAAATGAAACCACAGTGCTGTCTGCTATTTCATTTTGCGGATAAACAATAAGATTGGATTTGTTTCTGACTGCAATTGTCAGAAACAAAAAGTTAAAGGCAATGGAAACTGCCGATAATATATAAAAACATTTTCTGGTGGTTTGCACCTGTATATCACTCTTGTCACAATAAATTTACAATATGGGTGATATCGTCAATCAGGGCAATGTGCGGATATCCGCTAAGCTCTTCCCGGGCACCAAACCCATATGTAACACCTATCGCATCAAGGTTCATTTTGTCTGCACCAATAAGGTCAAAACGGGTATCGCCAACCATAACAACATCTTTGCAGTCGGCATCTACCTTTGCAAGAACCTGTTGTATAACATCTTCTTTTTCGCATATTTTACCGTCGAGGCTTGCACCGCCAACAACGGTAAAATATTTATATATATCAAAATGTTTAAGGATTTTTTCAACAAAAATCTGTGGTTTGCTGCTTGCGGTGCATAAAATATATCCTTTTGAATGCAGAAGTGCTAAAGTTTCTGCCACATTCGGGTATATTTCGTTTTCATACAGCCCGGTTACCGAAAACCTTTCACGGTATTTTTCCACAGCAGCAGCGGCTTTGTCTTCTCCCAGCATTTCAGCAAAAGAGTCAAGCAGCGGAGGACCGATATATTTTGTAAGCTGATTTAATGGCTTTGGCTGTACATCGAAATGTTCCAGTGCATAGTTAATGCACTGGCATATGCCAAGCTGCGGATCGGTGAGTGTTCCGTCAAGGTCGAACAGTATAACCTTATATTTCATAAAATCTCCTTTAGTCAGGCAGTTTAGAAAAATCAAGCTGAGAGAAGTCAGATATGTACTGGTCACATATGTTCTGCATCTTTTCGTTGTGATGTTCGGTTATATCATATACGCCGACTACATAAAAACCTGCAGTTTTGGCGGTGTTGGCAGAGTAATAAGCGTCTTCAAAAACAGCTGTTTCACAGGGCTTTTCAGCACCAATCTTTTCCATACAGTAAAAGAAAATATCAGGCTGATTTTTCTCTTTGCCAAATTCATTGCAATGGCAGGTGAATTCAAAATATTTAAGCAGTCCAAGTCTTTCAAGGGCGGGCTGCATCATGAAACGGTGTGTAGAAGAACATATACACATTTTTACACCGTCCGCTTTTAGTTTTTCAAGCAGTTCTATGGCATTGGGTTTTAAAGGAAGAACTTTGGAATACTGTTCGATAACATAGTCGGAAAACCATTTGAAAAAATATTCGTCTGTTATTTCTACCCCAAGCTGTTCTCTTACTGCGTTGAGAAAATCCTTCTCCCAGGTGTCATTGCTTGACTGCTTGGTATATTTAAGCGGAGGGTAGTTGTGGTGCTCCAGAAATGTTTTGCCTACACTGCGCCACATAGTCATAGAATCAACCAGAGTACCATCCAGGTCAAAGATAGCGTATTTCATAAAATCTCCGTTAAGGAATGTATTTGTATATCTTTTATTTATTCTACCACAAAAACGGCATATTATCAATAAAATGAAAAACAGGTTCATTTTTGCTTTTGGACTGATGAGTTCCAATCTTGTCAGTTTCAGCAAATATTGATACAAATATAAAATTATGATAAAGTAAAACTGTATGATAAATTTGAATTTGGCGAACAGATAGTATGTGGAAAATTACACATTTATCTGATATAATACTGTTAGGAAAATTTGAATTTATGGAGGATTTTTCGTATGTGGACATGCCCAAAATGCGGAAGATAATTTAAAAGAACGAATCAGGGGCATTATTGCGGTAAGGCTCCTAAGAATGTAGATGAATATATAGAATTACAGATTACAGAAGCACGAGAGCATATCGTAGAATTAAGAAATATTATTCAAAGTTGTGTTCCGGAAGTTATGGAACAGATTGCTTGGAGTATGCCAATATATAAAAAAGACAAGTTCTCAATATCTTTTGCTGCCTGTAATAAGCATATTAGCCTTTACATAGATGCAAATATTTTAGAAATATACAAGTCACAACTAAGTGATTTTACAATGAAAAAGAATGCACTCTATCTGCCATACGAAAAAAAATTACCGGTAAAAGTATTAGAAAACATTCTTAAACAAAGTTTCGAAGAAATATAACAAATTTCAATTTTGCTAACAGTTAACTAAATTTGAATTTGACAAAGGAGCGTGATTGTATGATTTTGGGATATGATATTGGTGCTGGAATAATTGAAGATATTGTTGCTTTGATTATTATTTTGTCTATTCATTTTATAAGACGATACTTTAAACGGAAAAATAATCAAAACAAAGATGAGATAACTAAAAATCAAACAGAGAATTAAATCCCAATTTAACGAAGGAGTGTGATTGTATGAAATTGAAACACAGAATTGTGTTTGAAATTCTGCTTGTAATAGCGGCAATCTCCGTATTCATTTATAATTTCTCGATTCAAAGAGAGATTGCATACATAGCCTCTATTGTGACAGTATGTGGCACAATCATTCTTTTGGTAAGAGACATTGTGAAACTGAAAAGAGTTAAGTAAATTCCAATTTATCGAACTGTCGCCGTCTATAAATATACCTCCCGACGTCGTTTTGACGAAGGGAGGTATATTATATTTTTAATCAGCCTGCAAGATAAAAGAGAAAACAGACCGCTGACGGCAACAGCGGTGCAGCGGTCTGAATTTATTGCTATTCAATTTTAAATACAGTAGGTGTTACATTTTCGTCCAGTTTACCAAAGGTGTACCCTTGTTCCAGCATGGTGGGGATAATTCTTTTCAATGCAGCAACAGTATCCTTTTTAGGTCTGGAATCGTGCATAAGAACAACTGAATTTGTATAACGGCTGCATCCTTTGACAACATTTGTATAAATGCTGTCCTCACTGCTGTTTTTTGTAGCATCCTCGCTGCTTACATTCCAGTCAAAGTATGTGAAACCGCGGCGACCCATTTCATCTATGATTTCTTTGAATACAGTTTTGTTGTAGTTGTTTATACTGCCACCCGGAAAACGGAATATGGACGGAGAAATGCCGGTTGAGGTTTCAATATATCTGTAGCAGGTTTCAAAATCTGTCAAAAAGCTATCAACACTTTTATATATCTCTTTATATGAATGGCTTGCACTGTGAACGCCTATGGTGTGTCCTTCATCATTTATTCTTTTTAGGGTTTCCTTATGTTTTTCTCCATTGCTGCTTACAACAAAAAACGTGGCTTTTATATCGTACTCCTTAAGAATATCAAGAATTTCCTCCGTTCGTTCACTGGGACCGTCATCAAAAGTGAGATAAACTGTTTTTATTTCAACCTCATTTTCGCTTTTGGACATTTCTCTGGTTTCAGGCGGGTACTGTGTACTGTACATTTCACTGTATCCAAGCTGATACTCAAGCTGCCTAATAGTTTTATTGTAGCTGTTCTGTGTATATTCAACAGAGAAAAAACCTGTGGAAAAACATACGCATAAAATTCCTGTTATCATAAACAGTATAACAATACAATTTCTGTGTTTCATAAATATCACTCCCTGAATAAATAATATTCACAGAAAATAAATAAAATGACGCACCTGAAAAATGCCACCGTATTATACAGTGACAATACGATGGCATAACCTGATTTAATCCCTTATTTCGCGTACGATGTTTTCCCCTGCACGGGTGATTATTTTTTTACTTTCCTTTGCCTTATGCATTGCACTCTGTACAGAAGAATTGTCTTTAAGGTACATTGCACCGGCAGCAGTAATTGCAGTGCCGACAGCCATACCTATCATTGCAGAACGTATCATACCCATACCATTGTTTTTCATATTGAATACTCCTTGAATGTATTTGTGATAGATAATTGATAGTCTGCGCAATATGTGGTAAAATATACTTATTGGATAAAATAAAATAATTACAGATATTTTGAATTTTTAACATATTTATATGATAAAATATATTTTTGAGGAAAAGACATGAGCAATAAAAGGGTTTTATGTATACAGGATATGTCGGGAATAGGCCGAAGCAGCCTTACAGTTATATCTCCTGTGCTCAGTGTAAAAGGAATACAATGTGTTCCGCTGCCTACAACAGTGCTTTCCACCCATTTCGGCGGTTTCGGCAATGTTGCAAGACAGGACCTTACACAGTTCTGCTTTGATGCACTTAATGAATATAAACGTATAGGTGTGGATTTTGACGGCGTTTTAAGCGGCTTTATTGCCAGCGAAACGCAGGCACAGCTGGTAAAACAGGCGTTCGATTATGCGGATGCAGCGGTTAAAATATGCGATCCTGTAATGGCTGACAATGGCAAAATGTATTCTTCGGTTACAGACAGTATTGCTGAGGGAATAAAGCAGATTTGTTATGAAAGTGATGTTATAACACCAAATACAACAGAAGCAGCGATTCTGCTGGGAAAAGACTGTACAAAACTGGTGTTTGAAAAAGCAGAAATTGAAAATACTGCACGGCAGTTAAAAGAAAAATATAACTGTTCGGTTGTTATTACAGGGGTTAAACTTGAAAACGGTGATGTGGTGTGCTGTGTAGCGGAAAAAGACACGGATGGCATAACTTTTGTTGAATGCAACTATATTCCTGTTCATTTCCCGGGTACAGGGGATTTGTTTGCCGCTACTATGACTGGCTGTGTGCTTAATGGTGAAAAACTTGAAGCAGCAGTTGAAAAAGCCTGCCGTTTTGTAGAAATATGCGTAAAAAACACCTGGAAAGGTGAAAAAACAGACACCCGCTATGGTGTGGATGTTGAACAGAATTTAAGATATCTTTTGGATTAAGGAAATAAAATGAAAACGATAAACATTGTATTACTGCAGCCGCAGATACCTCAGAATACAGGTAATATTGCAAGAACATGTGCGGCAACAGGTGCACATCTGCACCTTGTAGGACCAATGGGATTTGTTATTGAAGACAAGAAACTCAAAAGAGCAGGTCTTGACTATTGGGATAAACTTAATATATCATATTATGATAGTACCGAAGATTTTTTCTTGAGAAATCAGGGCGGTAAATTCTATTATTTTACAACAAAAGCTCAGCACAGATATACAGATGTCAGCTATGACGACAATGTTTTCATTGTGTTTGGCAGGGAAGACAAGGGTATAGATGAAGATATCCTTTACAATAACCCTGAAACCTGTGTAAGAATGCCTATGCTTTCAAATATACGCAGCTTAAATTTATCAAATACGGTAGCAATAGCTACATACGAAATACTCAGACAATGGGATTTTGAAGGTTTTGAAATTCAGGGTCATCTGACAAAATATGATTGGGAGTGAAAATTATGACAATAAAGATTTTGACAGACTCAGCATGTGACATACCGCTTGATGCTGAATTGTCCAATGTAGAAATTATGAATTTCCACATCAATATTGATGGTAATGACTGTGAAGAACGTGTGGATTATACTATGGAAGAGTTTTATGACGTTCTTGAAAAATGTCAGGATATTCCAAAAACTGCTCATATTACAATGGTTGATTTTTTTGAAAAATACTGTGAATTTGCTCAGCAGGGTGTCACAGATGTTATTCATGTTTCCATTAACAAAGGTGCAAGCGCCACACACGATGCAGCGGTTATGGCACGTCAGATGTTCTATGATGAAAACCCTAACAGCCATATGAATATCACTGTGCTGGACAGCAGATGTTATTCAGTTGGTTACGGCTATCCGATTATGTGCGCAGATAAAATGATATCCGAAGGTGCACTTGCAGCTGATGTTATTGAATATCTGGAAGAACGCTTTGAAAAAACAGAAATTATTCTTGGCACATATTCTCTCAAATTTATGAAAAAATCGGGAAGAATTTCTGCAGCAGCAGCTTTTGCAGGGGAACTTATGGGTTTAAGACCTGTAATTCTTATGAAACACGGCAAAACAGAGGTGCTTCTGAAAGCAAGAGGGGATAAATTGCTTATTCCTGGTATTGTTGCAAAAATGCGTGAAAGAAACAGCGATTTTGAAGATTATGTTGTTGGCTATACTGCTGATAAAGAAGCAGGGGATGAGCTTGTTGCAGCATGTACAGAAGCAATGGGATATCCGCCAAAACTTGTTTGTTATCTGGGCAGTGCAGTTTCCATCAATGCCGGTCCGCACAGTATAGGTGTAATGTATCTCGGCAGATAAAATATAAAAATATCTATTGATTTTTGTAAATGTATGTGGTAATATACGTTCGTTACAAAATAATAGCCTGCGGGAGCCTTCAAGCTTTTCTCCCGCCAGTATATAAAGCTTTTTAACTGAACAAAACACAGGTACGGTTGAGCTTTTGACCGTACCTTTTAATTTTGTCCATAAAAAGCTCCTGGGCGAAAAATCAAAAGGAGTAATTTTATGAAAAAAACAAATTATATGGCAAATCAGGCAATGATAGCCGCAATCTACACAGCACTGAGTGTATGTCTTTCTGCAGTTTCCTACGGCCCTGTGCAGATAAGAATAAGTGAAGCAATGACATTGCTGCCTGTGTTTGGCATACATAATATATGGGGTGTTACAATAGGCTGTTTCATGACAAACCTTATCGGTTTTTTTACAGGGGCAAACATTCTCGGCGGCCTTGATATGATTTTTGGGACAGCGGCAACATTTGCGGCAGCATTGATGAGTTATGCTGTGAGAAATATCCGCTTTAAAAATATGCCTGTATTGTCTGCAATACCACCGATTGCTGTAAATGCTGTGGTTATCGGCTGGGAACTTTGCATTGTAGTTGCAGGCGGGTTTAACTCTGTAGTGTTTATGGCACAGGCTGTTGCAGTGGCGGCAGGGCAGTTTTTAAGCTGTATGGTTGCTGGTTTGCTGATGGTTAGAATAATAGAAAACAACAAGGAACTTAAACAGAGACTGTCAAAATAAAATGATATAGTTGAACAGGAATTGTGCTTTTCTTTGTTTTATCTGCAAAAAATCACAGTTTTGATTGACAAACCATTGACAAACTATAGTCTGATAATATATTATATTTATGTTACTCGAGCTACACAATCTAAGGCGGAAGCTATGATTGTACAGCCGATGGGTAAGGAAAGAAATGACCTTGCCTTCCGTGTTTGAAAAGAGAACGTGTTTAATAATGATAAAGTGCCTACAAGGGTGAAATGTGTTTATCGTAACTTGAATGCTGTCTTTTTTCAAAGACAGCATTTTTTATTATATGAAAGAGGAAAACCAAAATGAAAAAATTACTTGCACTTGTTTTGACATTTGCACTCGCAATGTCCATGGCTGCTTGTTCTTCCGCACCTGCTTCTTCTGAAACAACAGGTAACGAAACACCAAGCCTTGACACAACAGCACTCACAGAACTTTTTATGTTTGTTGACGGTCAGGATGTTACAGACGGCAACACAACATACGATTCTATCAGCGCAAAATTTGCTGAAGCTGAAATCGACGGCAACAAATACACATCAACAACACTTACAAACCTTTGTGCATACGACATCTCCACAGTAGTTGGCGTATTTGCAGAAGCAACAGATGGTTTTGTTCGTTACTACACAAGCCCTGCAGACGTTAGCGTTGTTATCGGCGACAACGAAGGCACAACAGCTTGGGGTACAGTTGTTCCTGGTCAGGATCCAATCTACGGCATCCAGAACATCTACATGGTAACAACAGCTGCAGAATTCTCCGTTCCTGTTAAAGTAAACGGCGAAGAAATCGGCGTTATCACAATGAGCGACTTTATGAAGAAAACACCTGTTGGCGATTCCAAAGTTACAACAGCTATGTTTGACGGCTCCTTCAAATACAAAGGCGGCGAAGCTACATACGAAGGCCGTTTCCTTGGTATCAACTACGAAACAATGGTTGCAAAACTTGCTGCTCTCGGCATGACAATCGACGGTACAGTTGTTGAATGTGAAATCTATGGCACACCTGGTATGGGCGCACCTGGCAAAAACACAGAATATGCTGTATACCCAGACGAAAAAGCATTCTACGAAAATCTTGAATTCTTTGTAATGTACGACGGTATGACAAACAACAAAGCAATCAAAGATGTTCCAATGGGTCTTTCTGCATTTATCAACGGCACAGGTCAGAAATGGGTTACATACTCCATTACAGAAATCAACTTTATCACAGAATAATCTTTAGTTAATATTTTTACCACAAACGGCGGAAGAAAGGGCCCCCTCCTTGGCTTCTGCCTTTTGTGCTGAATAAAAGGATGATAAATTTATGAAAAAACGTATTATCGCTCTGGCATTGGCTTGTCTTATGCTGTTCAGCTTTGTTGGCTGCAGTGCAGGAGAAGTTACAAATGCAGACAGTACAACACACACAATCACTGACCTTCTTGGCAGAGAAATCAAAGTTCCAAACGAAATCGACAAAATTGCTGCAATTGCAGGCCCTACATACGAAATGGTATTTATGCTTGGTGCAGCAGACCAGGTTGTAATGGTAAAAAGCGGTCATACAGACAGCTACCCTCTTGCAAACCTTACAAACCCAAAACTCATCGAAATGGCAGGTATTGCTGCCAACCCAAGTTCCACAGTAAATATCGAGGACTATCTTGCACAGGATATTGACCTTGTTGTTTACTACGACAACGAAATCGAACTTAAAAAATTCGATGCTGTTGATATGGCAGCTATAGTTGCAACAAAAAACACAGGTCTTATGGACACACTTGAGCAGGCTCAGACACAGACAATTGATGAGTTTGTAACAACACTTACAACACCACTTCGCATTCTCTCTGATGCTATTGATACAGAAGAAGCACACAGCGAATACGAAGCATGGGCAAAATACTGCGAAGAAAAACTTAAAATGGTTTACGAACGCACAAAGGATATTCCTGAAAGCGAAAGACCAACAGTTTACTGGGGCAACACATGGGGAGAAGAAATCCGTGCTTCCTACTCTCTTAAAAACCGCTGGTATGAAACTTATCTTGCAGGCGGCACACTCCTTGGCCCTGAAGAAAACTCCAACTTCCCTGAAGTAACAGCTGAACAGCTTTACACATGGGACCCGGATATTATTCTTGTTGACAACCATGGCGACAACCCTGAACTGGTTATCAAAAGCATGTACCGCGAAAACAGCAAATGGGCAACACTCAAAGCTGTTGAAACACAGGAACTCCACCGTATTCCATCAGGTGTATTCTTCCTTGACAAAGGTTCAACAACAACATTGCTCGTAATGTGGATGGCTACACTTATGCAGCCTGAACTTTTCAGCGACATTGATATGGTTGAAGAAATCAAATACTACTACAACGAATTTTACGAATTTGAACTCACCGACGAACAGGCAAAAATGGTTATCGAAGGCTGGGTAGAGGGCTGATTTTATGGCTGAATTACAGAAACAGGCTCATTTCCGCGAGACAAAACAGTCAAGACTCAAATGGGCAATAATTATCATTCTGCCTTTTGTAATATTTTTTGCATCACTGTTTATGGGCAGATATTCTGTATCCCCAACTGAAGTTGTGCAGATTTTTGCCAACTACTTTTTCGGTGCAAACTACCCGCAGACCTGGGAAGATTCTGCTGCCAAAGTTATCATTCAGGT
>SVMW01000027.1 GCA_015067215.1 Oscillospiraceae bacterium | reverse complement strand
GCAGCAGACCAGACAGATGACAACTGGGCAGCAGTTGTAACAGCTTTCGTTGACGGCTGGGCATCTGAATATGCACTTGCTAACGGTTAATTTAAATAATTAAATAGTTAAAGCAAAACAAATTGAATACTAATTAATAATTTAAAAACACAGGGACAGCAAGATACACTTGCTGTCCCTTTTTGTATTTTATTAAGAAAGGAGCGTTTTTATGGAAAAAGCGCTGAAGAAATATTCTCCTGTCTTCGTGCTGCCTACGCTGCTTGCTTTTATAATCGGCTTTGTTATTCCGTTTGCCGAAGGTCTGTATCTCTCCTTCTGTCAGTTTACAACGGTTAAAAACGCCAAATTTATCGGCATCGGCAACTATCAGAGAGCGTTCAGTGATGCATCCTTCCTCAACAGTTTCGGTTTCACCGTAAAATATGCTGTTGTTGCAATTATCCTTATCAACGTAATTGCTCTGGGCTTAGCACTTTTGCTTACACGCAATCTCAAAGGCACAAACATCTTCCGTACAATCTTCTTTATGCCAAACCTTATCGGTGGTATCGTTCTGGGTTACATCTGGCAGATTCTTATCAACTGTGTGCTTTCTCTCACAGGTCTGCCACTGCTTATGCTCAACAGCAACGCCGGTTACTGGGGGCTTATCATCCTCACAGGCTGGCAGCAGATTGGTTATATGATGATTATCTACATCGCAGGTCTGCAGAATGTTCCTGATGACCTGACTGAAGCTGCATCCATCGACGGTGCAACAAGCTGGACAACATTCTGGAAAGTTAAACTTCCTATGATTATGTCCTCCATTACAGTATGTGTGTTCCTTACACTCACAAACTCCTTTAAGCTGTTCGACCAGAACCTTGCTCTCACAGGCGGTGAACCAAACCACCTTACAGAAATGCTGGCTCTCAACATCTATGACACCTTCTATGCCCGTGCAGGCGCACAGTGGAAGGGTCTTGGCCAGGCAAAAGCTGTTCTGTTCTGTCTGCTTGTTGTAGCAATCAGCTTTGCACAGCTTAAAGCAACACGTTCCAAGGAGGTACAACAGTAATGCTTAAACAGAAAGAAAAAGCCTCCAATACTATATGGACAATAGTACTTTCAGTACTTTCTCTTGCTTATGTATATCCGATTGTAATGATTCTTTTTAACTCTCTTAAAAAGGAACGTTCAATCTCTACAAATACAGCATTCAAGCTCCCTGATGCAGAAAGCTTTGCAGGACTTGAAAACTACATCAATGCAATCAATGCACAGGGCTTTCTGAAAAGCCTTGGCTACAGCCTGTTTATCACAGTAACTTCCGTTGCTGCAATCCTTTTGTTCTGTGCAATGTGCTCCTGGTACATCACACGTGTTAAAACAAAGTTTGCACAGGGCCTTTACTTCCTGTTTGCATTCTCCATGGTTGTTCCATTCCAGATGGTTATGTTCACACTGTCCCAGACAGCTGACATGCTCAACCTTAACACACCTTGGAACATCTGGATTATCTACCTTGGTTTCGGCGCAGGCCTTGCAGTATTTATGTTTGCAGGCTTCATGAAATCAATTCCTCTGGAAGTTGAAGAAGCTTCCATGATTGACGGTTGTAACCCATTGCAGACATTCTTTATGATTGTTATGCCAATGCTTAAACCTACAATGGTTTCCGTTGGTATCCTTGAAGCAATGTGGGTATGGAACGACTATCTGCTTCCAACACTTGTTCTCGATATCAAAAAATACCGTACAATCCCAATGCTTATCCAGTACTTCCGTGGCAGTTACGGTCGTGTAGAAATGGGTCCTATGATGGCATGCATCATGCTCACAGTTATCCCAATCGTTATCATCTACCTTGCTGGTCAGAAGCATATTATAAAAGGTGTTGCAGCAGGCGCTGTTAAAGGTTAATTTTAATGGCTATAACCATAAAGGATATCGCGCGGGAATCGGGCTATGCTGTGGGAACTGTCTCTCGAGTATTGAACAATCACCCTGATGTTTCCGAAACTGCCCGTGCAAAAATTATGGAAGTGGTGGAAAAACATCATTTCCGTTTAAACAACAATGCAAAACATTTAAAACAGCAAAGCAGCAGCGGCATTGCCATCATCATCAAAGGCAGCCAGAACATGCTTTTTGCACCTATTGTTGAAAAAATGCAGAATATGCTGCTGGAAAAAGGCTTTGCTACTTTAATCTACTATATCAGCGAAATGGAAAACGAGCTGGAAACAGCAATTCAGATCTGTGCCGAACGCAGACCTGTGGGAATAATGTTCCTCGGCTGTAACCTGCAGTACTTTCCAAAAAGGTTTCCTGCCATCACAGTTCCCTGTGTGCTGGTTACCAACAGTGCCGAATCCCTGGGCTTTGACAACCTGTCCAGTGTAAGTATTGATGACGCAGAAGCTGCAAAGGCAGCTGTAAATCATCTGCTGGGGCTTGGTCACCGCAATATTGGCATTCTTGGCGGTTTCACCGACAAGTCCAAAGTTGCACAGACACGTTTCAGCGGCTGTCTTAAAGCATTCAATGACAACGGAATGCCTTTTGATGCAGACAGTCAGTACATAGCTTCCATGTTTACAATACGGGACGGCTACAACTCAATGAAAACTCTCCTTGGGCGCATACCTCATATTTCTGCAGTTTTTGCAATGAGCGACGTTATGGCTTTAGGGGCAGTAAGAGCAATAAAAGATGCGGGTCTCAATGTCCCCCGCGATATTTCAGTTGTAGGCTTTGACGGCATAGAACTCAGCGAATATATTTTCCCGTCACTTACAACCATCAAACAGGACAAAGAAAAAATAGCCAAAAGAAGTGTTGAAATTCTTTTGGCAAATATCGGCAAAAAGCTGCCTGCGGTGCACGAAACTGTGCCGTTTACAGTAATTGTCGGTGAAAGTACAACACAACTCTATCAGGAGGAAAAATTAAATGGCTAGTATCACATTTAAAAACGTGGTAAAAACATATGACAACGGTGTTACCGTTGTACCTGACCTGAATCTTGAAATCCAGGATAAGGAATTTATCGTACTTGTAGGCCCTTCCGGCTGCGGTAAATCCACAACTCTCCGTATGATTGCAGGTCTTGAAGATGTTACAAGCGGCGAACTTATCATCGGCGATAAAGTAGTTAACGCTGTACCACCAAAAGACAGAGACATCGCAATGGTTTTCCAGAGCTATGCTCTCTACCCACATATGACAGTTTACAAAAATATGGCTTTTGCACTTGAACTGCGCAAAGAACCAAAAGAAGAAATTGACAAAAAGGTTATGGAAGCTGCAAAAATTCTTCAGCTTGAACCATACCTCCACAGAAAACCAAAAGCTCTCTCCGGCGGTCAGCGTCAGCGTGTAGCTTTGGGCCGTGCTATGGTTAGAAAACCATCCGTATTCCTTCTTGACGAACCACTGTCCAACCTTGACGCAAAACTGAGAACAGAAATGCGCAGCCAGATTGCTTCCCTGCACAAAAAACTGGAAACAACTTTTGTTTACGTTACACATGACCAGACAGAAGCTATGACAATGGGCGACAGAATCGTTGTTATGAAAGACGGTTACGTTCAGCAGTTTGACACACCTCAGAACCTTTACAACTACCCTTGCAATATGTTTGTTGCAGGCTTTATCGGTTCTCCACAGATGAACTTTGTTAATGTTACAGTTGAAAAAGACGGTGACGGTCAGGTTCTCGTATTCGGTGACAGCCGTATTGCTGTAAACAAACCTGAACTCAATGCTTACATTGGCAAAGAAGTTGTTATGGGTATCCGCCCTGAAGATATTCATGCAAACAGCGAAACACTTGTTGGAGCACCTGCACTTTTCAATGCTGACATCACTCATATGGAAATGATGGGCAGCGAAAACTATCTCTACCTGAGCGCTTACGGCCAGAAAATGCTTGCAAGAATTCCTGCACGTCACGAGTTCAAGGAAGATACAACTGTTACTCTGACAATCGATACAGGCAAAATTCACGTATTTGACAAAGAGACAGAAAAAATTATCTGCCACTAATTTTAAGCACTTAAGGATGTGAGACATTTGAGAAGCAATGGTATTTTAATGCATCTGTCTTCACTCCCTTCTCTTTATGGGATTGGCACAATGGGCAAAACCGCAAGGGACTTTGCAGATTTTCTCTGCGAAGCAGGCCAGAAATACTGGCAGCTTTTGCCTATATGTCCAACCGGTTACGGAGACAGCCCATATCAGTCCTTTTCCACAAATGCGGGCAACCCGTATTTTATCGATCTGGACGAACTTAAAAATGACGGTCTGCTGGATGGTTCCGAGTACGAAAACATCGACTGGGAAAGCACCCCTGACCGCGTAAACTACGGCGCTTTATACCAGAAGCGCTATCCTGTTCTGAGAACAGCAGTTAAAAACTTTTTACACAAACCCGATGCAGAATATGAAAACTTCTGCTTTGAAAACGCTTTCTGGCTGGATGACTACTCACTGTTTATGGCACTTAAAAACGCCTTTGGCGGTGCAGCATGGTACACCTGGCCTGATGAGTATAAAAACCGTGATGAAGAAACTCTGCTTAAAGCAATGGCAGAACACGCTGAGGAAATAAATTTCTGGAAAGCTGTTCAGTATCTGTTCTTCAAACAATGGAAACAGCTGCTTGCTTATGTAAACAGCAAGGGCATTAAAGTTATAGGCGATTTGCCTATTTACGTTTCCCTTGACGGTGTTGACGTATGGAGCCACCCGGAACTGTTCCAGCTGGATGAAAACAAGCAGCCAAAAGAAGTTGCAGGCTGTCCGCCTGACGGTTTCAGTGCTGACGGTCAGCTGTGGGGCAACCCGCTTTATGACTGGGACTACCACGAAAAGACCAACTTTGTATGGTGGACCAACCGCATTGAATATCTGTGCAAGGTGTACGATGTGCTCAGAATTGACCATTTCCGCGGTTTTGACACATACTTTGCAATTCCGTTTGGCGAAACAACTGCACGCAACGGCGTGTGGAAACAGGGCCCGGGCATGAAGCTTTTCAATGCTGTTGAAAAATTCATCGGCAAACAGCCTATCATTGCGGAAGACCTCGGCTATCTGACCGACACTGTAAAACAGCTGCTGGCAGACAGCACATTCCCGGGAATGAAGGTGCTGGAATTTGCATTTGACAAGCGCGATGCAAACAGCGTGGAATATCTGCCATGGAAAATCCCCGCAAACAGCATTGGCTACATTGGAACACACGACAATGACACCGCCTGCGGATGGATGAAAACCGCAAACCTTGATGACATTGCATTTGCAACAGAATTTATGCACCTTAACCCAGAGGAAGGCTACAACTGGGGTATGATGCGTACTTTGTGGGCATCCAACAGCGACACCACCATTGTTCAGTTCCAGGATTTACTGGGACTCGGCAGTGAAGCCAGAATGAACACACCATCTTCTGTTGGTGCAAACTGGCAGTGGCGTGCATTGCCGGGCAGTTTCAGCCCTGAACTTGCACAGCTTGTGCGACACAAGATGGAAATTTTTGACCGTCTTGGTGAATAAAACAATCAAAACCCTGTGGTATTCCACAGGGTTTTGCTTTTATATACTGTAGTTATGCGGCAAAAACCACAAACTGCATGACTTTCACTTTCAACTGCTGTCACGATTTATTGCTGTGTTTCCGGCAAACAAAAAAGACTATCCGTTTGGATAGTCTTTTTGTTTTTAATTAGTTGTTCAAAGTGCTTTTAAGCCATACTTCGCCTACATCAAGTGCGTCATATAAACCGTTTTTAACGCCCTGTTTTTTTATTCTTTCCATAAAGCCAAGGCTTGTATCTGTGGAAATAAGAGCTACCTGCACTTTGTCGGCAATTTCCTGCCCGTCCACTTGTTTTGTGCTTACAACGTTCAGATACACAATGTATTCTTTTGATGGGTCACCGTAATAAATTTCGTTGTTATTTCTTACAAGTGGCAGTCCTTTATAGGTCACTTTTGTGTCCATGGGGGCTTACCTCCTTTTATTCTGGTGCCTCAGAACAGTTTTTTAAGCCAGATAGTTTTTAAGTACACTCTGCAGAATATCGTCTCTGTCCAGCTTTCTTATTTTGTTTCTTGCACCGTTGTGTGTAGTGATGTAGGTTGGGTCTTCAGAAAGAATATAACCAACAATCTGATTGATAGGGTTGTATCCCTTTTCTTTCAAAGCATCATACACTTCTTTTAAAATCTGTTTGATTTCCAAATCTTTTTCATTATGCACGGAAAAAACAGCTGTTGCGTCGTTCATCCTACATCCCTCCTTATTTTAACTACATTCTATTGTACCTTATTTTAAAGTTTAATTCAATAGATTTACCTTATGTTCTCAAAAATACACCAATTTTTTGCAAATTGTTCAAAATTTCGTTTGTGCACTGTTCAGCAATTGCATCGGTAAGTGTTGCATTTTTGTCGCGGAGTACAAGAGCGTAGGCAAGGCTCTTCTTGCCTGCTTCAAGTCTGTCACCTGTGTAAACGTCAAACAGTTTAACGCTTTCAAGATATTCACCGCAGCTTTCTTTGATGATATCGATAATTTCGCCGTTGGAAACGTGTTTGTCACATACAAATGCAAGGTCGCGTGTAACAGCAGGGAATCTTGCAAGTGCTTTGTACTGTCTTTCTCCGCCGATGTGTTTGAACAGTTCATCACCGTTTACATCGCAAACACAAACTTTAACCTTGATGCCGTAGTTGTTAAGTACAACAGGGTGAAGTTCGCCGATTGTTGCAACAACGCTGCCGCCAACAACAACGTCAGCACAGCGGCCAGGGTGGTATGTTGTGTTTGTTGCGTTGCGTACAAATTTTACATCTTCAACATTGAGTGCCCACAGGATTTTTTCCAATGCACCTTTGAGGAAGAAGAAATCTTTGCCGTTGCCGTAGCAGGCCATAACAAATTTTTCAACCTCGTTTGGAAGTTCTTCTCCTGCAATTACATGGTATTCTGTTGCATTTTCAAACAGGGAAACATCAGCAATACGGCTGTTGTAGTTTCTCTGCACAACGTTCATCATGGAAGCAACTGCTGTTGTTCTCATAACAGATGTGTCTTCGCCCAATGGGTTGCTGATTACAACAGGGTTTCTGAGTTCTGAGTCTGCAGGGATGTTGAGCAGGTCAAAGTTTTTAGGTGAATAGAAAGAGAATGTTTCAATTTCGTAGAAACCGAGACCAAGCAGATACTGAATTACATTTTTTGTAAATTTCTGTCTTTCTGTAAGGCGTGCTGTTGCTGTGCCTTTCATAATTGTGCTTGGCAGTTTGTTGTATCCGTACATTCTTGCAATTTCTTCGGACAGGTCATTGTACTGTGTAACTTCGTCCTTTGCAATGTCGTAGCGGTGTGTAGGCACGATAACTGTGTCATTTTCCACCTTGAAGCCGAGGGAAGTGAGTGTTTTTTCCATATCAGCTTTAGAGATATCTGTGCCTAAAATTTCGTTGATTTTATCTGCATTGAGCGGAACTTTGCGTTCACATCTTGGAGATGGATAAACGTCGATAACGCCGTTTACAACGTCACCTGCGTCAAGTTCCACAACAAGTTCCATTGCTTTTGCCAGAGCAGGCATACAGTTGTCAGGGTTGAGGCCTTTTTCGAACTTGCCGGATGCTTCAGTTCTCAGACCAAGCTGGCGGGAAGCATATCTTACTTTAGGACCGTCAAAACATGCAGATTCAAACACAACCATGTTTGTGTCTTCGTAAACACCTGAATATTCGCCGCCCATTACGCCTGCGATTGCAATAGGTTCTTCCTTGTCGGAGATAACCAGCATATTTTCATTGAGTTTTCTCTGTACACCGTCAAGTGTCATAATTTCTTCGCCGCTTTTTGCAAGACGAACGTCAATGTGACCGCCTTTAACATATTTGTGGTCAAATGCATGCATTGGGTGACCGTAAAGCAGCATTACATAGTTTGTGATGTCAACAATGTTGTTGATTGGTCTTACACCGCATACACGCAGTTTTTCGCGCAGCCAGCGTGGAGATGGTTTAACGCGAACGTTTTTAATCATAGCTGCTGCGTAACGCATGCAGTGGTCAGTGTCGCTGATTGTAACGGAGAGATGATTGTTGATGTCATCTTCTCCCTGTGGCATAACAGGTTTTGGTTCGTTGAAAGGAACACCGAATGTTGCGCTTGCTTCTCTTGCAAGGCCGAGAACGGACAGACAGTCAGGACGGTTTGGTGTGATTTCAAATTCCACCATATAATCTTCCATACCAAGTGCTTTTTCAATTGGTGTGCCGAGAGGCCATTCTTCGTCAAGAACCATAATGCCGTCTTCGATAGCATTCGGGAAATCGTGTGTTGTAAAACCGAGTTCACCGATGGAGCAAAGCATGCCGTTGCTCATAACACCGCGCAGTTCACCTGCGTGGATTTCCTTGCCGTTTGGCAAAAGGGAGTTATCCAGTGCAACAGGAACAAGGTCGCCCACTGTAAGGTTTTTTGCACCTGTAACGATAACAATTTCTTCGCTGCCGATGTCGATACCGCAAACTGTAAGTTTGTCTGCATTAGGGTGTTTTTCCAGAGAAACAACTTTACCCACAACAACGTTTCTGATTTTGTCTTTTTCTGTTGAGTAAACTTCCACCTTGGAGCCTGACATTGTCATTTCTTCAGCAAAAGTTTTTATGTCGCAGTCAAAAGGTGCGTATTCTTTTAACCAGTTAAGTGATACATCCATTATTCATTACCTCCTTAGAACTGTGACAGGAAACGCATATCGTTTTCATACATAAGACGCATGTCGTCGATATCGTAACGCATCATTGTAAGTCTTTCAAGACCCATACCGAATGCAAAGCCGGAATATTTTGTGCTGTCTATGCCGCAGGCTTCGAGCACAACAGGGTTTACAATGCCGCTGCCCAGAATTTCAATCCAGCCTTCGCCTTTGCACAGACGGCAGCCTTTACCGCCGCATTTAAAGCAGGTCATATCCATTTCAGCACTTGGTTCTGTATAAGCAAAATGATGTGGACGGAAACGAACCTTTGTTTCAGGACCGAACATGTTTTTAACAAATGCTTCCAGAGTGCCTTTAAGGTCTGCCATTGTGATGTTTTCATCAATAACAAGGCCTTCAATCTGGTGGAACAGCGGGCTGTGAGTAGCGTCAACTTCGTCAGCACGGTAAACACGGCCAGGTGCAATAATGCGAATTGGCAGTTTTTCGTTAAGCATTGTTCTTACCTGCACAGGAGAAGTCTGTGTGCGCAGAACAATGTTTTCTGTGATGTAGAATGTGTCCTGTGTATCACGGGACGGATGGCTTTTTGGCATGTTGAGCATTTCAAAGTTGTATTTGTCCAGTTCAACTTCAGGGCCTGCTGCAACAGAAAAGCCCATACCCAAAAAGATTTCTTTGAGTTCATCAAGAACAAGCTGAATTGGGTGACGTTTGCCCATTTCAAATTCGTTGCCCGGAAGTGTGATGTCAAGTTCTTCCTCTACAAGCTGTTTTCTGAGCAGTTCTGCTTTGATTTTTTCAAGTTTTTCTTCGATTGCCTTTTCAACTGTTTCTCTTACTTCGTTTGCAAGAGCGCCCATTACAGGTCTTTCTTCGGCAGAAAGTTTGCCCATCTGTTTGAGGATTGCAGTCACTTCACCTTTTTTGCCAAGAACGCGAACACGGATGTCGTCGATTTCAGCAGGTGTTTCAGCTGCAGCAATTGCATCCAGAGCAGAAAGGCGGATGTTTTCAAGCTGTTGTTTCATTTTTATACTCCTTCATTTTTTATATTGGGACGAAGGTTGCTAAATAAAAAAGCCCCGTCCCTTAAATCAATAAGGGACGAAGCGTAAACTCCGTGGTACCACCCAAATTTCCGCATATAAAATGCGGACACTCAAGACCTTTTAACGCAAGGAATACGGCAATGCCTACTTATTGCTGTTCAGCAAAGCTTCTGTCAGGGGAACTTCCCGTGCAGGTTTCTGTTTTCCTTTCAGCCGTGGGAAAACTCTCTTTTTCAAAAACGATACATGGTACTTTTCCTGATAAGCGAATTTAAATTAATACTAAAATATAATACCACATACTACAGTTAAAAATCAATAGATATTTATTGTCTTACAGGCCAGTTTTGTCGCTGTCTGCCGTCATTTTCAGCAAATCGTTTTTTACTGACAGCAACAGGGCAAAGCACAGCCATCTGCATTGTCCTCTTTCAACACAGATAAAAATTGAACGGACAGCAAATCACACCGCTGCATACAATGCTGAAATACGATATGTTTTATCAGCTGAATATAATTATTTCTGTTGAACAAGCTGAAAGATATTGATTTTATCTTTACTTTCTGTTATGATTATACCATCACAAAAAGGAAATTTGTAGGATAAAAACTTTATTATCATATGACAAAACAACCATATAAGGAGGTTTTATATATGCAACAGACCACACGTGGTCTCAGAACCGACAAAAATCAGCGTGAACTTGTGGAACACGGCAGTGCTTTGTTTCCTATTGCATGCTATCACGATAATCTTTCCGAAAACGAAGTTATGTGGCACTGGCACGAAGAGCTGGAAGCCGTTTTTATAACTCAGGGCAGTGCTGTTGTTACCGCAGGCAGCGACAGTTTTGTGGTAAATGAAGGGGAAGGCGTTTTTATTAATGCCAGCGTACTGCATTCTCTCAAGGCGAATCAGGACACACAGTGTCGTTTTCACTCCATTGTTTTTCATCCAAGGCTTATAAGCGGCAGCATTGACAGTGTGTTCTACCAGAAATATCTCGAACCTGTGCTGGATTCCGCAAGCCTCAAATTTACACATCTGCGCCCTGAAAACCCATGGCAGAAAAATTCTATTGACGCAGTTGAAATTGCATGGCAGAACTGCATTTACAAAACTCTCGGCTATGAATTCAAGGTGCGCAATGCTTTGTCTGAATTCATATTCAATCTGTGGAGCCACCTGCCTGTAATACAGAAACGCCCTGACGCCAAAATTGTCCGCGATTCAGAACGCATAAAGGCTATGCTGCAGTTTATCCACTCCAACCACGGCAACGAGATAAACACAAAAATGATTGCCGACAGCGTTATGATAAGCGAAAGCGAATGTCTGCGCTGTTTTCACAACACAATTAACACCACACCAATCCAGTACCTCAAGCAGTACCGGATTCAGCAGGCATCACATATGCTGGTGTTTTCAGGTGAAAGAATTGCCGATATCGCTGTCAAGTGCGGTTTTCAGGATATGAGTTATTTTACCAAAACCTTCAAACAGCTTAAAGGCTGTGTACCAAGCGAATACCGTGCTCTCAATACACAGAGGCAGTAATGTATAGCCGTCTGTAAAAAACAGATAATATACACAGATTATTCTGTAACCTTTACGGAGGATTTGTTATGATTAAAAAATGGTGGCACGACAAAATTGCCTATCAGATTTATCCAAAAAGCTTCTGTGACCTTGACGGTGACGGCATAGGAGACATAAAAGGCATTATATCAAAACTTGATTATCTTAAAAGCCTTGGCATTGACATTGTCTGGCTTTCCCCTGTTTATAAATCGCCTTTTGTTGACCAGGGTTATGACATAAGCGATTATTACAGTATTGCTGAAGAATTCGGCACAATGGAAGAATTTGACACTCTGCTGGCAGAGATGAAAAAGCGGGATATGCACCTTATTATGGACCTTGTGGTAAACCACTGTTCCGACCAGCACGAATGGTTTAAAAAAGCAGTAGCAGACCCTTACGGAGAATATGCACAGCGTTTTTATTTCCGCAAAGGTGTCAATGGCAGGGAACCAAGCAACTACCGCGCTTACTTTGGTGGCAATGTGTGGACAAAGGTGCCCGGACAGGACGATCTGTATTACCTGCACTTTTTCACCAGGGAACAGCCTGATTTAAACTGGGAAAACCCTGTTGTAAGGGAAAAGATTTACAAAATGGTTAACTGGTGGCTGGACAAAGGCCTTTCAGGTTTCCGCATAGATGCCATTATAAACATCAAAAAGAACACCGATTTTCCTGTTATGGAACCCGATGATGACGACGGACTTATCTACTGCGAAAAAACACTTGAAAATGTTGACGGCATAGGTGATTTTCTGCAGGAACTCAAACACGAAACCTTTGACAGGCACAACGCCTTTACTGTAGGGGAAGTTTTTGCCATGCCTCCTGACCAGCTGCGTGAATTTGTAGGGCCTGAAGGACATTTTTCCACAATGTTCGACTTTGCACCCCACAGCACAATGTCAGGTGACAAGGGCTGGTACGACGGCAAAGAATTCAATTTTGATGTATGGCGTGACACACTGTATGAATCACAGCTCAAAATGCTGAATGTTGGTTTTCTTGCAAATATTATCGAAAACCACGACCAGGCAAGAGGTGTGTGCCGTTACCTGCCCGGTTACGCCCTGAATGATATGGGCAAAAAGATGCTGGCAGCTGTTATGATGACACTGCGCGGTATTCCATTTATCTATCAGGGGCAGGAAATCGGCATGGAAAACTGCCCTTTTGACTCGGTTGATGAATTTGATGATGTATACACCCTTGACCAGTACAATGCTGCACTGGAAGCAGGGTTCACCGAAACACAGGCACTAAAAATATGCAACAGGCGCAGCCGCGACAATGCCCGCACACCAATGCAGTGGTCGGACAGTGACAATGCAGGCTTTTCCACCGGCACACCATGGCTTAAGGTTAACCCCAACTACAAGACTATAAATGTCGCCGCACAGGAAAAAGACAAAAACAGCGTGCTTAACTTTTACCGACGGATTGTGGCTTTGCGCAAAAACGATTTATATCGCGAAACATTCACTTATGGCGGCTTTGTGCCTCTGTTCAAAGAAAAAGAGGGTATTCTGGCCTTTTGCCGCAGTTGCGGTGAAACTTGCTGCAAGATAGTTACAGTGGCAAATTTCGGCAAAAACGAGGCAGTTCTGACAATGCCGTATAAAATCAAAAAAGTGCTGATATCCAACAGTACAAAAACAAACCATACCACAGACAGCATCACCCTTTCATCCTGTGAATGTGCTGTGCTGCTGTGTGAATAAAACTGTAAAACAGATTTTTTCAGCAAATGGTATATGATATTTTCTGTTATACCCCAATGTATTTTATAAACAAAAAGGAACAGTCAGATGACTGTTCCTTTTTTATTTGAACTTTCAATTAAAAGTTTGTCTTTTTGATTTCAAAGTATGCCTGTGGGTGAGCACATACAGGGCACATTGCAGGTGCTTTAGGACCATAGTGAACATGACCGCAGTTTGCACAGTACCAAGCCTGGCTTTCTTCTCTTTCAAATACTTTGCCTTCTTCTACATTGGCAAGAAGTTTGAGATATCTTTCTTCGTGGTCTTTTTCAATTTTTGCTACAGCATCAAACAGCCATGCAATTTTTGTAAAACCTTCTTCTTTAGCTTCTTCAGCCATTGTTTTGTACATATCTGTCCATTCGTAGTTTTCGCCTGCTGCAGCATCTTTAAGGTTTTCTATTGTACCTGGAACTTCGCCGTCATGAAGAAGTTTGAACCAGAGTTTTGCATGTTCTTTTTCGTTGTTTGCTGTTTCAAGGAAAAGGTCAGCAATCTGATTGTAGCCTTCTTTTTTAGCTTTGGATGCGTAGTATGTGTATTTGTTTCTTGCCTGGCTTTCACCCGCAAATGCAGCCATAAGATTAGCTTCTGTTTTTGTACCTTTCAAGTTCATAATTGTTACCTCTTTTCTTTTATGGTAATGATATGTCACAGACATATCCTGTTATTTTTAATATACCATACTCCTGTGAAATTTTAAAGATATTTTTGGCATTTTGACCAGTTTAATTCACCTTATTTTTCTCCGTCAAAAACCTTTGCAAGGCTGTATGCAATAAGCTGTGCGGAATTTTGTGCTTCTTCAAGTGTGTTGGCGTGGCCGCCCACTTCGATAAGCAAGCTGCCTGTTGTAAGCTGCTGATTGTAGTTGCGGTAATCAAAAAGCACAGGGCGCGTAAAACCGGGGTACAAACTTTCCATTGCATTCTGAAAATGGCTGGCAAACCGCAGATTTTTTCTGTAGTTCGGCATGTTGAGATATCCGTTGTCCGCACCCGAAATTATCATAACCTGTGCATATCTTTTTCCGTTTATTGTTACAACAGGTTTTATCCGTGTGCCGTCGGTGCGTTCAATAGCATCGCGGTGAACATCCAGCACCACCTTTATGGAGGGGTATTTTTCCAGATAACTTTCCACCGTTGCTTTACTGCGGCTGTAACTGTCATTGTAACTGGGATAATCGTGCAGCGTGGCATCATGCAGGGTGTTGTAACCAAGATTGTTCAGCTTTTCAGCAATTATTCTGCCCACACTTACCATATTTCTGCTTACATCGGTATCACGGCAGGAATATTCAGGGTCATAAAACAGTTCGGGATAGTTCTGGTAACTTTCGGTAGCGTGGGTATGCATGATAAGTATCTGCGGCTGCTCTGAATATTTTTCAACCTCAAAGGGCATTTCCGCCAGCAGTTCAGCCTGCACCTCCTGCTGCGAGAGACTTGTAAGGTTTTTCACATAACAGTTCTGTTTCTGATAAGTTACATTGTTGATAACTGGGGCGTATGTCATTTCAACTATGGGATGCTGACTGTCAGAAGGTGCTGTGGCATTTTGCGTCTGCATGCTGTCCATATCAAAGCTGTCAAAAGGGTTGCTGTCTTCCGCTATACCACCGGCATTTTCCGCATCGTTTATATTATCACTGTGCACGTCTGTGCTGTCTCTGTTCTGTTCCTGTTCATTCAGATACTTCATGGTTTCCACAGGGTTTGTCACAGACAAAAAAACTTTTGAAGCAGAAAGTGCAAGTTTTTCCCCGTAAAAAATCAGCAGACATAGCAAAATAAACGGAAATCCGTACAGCACCCAGAGCTTTTTCATCTTTTTCCCTCCCTGAATTTGCAGTTTTGTTACCATCGTTAAGCTTAAAAAGCAGCAAAAAGTGCAATTTTTTACTATTTTTGCAAAAAATTAACCCTAAAACTATCTTTATTTATATTCACTGGTGTGGTATAATATGTCCGCTCTGAAAATTTGTAAGAAATTTATAAAAAAATACTTGCAATTTTGTACAATTAATGATATTATAATTAATACTGTCACAGTAATTGAAGGAGGTGGAATCATGCCAAATATCAAATCTCAGAAAGATAGAGTAGTTCAGGCGAAGAAAGAAACTCTTCGTAACAAAGCTGTGAAGAGTAACCTCAAGACTGTTATCAAAAAAGCAGACAGCGCAGTAGCTGCTGGTTCCGCTGACGCAGACAAAGCTGTAGTTGCAGCTGTATCTACAATTGATAAAGCTTGTGCAAAAGGTGTTCTTCATAAAAACACAGCTGCTAGACGCGTATCCAGAATGATGAAAGCAGCTAACGCAGCTAAATAATTACGAACGAAATTTAAACCGCTCATATGAGCGGTTTTATTTTTTGTGTTTTTATTCTGTACTGTACACCGCCTGTGTGTCGGTTTGCGGCAGCACCGGTGGTTTTTTTATTTCCCGAAATTATCTTTAAGCCAGTTTGCTGCACAGTGGGCGTATACAGCTGCACCCACAGGTAGTACATTTTCGTTAAAGCGCACTTTCGGGTTGTGGGCAGTAAAATTCCCCCTTTCATCATCAAAGCCTGCTGAAAGGTAAATATAAGCCGATGGCAGCATCTGTGCTACATATGCAAAATCTTCCGACGCTGCAGCCTTAATATCACTGACAAAGTTTTTCGAAGGCAAAGGCAGCGTTTCAATGTAACCCACAATATCCTGTGTCAGTTTTTCATCACATACAAGCGCAGGTGCAGATGATGTCATTACAAGCTCTGCGGTGCAGCCAAAACACCGCGCGGCAAGCTGCACAATTTCTCCCATCCTCTTGGTTACAAACCTTCGGGTTGCTTCGTCATCTGTACGCACTGCACCCTGCATAACCGCACTGTCCGGTATGATGTTGCCGCTGTCCCCGGCATGGAAACTTCCAACAGAAACAACACACATTTTGTCAGCAGACACCTCACAGCATACAAGGCTTTGCAGCGCACTGTATATATGAACACCTGCATTTACAGGGTCAGCTGTAAGCTGGGGGTATGCCCCGTGACCGCCCCTGCCTTTTATTGTTATGGTAAAATTATCAGCCGAAAGCATCATGACATCTCCCCCGTTGTACATAAACGTACCGGGTATCATATTTCCTGCCGCAGTGTGCAAAGCAAGTGCCGCAGACGGAACCGGGTTTTGCAGCAAACCGTTTTCCAGCATATTTTTACAGCCGGCAAGAATTTCCTCTCCCGGCTGAAACATAAATTTTACCGTTCCATTCAGGTGTTTTTCCTGTTGCTTAAGCAGTTTTGCCGCCCCCAGCAGCATTGCCGCGTGCACGTCGTGCCCGCAGGTGTGAGCCGCTTTTGTGGTGCTTGCAAAGCTTTCTCCGCTTTTTTCTTCCATTGGCAGTGCGTCCACATCTGCACGCAGCAGAATTACAGGGTTGCCGCTGCCCACAGTTGCAGTAATGCCGTTGCCGCACAGCTGCGACGGTATGCCGTAGTTTTTAAGGGTATTTGCTATATATTCCATCCCTTTTGGCACAAAATTGCCGCTTTCAGCATTTTTGTGCAGAAAACGGCGGTGGAACACAATTTCGTCCTTTATTTCAACTGCCTGACTGTAAAAATCCATTATAATCTCCTTTTATCTGTTTTAATTTAGTATAGGCTTTAAAACAAATATTATTGCGTCAGCATTATATGAAACGTGTAAAAATCTTTACCGCAATAAATTACTTTTGTTGCTATTGATTTTAGAAAGAAAATTATTTATAATTAGATAGTTACATATGGAGATGTATCGAAGTGGTCGTAACGAGAGCGACTCGAAATCGTTTTGTCGGTGTTGAGCCGGCACGTGGGTTCGAATCCCACCATCTCCGCCAAAAAACAGCTACCCATCCGGGTGGCTGTTTTTTTGTGATATTATGGGGTGGGATTTGAACCCGAAAGGGTTTTGCCGTTAAGAAAACAGTGTGGTACACTGTTTTCAGGCAAAAGAGCCGAGCGCACCAAGCGAGGCCAGATAGTATGCAAGGCCATAGGCCGCAGCAGACGGCGAATCCCACCATCTCCGCCAAAATCGCAACTATGAGATACTGATTGCTGTATTCTTGTGGTTGCGATTTTTCATAGGGGGCTCCCCCCCTCTTGACGAAAAATTTCAACGACAAGCTCAAAAATTTTGCTGTCACCCCCCTCTGATGAAGCCGCCACATGCCATTCGGCGTGGCCGGCTTGTTATTTTTTGTATAAATTTTCTGCGATAATTTCGTCGGGTTGCTTGTTTACAATCTGAATACCGCAGTTGTATACTGTGATTAACAAAACTTTATCTATGCAAGGAGGAACAGTATGAAAATTACATTTATGGGTGCAGGCAGCACAGTTTTTGCCCGCAATGTTATAGGCGACTGCATGTGCACCGAAGCATTGCGCGATTCCACATTTGCTTTGTACGATATTGACGGTGAACGCCTTGAGGAAAGCCGCGTTATTCTTGAAGCAATGAGAAACACAATGGGCGGTTACGGTAAAATTGAATGTTACCTTGGCGTTGAAAACCGCAAGGAAGCACTGCGCGGCGCAAACTTTGTAATCAACGCTATTCAGGTTGGTCTATACGACCCTTGCACAATCATAGACTTTGAAGTGCCTAAAAAATACGGTCTGCGACAGACAATAGGTGACACTCTCGGCATAGGCGGCATTATGCGTGCTTTAAGAACAATACCTGTTATGGCAGATTTTGCCAGAGATATAGAAGAAGTCTGCCCTGATGCGTTGTTCCTCAACTACACAAACCCAATGGCTATGCTTACAGGCTATATGCTGAGATATACAAATGTAAAAACTGTAGGTCTGTGCCATTCTGTTCAGGTGTGCAGCGAAAATCTGCTCAAAGAACTTGATATGGAAGACAAGCTTGAAGGCAGAAAAGAACTTATTGCAGGCATTAACCATATGGCGTGGCTGATTGACCTTAAAGACAAAAACGGGGTTGACCTTTACCCTGAAATCAAACGCCGCATAGATGCAAAAATTGCTGACCCCGATTTCAAGGACAAGGTGCGTCTTGAATATATCAAACATTTTGGCTACTACTGCACCGAAAGCAGTGAACACAACGGCGAATACAATATGTTCTACATCAAGGATAAATATCCGCAGCTTATCAGCCGTTACAACATTCCTCTGGACGAATATCCCCGCCGCTGCATAAACCAGATTGAACGCTGGAAAAAAGAATATGCCGAACTGCTGGAAACAGGTGTCAAAGACCATACCCGCAGCAAGGAATATGCTTCACACATTATGGAAGCTGTTGTGACCGGCAATACATATAAAATTGGCGGTAATGTGCTTAACACAGGGCATCTTATTACCAACCTGCCGGAAGAAGCCTGTGTTGAAGTGCCTTGTCTTGTTGACGGCTACGGTGTGCACCCTTGCCACGTTGGTGCATTGCCTGTGCAGTGTGCAGCGATGAACATGACAAACATAAATGTTCAGCTGCTTACCATTGAAGCTGCCCGCACAAGAAAACTCGACCATATCTATCAGGCTGCAATGCTGGACCCTCACACAGCAAGCGAACTTGACATTGACACCATCAAAAAGATGGTTGACGACCTTATTGTTGCCCACGGCGACTATCTGCCAAAATATTTTTAAGCTTATATAGCACAAAAGCCGGCTCTTATAAACAATGCCATTAAATTAACAAAAATATGTCATTCTGAGGAACGCAAGTGACGAAGAATCTCTCGGTTTATCGAGACAAGGAGATTCTTCGCTGCGCTCAGAATGACATTTTGCTTTATTATACTAATCAGATACTTTTGAATTCTCTTAACTTAATGACATTGTTTTCACAATACGGCTTTTATATTTTTATTACTGATTAATTCAGATGTTTTCTATCATTTTGTCGGTTACGATTCAACTGACTGTTCGATAAATTGGGATTTATCTATCGATTTAATTCACATTTATAACGGAGAACCGTTTCATCACCATAGGTTTCATAGAACTCTGTAACGCTAAAATTATTCTTTAGATAAAAACCAACAGCATCATTATCTGTTTCTGCA
>SVMW01000001.1 GCA_015067215.1 Oscillospiraceae bacterium | reverse complement strand
GAATAAGTTTGCTTGCTTCGTTCTGTTTTGCTTTCAAGCCGTCAATTCTGCTTGCAAGTTCTCTTCTTGCAGCGTCTGTTGCAAGAATTTCATCAATTTTGTCAGAATAGTCTGTGCCGCGGCGTTTAAGAGCAGCTTTAACTTCTTCTGTGTTTTCTCTGATTCTTTTAATGTCTAACATAGTCTTCTCCTGTTTTATTAAAAGGTGGCGGTATCACCGTCCCAGTTATTTTGTAGTTTATATTCTATTGACACTCTGTCATTATAAACAATCTTTTGTTATTCCGAACAACCCTTTGTCATTTTGAACGCATTGAAGGCTCTCTCTGTTTTTAAGGTACATTGTCAGCTGCCATTCTCATCAAACCGCAAGATTCTCCGGTCGTTTCACTTTCTCAGAACGACAGTTCCCTTTATTTATAACGCTGCTAGCGTTTATTACTTCCTTTTGTTGCAAAGAGATGCCTTTAAAAAATTATTTTTCCAGCAGTTTTGAAATTTCCTTAAGCTGTTCATCGCTGTTGAAGGTAATTGTCAGGCTGCCTTTGCCGTCCTTGTAGCTTACCTTTACAGGTGTACCGTGCATTTCGCTTAATGCAATTTCAATTTCCTTAACCAATGTAGGTGTTTTATCCTCTTTTGGTGCTTTAGGCTCTTTCTGCATTTTCTTTGCCAGAAGTTCTGCCTGTCTTACCGAAAGGGATTTTTCCGCAATGGTCTGTGCAAGTTCCAGCTGTTTCTTTTCCCCTGTAACCGACAGCACAACCTTTGCGTGACCAAGGCTAAGCTCGCCGCTTTTTACAAGGTCCAGCACCGACTGTGGAAGATTGAGAATTCGCAGGCTGTTTGCAACTGACGAACGCGGAATGGACAGTTTTTTGCTTATTTCGTCCTGAGTCAGGTCAAAACTTTCCATAAGGCTTTTATAACCAAGGGCAACTTCCACCGCGTCAAGGTCCTCACGCTGCAGGTTTTCGATAAGGGCAATTTCCTTTGCCGCCTGTGTGGAAACCTCTTTTACAATAGCAGGAATTTCGCTTAATCCTGCCATTCTTGCTGCGCGGAAACGGCGTTCCCCTGCAATAATTGTATATCTGCCGATACCGTTTGGCAACACAACAATAGGCTGCAGCACACCGTGCTCCATAATTGACTGGCTTAAATTTTCCAGTGCTTCCGATTCAAATGTTTTTCTTGGCTGATGTGGGTCCACATCTATATCCGAAAGCTTGATTTTTGATGCAGGTGCATCGGTAATCTGCTGTTCGTTGGATAAGAACAATGAATCAAGCCCTCTGCCAAGTCCTGTTTTCTTTGCCATCAGCAAACCTCCCTTTACCTCATAAGGGGGTTATCCCCTTTTCATACTTTCACTGACAAAAGTATTTTATCATTATTTTTTATTGTTTCTGCTGTTAAACCACTGATAAAGCAGTGTGGTTGCTGCAAAAAGTGCACCCAGAGGCACAACAACCATCATTGGTTTTAAAATTGTCATTAAAAAATTCACAATAGCATCTCCTTTTTGTTTACAAACTATCTGTTGTGGCTGATAACTTCATCTGCCAAAGCCATATAACTCTGACAGCCCTTGCTTGACGCGTCGTAAGCGTTTATCGGGCAGCCAAAACTTGGTGCTTCGCTTAAGCGCACATTGCGTGGAATTGTGGTTTTGTAAACTTTGTTAGGGAAATATTTTTTCACCTCGTTAACCACCTGCAATGTAAGGTTGAGACGAGGGTCAAACATTGTAAGCAGAACGCCTTCAATGTCGATATATTTGTTGTAGTGCTGTTTTACCAGCCTGATGGTGTTCATAAGCTCGGACAAGCCTTCAAGTGCAAAAAATTCGCACTGGATAGGCACGATAACCGTGTCGGCTGCACTCAAGGCATTTATTGTAAGTAAATCAAGGGCAGGCGGACAGTCGATAAATATAAAATCGTATTCATCGCTTATTCTGTTAAGGGCATTGCGCAGTTTTGCGTGGCGGTTGTCCATATTTACAAGTTCAATGCCTGCACCGCTGAGTTTAATGGAGCTTGGCAGCACATCCACCTTGAAATCTGTTTTGATAATGGCTGTTTTAATGTCCATATCGTCCATAATAACATCATAGACGCTGTTTTCCAGATTTCTTTTGGAAATGCCAAAGCCGCTTGTTGTATTGCCCTGTGGGTCAAGGTCAACAAGCAGAACCTTTTTGTTTTTTGCGGCCACACAGGCTGCAAGGTTGACTGCCGTTGTGGTTTTGCCTACGCCGCCTTTCTGGTTTGCTACTGCCATTATCTTTGCCATATTTACCTCTTTAAAATCAAAAGTCGCAAAATAAGCATACTGCGCTATCATAAATTTTATTTTAACACAAAAATAAAACTATTACAATCAAAATATAGCTTTGTGTCGTTAAAAAGCAACTTTTGTTATATAAAAATCAAAATTTTGCACAAAACACACCCTTGTTTAATTAAAAATGTTCCACGTGGAACAAAAATGCTGCATATATTATATTTATCTCTTCATTTTCCGGCGTAATTTTTTTCGTATGGGGGGATTATTTCCTCGCCGGAGACGGCACACCCCTTGTCACTCCGTGACATTCCCCTCACAGGGGGACCCTCCCGACACAAAATTATCCCGACAGTACACGAAAATTTTGTTGTCACCCCCTTAGATGAAAGCGCGTTATGCCATTCGGCCACGGGGCTATATATTTTTTCTCCACCAGCCGTATTATGATTTAGTTCTGCAATTTTTACAAAACAAAAACACCAAGGGGTAAACCCTTGGTATCTTTGCGGTTATATAAAAGGTTGTTAGCAGAATTAATGTTTCCCCTGCTGTTATGGTGCAGAAAGCAGTGAAAATATCTGACAGCTTTGCCCCATAACAACACCTGTCAACGTTTCTTTAATATACATATTATATATATGCTATTCTTTTTTAAGCGGAATTACAATTCTGTACTCCGCCGCATTTTCGGTAATTTTCTCTTCAAACTTCGGGGCAAACCCTGCGTTTTTCATTATTTTAAGTGCATTTGTTATGGTATTGGAGAATATCCTTACATCTTTAATTTTTATTATCGTTTTCCTTTTTGGTTTTCTGTCCAGCAGAGTTTCTATGTAACTGTCGGTCTGTGTCACATTAAGGTTATGCTTTATAATGTGTCCAATGGCTTTGCTCTGTTTTTCCTGTGGCAGCCGCAGCACTGCGCGGGCATGGCGTTCGGTAAGGTTTGCTTTAAGCATAAGTTCCCTGTCAGGCTGTGACATATTGAGCAGTTTAAGCTTGTTTGCCACTGCCGACTGTGTAAGTGCCAGCCTTTCCCCCGCCTGTGCCTGTGTAAGCCCAAGCTGGTCAATAAGCAGTTTTATAGCCATTGCCTGTTCAAAGAAGTTTAAATCTTCCCTGTGGAGATTTTCCACCGCACACAGCACCGCAATATCCTCCCTGCTTTTTTCCATTACTATTACAGGCACTTCAGGCAGTTTAAGCACCTGTGCAGCCATAAGCCTGCGGTGGCCTGATATAAGCTGATAGCCCTCTTCTGTCTTTGTGGCTGTAAGTGGCTGCAAAATGCCGTTGTGTTTTATCGACTGCACCAGCTGCTGCAGGTTTTCGATGCTGTAGGTATATCGGCACTGATATGGGCAGGGAGAAATTTTATCGGTTGGGACCATCTGCAACTGCTGAGTTTTTTCCATTTTTATCTCCCTTTCTCTTTGTCTGGATTCAATTTACCACAGCTTTCACCATAATACCAGCAAATAATATCGCAGTTTACGACAGCAAAAGGTGTTTAAAGACATTTTATATTAAAAATAAAATATCAAAACCTCACTTTAAAATGCAGTTTGTCGGATAAAAAAGAAAAAGACAGAAAAGTTTTTGCTTTTCTGTCTTAATAATTATCTGTATTTATAATGGCGACTTACTTATTTTGCCGCCATTGCGCGGATAAACCTTTGGGGTTTCCTTTTCTTTTTTAGTGATGATAATTGTACGCTTTGATTCGTCAGGGAGAGCATATTCTTCCATATTCACGAATCTGCCGCCCAGTTTGCTGATCGCGTTCATTGCAGGGGTAAGCTCCTTCTGTCCGTCCCCTTTCATTGCGATAAAGTGACCGCCCACCTTTACAAGCGGAATGCAGTATTCGCTCAGGATGCGCATATCTGCAACAGCACGGGCAGTTGCAACATCAAACTGTTCGCGCCACTGCTTGCGGGCAGCTTCTTCCGCACGTTCCTTAACTACATCGGCCTTGATGCCAATTGTGTCAAGGGCATACTGCAAAAATGTGCAGCGCTTGCCTGTCGGTTCAATCATTGTCAGTTCAATTTCAGGTTTGAAAATTTTTGTAACAATGCCCGGAAAACCTGCACCTGTGCCCACATCCACCACTTTGCCTTTAACAAGCGGATTTTTGGCAAACAGCAGACTGTCAAGAAAATGCTTGTTTTCTATCCCTTCAGGGTCGGTGATTGCAGTCAGGTTTACCTTTTCGTTGTATTCCACCAGAATTTCAGCATACTTGTCCAACTGACTGAACTGCTTTTCGCTTATTTCAATATCATATTGTTTTAATGTATTTAAAAATCGTTCTTTGTTTATCATAACTGTTCCTGTACCTGTAAATGTTCCACGTGGAACAAAAATACCGCTATTCTTTTTGTTGAATGTTTCATTTCACTGTGCGGCATTTTTTTCATAGGGGAGTTACTCCCCTACATGACGCATTTTTTCACGGCACAGCGTGAAAAATCTACTGTCACCCCTCCAGAAGAAGCCGTCACATGCCTGCGGCGTGACTGGCATTTTTTAAGGGAATTCCACAAATATTGTTATAAAACTATTTTATCGTTATAAACCTCTTGCCTTCAGTTCCAAAAGCAATGCAGAAATATCACTTGGGCTAACGCCTGGGATTCTGCTTGCCTGACCTACGTTGACAGGTCTCACCTTGCCAAGTTTTTCCCTTGCTTCAAGGCGCAGGCCTTTAAAGTCCGCAAAGTCCACATCTTCAGGAATAGGTGTGTTTTCCAGCTTTTTAATCTGGTTTATCTGCTGTTCCTGACGTTTGATATAACCTGCGTATTTGATTTCAATTTCAACCTTTTCTTTTACAAAGTTGTTGATGTTTTCGCCCTCACCCACAATTGCCACAACTTCGTCATAGCTTATCTGCGGACGTTTCAAAAATTCGTTTGCTCTCACACCTGTTGTAATTTCGTCAAGGCCTTTGCTCAAAAGCAGTTCTTTAACCTGACTTGGCTTAAGTGTAATTGCACTAAGACGTTCAATTTCCTTTTCCTTTGCAGCAAGGGTCGCATTGAAAAGCTCCCAGCGTTCATCGGTTACAAGACCGATTTCTCTGCCCATTGCTGTAAGACGTTCGTCAGCATTGTCCTGACGGAGATACAAACGGTACTCGCTGCGGCTTGTCATCATACGGTAAGGGTCCATAACACCCTTTGTAATAAGGTCGTCAATAAGTGTACCGATATAGCTTGACTGACGGCTCAGTGTAAACTCACCAAGGCCGAGAATTTTTCTTGCAGCGTTGATGCCTGCCACAAGGCCTTGGGCCGCAGCTTCTTCGTAGCCGCTGGTGCCGTTGAACTGGCCTGCACCGTACAGACTGCCGTATTCTTTAAATTCAAGTGTCGCTTTCAAATCAAGCGGGTCACAGCAGTCATATTCAATTGCATAGGCAGGACGTGTGATTTCAAGGTTTTCAAGGCCTTTGATTGTTTTGTAAAAAGACACCTGCACATCTTCAGGCAATGATGACGACATGCCCTGTATATACATTTCGTCGGTGTTGAGTCCGCAAGGCTCAATAAACAGCTGATGGCGTTCCTTGTCGGCAAAGCGCATAACCTTATCTTCAATGGAAGGACAATATCTTGGGCCTATACCCTCAATTTTACCACCATATAATGGGCTGCGGTGGATATTTTCTTTAATTACTCTGTGAGTTTCAAGATTTGTGTAGCTTATATGGCAAGGCAGAATATTTTTTGGCGGTTCCTTTGTCATAAAGCTGAACGGTGCGGTTTCTTCGTCCCCCGGCTGAACTTCCAGCACAGAAAAATCAATGCTGCGTTTGTTTACACGGGCAGGTGTACCTGTTTTGAAACGCACAAGTTTTATGCCGTTTTCTTTAAGACAGTCACTGAGCTTGCAGGCGGAGTGATGTCCGTCAGGGCCCGACAGATAGCTTGCATCGCCAACAAAAATTTTGCCTGTTAAGTATGTACCTGTTGCAATAATAACCGCTTTTGCACCGTACTGTGTGCCAAGCTGTGTTTCAACCCCTGTTACACATTTGTTTTCATCAAACAGCACCTTGCAGATTTCCGCCTGTTTAAGGTCAAGGTTTTCCTGTCTTTCCACAAGCTGTTTCATATACATTGTGTACTGCTGGCGGTCACTCTGGCAGCGCAGTGAATGCACTGCAGGGCCTTTGCCGCGGTTGAGCATTCTGGTCTGTATGCTTGTAGCATCTGCAGCAATGCCCATGCAGCCACCCAAAGCGTCAATTTCTCTTACAAGATGACCCTTTGCTGTGCCGCCGATAGCAGGGTTACATGGCATGTTGCCAACCCCATCCAGTGTTAAGGTGAACAGGGCGGTTTTTACACCAAGACGTGCAGACGCCATTGCAGCTTCAATGCCAGCATGGCCTGCGCCTACTACTACAACATCATAATTTCCTAAAATCATAGTTAATCTCCTTATATAATGTGTGTTTTAGCAATCCCTTTCACCGATTGTTTAAACATTGTTGTTGATAATATTTACCGGAGAGGTTTTCTCTCCCTCCGTCACCTGCGTGACACCTCCCTCCTCAGAGGGAGGCTGAAAACCCCGTTTCATACGGTAATCAAACTCTTTAATAGGGTTTGTTTGCGTTTTGTAACAACTCTTACCGCATTTTACCCATATTTAACTGATAAATCGTCATAAATTCAACTATATGTAATATTTCATAAAAATATTACTATTTACCGACACAGAATTTGCTGAATACTTCGCTCACGACCTCGTCGCTTACATTTTCACCTGTAAGCTGATAGATTGCATACAGTGCATCGTCAATGCACACGCCCACAATGTCAAGGCTCTGCCCCATAAGAAACGCATCGTATGCATCGCTTATTGCGGCATAGGCGGTTCTTACTGCGGCAAACTGGCGTTCGTTGACCACAGTTGCCACCTGACTGTCAATGTGTGTCAGGTTCAGCACTTCCATAACTGTCTGCTCAAATTCCTTAGACATATAAAATTCCTTAGCGGTTATATAAAGCACCTTTTTAAAGCAGTGTTCAATCCGGCTTATATCAAATTTCTGTTCCAGGTCCTGCTTGTTGATAATTGCAATGCTGTTGTTTCCCTCGCAGCGTTTTGCAAGGTCAATATCCTCGCTGCCTATTTCCCTGCTGCCGTCAAACACACAGAAAACCAACTGTGCGTCGGTGAGGCGGTCGATGGAACGCTGAATGCCCATTGCTTCCACAATATCGTCAGTTTCGCGTATACCTGCTGTGTCCTGCAGAATAAGGTTTACATCACCAAGGATAACCTCCTGCTCCACAACGTCACGGGTTGTTCCTGCAATTTCGGTAACAATTGCCTTTTCAAAACCGCTCAGGGCGTTAAGCAGCGTGCTTTTGCCAACATTAGGCTTGCCCACAATTGCAGTTTTTACACCGTCCTTTATTTTTGCACCTGCGTCGTATCCGTCAATGAGGCGTTTAAGTTCTGCCTTTGCAGATTTAAGGATATTGTCAATTTCTTCATCGGTAACTTCTTCCACAGCTTCTTCAGGAAAATCTGTATAAGCAGTGATATGTCCTACCAGAACAAGCAGGTCATCTCTTACAGCTTTTGCCTTTTGGTAAAGGTGGCCTTCCAAAGCACTTTTTGCAGCTGTGAGTGCCTGTGATGAAGTTGCATTAATCATTTCGATAACAGCTTCTGCCTGGGTAATGCTCATTTTGCCGTTCAAAAATGCGCGTTTGGTGAACTCACCTGCCTGTGCCGGCTGTGCACCTGCTTCGTAGCAGGCTTTGAGCAGCTGGTTGGCAATTGCCATACCGCCGTGACAGCTTATTTCCACCACGTTTTCCCCTGTGTAACTTTTTGGTGCGGCAAAAAACAGTGCAACCGCCTGGTCAATTTCCTTGCCCTTGCGGCAGAAGTGACCAAACAAAGCGGTGTAGCCCTTTTGTTTTTCCACGTCTTTATCTTTATTAATCGGCACAAAAACCTTTTTGGCAACCTTGTAGGCATCATCGCCGCTTATTCTCACCACACACAGACTTGCCTTGCCCGGTGCTGTTGCCATTGCCGCAATACAGTTACTCATAGTTTTCCTCGCAGTATCACTTTTGTGACTGACGCCCACATCAGTCTGTTATTTTTATATTATCTGCAGGACGATGTGGGCATCGTCCCCTACAAGAATATTTATTTAAAACATATTTTTCTAGCTTAATATTTTATCACAAATAAGTAAATATGTAAACAAAACTGTGCTGTCATAAGCTGTGTGAAATATTGTCACATCACAACCGTTGTTGAAACAGCGGGATATATATGATAAAGTGAAGCCATTATCAATATCGAATTGACAGCGAAATCAATATTAAGCATAAATTTCAACCTGTCATATTCTTTTCTCAAATCAAAATAAATAAAAAAAGGAACACTATGGAATTCAACGAAAAACTGCAGGCTCTGCGAAAACAAAAAGGTCTTTCTCAGGAAGAACTTGCCTCAATGCTTTATGTCTCACGTACAGCAATTTCCAAATGGGAATCGGGAAAAGGCTATCCCAATATCGACTCTCTCCGTCAGATATCAAAGCTGTTTGGTGTCACTATAGACGGGCTTTTGTCAGCTGATGAACTGCTTTCTGCTGCCGAAGCTGACAACAAGGAAAAACAAAACAAAATATACAATACTGTTTTCAGTCTGCTTGATACAAGCTGTGTGCTGTTTCTGTTCCTGCCGTTTTTTGCAGTCAGAAACACCGATACCGTGCAGGCGGTTTCACTTTTTGCTTTATCCGGCACTGCTCCATATTTAAAAACTGCTTTTTGTTCTGTAACAGCATTGATTGTTATGCATGGCATTTTATCACTTATTTTGCAAAACTTTCATCATCCTTTGTGGCAAAACAGCAAAAACAAAATATCTCTTGTGCTCAGTTCCATTGCCACAATTGTATTTATTGTATCCAATCAGCCCTATGCGGCAGTTTTTCTGTTCTGTTTTCTCACAATAAAAACTACAATGCTCATTAAAGGGCAATGACACCAAAAGTGTCACAGTTTTATACCGTATTTCTTGCGGTTTACAGTCTATTGATGTAAAATATAAACATAACGATGTACCCAAAGTCATATATCCCTGCAGTTTTGCACTTAATAATATATAATCATTGTTTAAGCAAAGCATATATACATCTGCAGCAGTAATATACTTTATACTGGTGCAAAACTTAATACACGGAGTTTATTATGAAACTTGATTTTTTTGAAATTTTAAAGGTTATTTTCCTCGGAATTGTTGAGGGCATTACCGAATGGCTGCCAATCTCTTCCACAGGGCATATGCTGCTGGTGGACGAATTTTTAAAGCTTAACTGTTCCGACGCTTTCAAGGAAATGTTTTTTGTGGTTATCCAGCTTGGTGCAATCATGGCGGTTGTGCTGATTTTCTGGAAAAAGATGTGGCCTTTCAACCACAGCGACAAAAGCCGTCCGTTTATCAAAAAACACATTTTCAGCATGTGGTTCAAGGTTGTGGTGGCCTGCATACCGGGTGCTGTGGTGACAATTCTGTTTGATGACTACATAGAAAGCCATTTCCACACACCACTTGTTATTGCCGCAACACTTATCCTTTACGGCATTGCCTTTATCGTTATCGAAAACCGCAACAAAGGCATGCTGGCAGAGGTTAACAAACTTAGTGAAATCACATATAAACACGCACTGCTTATCGGCCTTTTTCAGGTGCTTTCCATCATACCCGGCACTTCCCGTTCCGGTTCCACCATCATCGGTGCTTTGCTTATCGGTGTAAGCCGCGTTGCAGCAGCAGAATTTACATTTTTCCTTGCTGTGCCTGTAATGTTCGGCCTGTCCTTTTTAAAACTTTTAAAATTCGGCTTTGCCTTTACAATGGCCGAACTTGTAATTCTGCTTGTGGGCTGCGTGACAGCATTTGTTGTTTCTGTAATTGTAATCAGATTTCTTATGGGTTACATCAAAAAGAAAGACTTTAAGGCTTTCGGCTGGTACAGAATTATCCTGGGTGTGATTGTTATATTATACTTTACGCTGATTGGATAGTTATGAACAATACAAATAACTCAAAACTGACTAAAAATGCACAGAAACTGCGCAAAAACATGACTTTTGAAGAACGGCATCTGTGGTACGACTTTCTGAGACAACTGCCTGTTACAATAAACAGACAAAAAGTTTTAGGCAACTACATTGCAGATTTTTACTGTGCATCTGCTAAAATTATTATTGAACTTGACGGCTCACAGCATTACGAAGAAAAAGCAGCTGAAAAAGATGTTGTCCGTGATAAATATTTTCATCAGTTGGGTATAACAGTTTTAAGATATCAGAATATCGATGTAAACAATAATTTTGAAGGTGTGTGTAACGATATTTACAGACATATTTTTATAAGATAAACAAACAGCCTTCCTTGTTAAGGAAGGCTGTTTGTTTTATGCAAAATTAAATTATCACATGGCTTCCCCTTGAGGGGAAGCTGTCACCAAAGGTGACTGATGAGGTGCTGTTTTTTGTAACATGCCACCTCATCCACCGCAAGCTGTCCCCCTTCTCCTCAGGGAGAAGGCTCAAAAGAAAATACAATCAGCCTTTCCACTAAATGGAAAACCTGTTTTTAATACAATACAAACAAAAGCTCAGATACTAATATGCACCAACTTATGCTGATATATCTGAGCTTTTTACACAAACACAAAACCCCTGTGAATACTCACAGGGGTTTTGTGCTCGTTTTACTGTCCAAAAATCTTATTGGGAAATATTAAATTATATAAGAGGATTACCTTATATATTATTTATTAACCAAGGAAAGAAATCATCAATGTGATGATGATGGAGTTAAAGAAGTCGATAAACAGTGAACCAACAAGTGGAACTACCAAGAAAGCAGTTGGGGATGGACCGTTTTTCTTTGTAACAGCCTGCATGTTAGCCATAGCGTTAGGTGTAGCACCCATACCGAAACCACAGAGACCGGCAGAGATAACAGCTGCATCGTAGTCTTTGCCAAGGATGTTGAAGCAGATAAATCTTGCAACGAGGAACATAAGAACTGTCTGAGCAAGAAGCATAACGATCATTGGGAGAGCAAGGTCAGCAAGCTGCCAGAGTTTGAGACCCATCATAGCAAGGCCAAGGAAGATGGACAAGCAGTAACCACCGATTGTGTTGATTTCTTCCATTGGAACATCCCAGCCTTTGATTTCCCATACGTTACGGATGATAGCTGCAGCCATCATAGCGCCGATGTAACCTGGGAAGGAAAGTGTTGCGCCCATAACTGTGAGACCGGAAAGGAATTTACCGATGATTGTACCGATACCAAGAGCGATGAGAAGGAACATGATAGCGTTGATGAAACGAGCCTGATCAATTGTACCTGCACCTTCTTCGCCTTCTTCGTTACCGGAAGCGTTTGTTGTTGGTTTAAGACCGAATTTGTTGATAACGTTTGTTGCGATAGGACCACCGATGAGACAGCCAGCAACAAGACCGAATGTAGCGGAAGCAACTGCAACTACTGTACCGCCTTCAAGGCCTGCAGCTTCAAGAACCGGACCGAATGCTGCGGATGTACCGTGACCACCAACCATTGGAACGGAACCTGTAGCGATACCGAGAAGTGGGTTCTGACCAAAGAGTGTTGCGATACCAGCACCCATTGCGTTCTGTGTAATTACCATTACGATTGCAAGACCAAGGAAGATGAATACGAGTTTACCGCCTTTTTTGAGCATTTTAAATGCTGCTGCGAAACCTACTGAACAGAAGAACATGTTCATGAAGATTGTCTGGATTGTTGAGTCAAAGCTGATTTCAAGGATACCAGCGCTTCTGAGAGCGAGGTGAAGGAGAGCGAATACAACGCCGCCAACAACTGGTTCTGGAATACAGAATCTTCTCAGAATTTCAAGTTTAGAAACAAGCAGACGACCGATGAGCAAAACGCCACAAGCTACTGCTGCTGCCTGGAACATATCAAGATTGATAGTAAGCATTATTTTTCCTCCAATTAAAAATTTGTTTTATTTGAAAATAGATTTTGTACAGATAATATATATCAAATACTACAAAAAACTACAAAAAAATACAGCCGTATTTATGTTTTTATACAAATAGCATTAAACTTTGGTATACATTTTGTGCAATTTATACCGAAAAGTACAGATAAAATAAATTTTTAACAAATTTTAATAAAAAAAGCCCTACAAAATAAATAAAAATTGTAACAAAGCTTAATTTGTGGTATGCTATATATCAGAAAAATATAACTTTCAAAACCACAGTTTTGGTTTTGATTGATGAAGTTTTGCAATAAACAACGCATTTTCACTTTTATGTAATTCTGAAAAAGTGCATCGACCGAAGAATCTCTCGGTCTGATTGGAACAACGACTGATAATGTACTGCAATAGCAGAGAGATCCTTCACTGCGCTCAGGATGACATAACCGTTCAGAACAACATATACCATACAATAAAATTATATTACATTATACTTACATACACGGTGTTTTATGAGAACAAAAGTTAAGGAAATACCACAGTTTACCCGAATATTCTTCATTGCGCTGGCAGTTGCAGTTTCCTCCCAGCTGTACTTCAACATGTACTCGCAAGGTTTCCGCATTTCTGCCGCGGTTATTCTGCTGCCTATTCTGCTTATGACGGTGGGTGAAGACATATCAAATATACAGATATGCACAACCACCGCAGTGTTTGTTTTTGTGCTGCGCAGTGCCCTGCTGTTTATCTCCACAGGCAGTTACGCAGGCGCTTTAAGGCTGTATCTGCCTAACATGCTGTTCTATATAAGCTACGGCATCATTTTTTCCTATCTGTGCCGCAACAAATATGTGGTAAGCTACCGCAAAATGTTTGTGGTGGTGCTGATGAGCGACTTTTTTTCAAATATTGTGGAAATATGTGCCACACACACCATACTGCCTGCAGAGGATATATTAAAGGCAATTGCCTCCATTGCAGGCATCGCCCTTGCCCGCAGCATTGTGTCATGGCTGTTTCTTGTAGGTGAAAAACAATATCGAACCCTTCTGAAACACGAGGAACACGAAGAAAGATATCAGCGTCTGTTTATGCTGACAACAGGGCTTAAAAACGAAATCTATTTTATGAAAAAGAATTCGGAAGAAATTGAAAACGTAATGGGCAACGCCTACAAACTTTACGAGGCGCTGAGCAATATGGATGTTTCCGATGATATGAAAAAAATGTCCCTTGCCATTGCAAAGGATGTTCACGAAATCAAAAAGGACTATATTTCCATTATAAAGGGTATTGAAAAGGCTATCATTGAAGACTTTGATGCAAAGCAGATGAAGTTCAGCGACATACTTTCAATACTTGAGGACTCCACACAGAATCTGCTTCATCAGAAAAATATGTCGGTAAACCTTGTGTTCTCTTTTAATAAAGATTTTATCACCAACGAACATTACGAGATAATGGGTATACTGAAAAACCTTGTTACAAATGCAGTTGAAGCAATGGAAACGGCAAAAAAAGGCAACCGCATTGAAATTAATTTTATACACACAGACAACGAATGTGTTTTTACCGTTTCTGACAACGGCCCCGGCATCTCTCCAAGACATATCAACAATATATTCAAAATGGGTTACTCCACTAAATTCGATGCTGTAACAGGCAACATCTACCGCGGCGTAGGGCTTTACGGCATAAAAACCACAGTGGAAGAAAAATTCGGCGGTTCAATCACCGTAAAATCTGATTTTGGCAACGGCACCGAATTTGTAATCCGTATTCCGTCAAAAGCTATTATGGAGGAATAATATGCGTATTTACATTGTAGAAGACGACATCTCTGTTATCAACGTACTGGAAGACATCATTGAAACACACAATCTGGGCGAAATCTGCGGTGACTGCGGCGGCGAAGTTGCAAACATCTCCGATATTCTCCGTTGCCGCCCTGATGTTGTGCTTGTGGACTTTTTTATGCCTGTTATGGACGGCGTTGAGGTGGTAAACGAAATCCGCAAACTCAACAGCAGCATCAAGTTTATAATGATAAGTCAGGTTTCCTCCAAGGAACTTATCGGCAAGGCATATTCAGCAGGAATAAACTTTTTTATCCAGAAGCCTATCAATCTTATCGAAGTAAAATCCGTGCTTGGCAATATTAAAACACAGATAGAAAACGAAAAAACACTGGAAAATATCCGCAAAATGTTTGTCAGCAACGTTCCGCTGCAGATTGAACCTGCAATTGAAGATGAATACAGCAAAAAAATCCGTATGATTTTAAGCCACATCGGTATGTCTGGCGAAAAAGGTTGCGGGGATATTATCTCCATCTGCGAATATCTCCACAACAACAATATCCCTGTTTCACAGATAAGCGTTTCACAGCTGTGCGAAGCAGTCAGCACAAGCCCAAAAAATATGGAACAGCGTGTGCGCCGTGCCATTGCCGCAGGCATGAGCAACATTGCACACATGGGCATTGAAGATTTTATGAACGAAACTTTTATGCGTTATTCCTCCACACTGTTCAGTTTTGAAGATGTACGAATAGAAATGGACTACATCCGCGGCAAAAGCCTTTACAGCGGCAAGATAAGCATTAAAAAGTTTATCGACGGCTTAATGCTGGAAGCCGACAGGTACTAAAACCAAAAGCTCCCTTATATAAAGGGAGCTTTTTTTAATGTATATAATATACATATATAATAAATATAACAAAGACGGGAAATCATTGCGATATCCCGTCTTTTTATATTACAATTTGTAATTTAATTTATATAATTTATCAATTGTATAAATATATAACTTATTCTTCAGCGTTTTCTGCTGTTTGTGCTTCGGCAGCCTGTGTCATTTCTGTTTCATCTGCTGCTTCAACTTCAACAGTTTCTTCGCTGTCATCACGCAGTGTTGCCGCAAAGGTTACAACCTTATCGTCTTCACCCAGCTTCATAACCTTAACACCGCCTGCATAACGGCTCTGAAGTGCAATGTCCTCAATGTGTGTTCTGATAATGATACCGCTGTGGCTGATAAGTATAGCGTCAAGGTCGCTGTTTACAATTCTCACGCCGCAAACCTTGCCGTATTTTTCGGTTTCGTAGTTGCGAACGCCTTTGCCGCCTCTGGTCTGCAGACGGTATTCGCTGACAGAGCTTCTTCTGCCCTTGCCGTCTTCGGTAATTGTCAGCAGTTCGCTGCCTTCGGCACAAACACCCATACCAACAACCTCGTCCCCTTCGTGGAGCTCAATTGCTTTTACACCGCGGGCACTTCTGCTTACAAGGCGTACGTCCTGTTCACTGAACTTGATTGCCACACCGTCCTTTGTTGCAACAATCAGCTCGTCATCACCTTTTGTCAGTCTTGTCCAGATAAGTTCGTCACCTTCATCAAGGCTTATGCAGATAAGGCCGCTCTTGCGCACATTGTTGTAAGCGGACACCTCGGTACGTTTGATAATACCTTTTTTGGTAACCATAACAATGTTGCCTTCTTCCAGACCTTTAGGTATAGGCATAATTGCAGTAACCTTTTCGTCCGGCTGCAGCTGAATAAGGTTTATAATGTTCACACCGCGGCCGTTGCGGCTGCCTTCAGGAATTTCGTAACCTTTAAGTCGGTATACCCTGCCCTTGTCTGTTGCAAAGAAGATAAAGTCGTGGGTGCCTGCCATAAACAGTTCCTGAACATAATCTTCGTCACGGCGTGTCATACCGCTTATGCCGCGGCCGCCGCGTCTCTGTGCCTGATAAACATCTTTTGGCTGACGTTTTACATAACCGAAGTTTGTATATGTGAAGATACATTCTTCTTCAGGGATAAGGTCTTCAATGTCAACCTCGCCGCTGATATGTGCAATTTCAGTTTTTCTTGGGTCAGCATATTTTTCTTTAATTTCAATTACATCTTCCTTAACCTTGTCAAGCACCATCTGGTGGTCTGCAAGGAAACGTGTGTAATAGTCAATTTTTTCTGCCAGTTCCGCAAGTTCGTTTTCAATCTTTTCTCTTTCAAGGCCCTGCAGTCTTCTCAGTTGCATGTTGAGAATTGCATTTGCCTGAACTTCAGACAATCCAAAGCGTTCCATAAGATTGTCTTTTGCGTTGTCGTAGCTTGTACGGATAATGCGGATAACCTCGTCAATATTGTCGCAGGCAATTTTCAAACCTTCCAGCAGATGCTGGCGTTCCTGTGCTTTTTTAAGGTCAAAACGGGTTCTTCTTTCCAGAACTTCACACTGATGGTCAATATATTTCTGCAGAATATATTTAAGGTCCATAACCTTCGGCACACCGTCGTCAAGGGCAAGCATGTTTGCACCAACTGTGTCCTGCAGCTGTGTAAGGGAATAAAGATGGTTCAGCACAACCTGTGGGTTGGCTTCCTTTTTAAGTTCCACAACCACACGCATACCCTGTCTGTCAGATTCATCGCGCAAATCGCTTATGCCGTCAATGCGTTTTTCTTTTACAAGGTCAGCAATTCTTTCCACCATCATTGCCTTGTTTACCATATATGGAATTTCGGTAATAACAATCTGGAATCTGCCGTTTGCCTTTTCTTCAATGTTGGCTCTGCCGCGGAGAATAATTTTGCCTTTACCTGTTGCATAGGCACTTCTTATACCGCTGCGGCCCATAATAATGCCCCCTGTAGGAAAGTCAGGACCCGGAATAAACTCCATAAGTTCAACATAATCCGCATCAGGGTTATCAATAAGATGCACAATGCCGTCACACACTTCACCAAGGTTATGTGGAGGCACATTTGTAGCCATACCAACAGCAATACCTATGGAACCGTTGATAAGCAGGTTTGGAATTCTTGCAGGCAGAACACAAGGTTCCTGCTTGGACTCGTCAAAGTTAGGCTGAAAATCAACTGTTTCCTTGTCAATGTCGCGCAGCATTTCGTCTGCAATTTTTTTCATTCTTGCTTCGGTATAACGGTAAGCAGCAGGAGGGTCACCGTCAACGGAACCAAAGTTACCCTGGCCGTCAACCAGAGGATATCTGAGTGAAAAATCCTGTGCAAGACGCACCATTGCATCGTAAACGGATGAGTCGCCGTGTGGATGATAACTGCCCAGCACGTCACCAACGGTGGTTGCGGATTTGCGGTATTCATGTGCAGAGTCCAGATTATTTTCGTACATTGTGTACAGAATGCGGCGGTGAACAGGTTTCAGCCCGTCGCGTACATCCGGCAAGGCACGACTTACGATAACAGACATTGAATAGTTGAGAAAGCTGTTACGCATTTCCTTGTCAATGTCCACATCTATATAATTTGTTTTGTCATTCAATAACATTTTATTCTCCTAAAAACAAATATGCTATTTATAAAAATCTGTAATATCGGTCTGTAATTCTTCAAAAATATGAAGAATCTTTATTTTTTATTCCATTACTTCAGAAGCCTGTATTTCCACAACTGTATCCATTGTTTCTTCAACTTTTGCTTCTTCTGCTTTTTCTTTTGCAAGACCTTCCTTAAAATCAACCATAATGCCTTTAATTTTTTCCACATTGCATTTGTCACTGAACAGCACAAGGTCGCCTGTGTGGAAATACATTGCAAAATAGTCAGGTCCTTCGTAATATTTTCTAAACTGGTTATATGCAATTGTATCAACAGAAGAACCAAAGTTATATGTCAGATGGTCTTCAAAAAACTTAACTGTGTGGTAGTTGTCTTTATATTTTCTGCCTTCATAGTCTTTCATTATCTTGTTGTATGCAACTCTGTCAGCAGATCTGTATTTGTTTACCAGTGCAATTGAAAGAAATGCAAAAACAACAGGCAGAATCATCCAGACATAGTCGCCTTTTACAGCAGGATTTATAAGGTTGATAACTGTAACAACAATCATACAGATTATCATTGCAATAGCATAAATCATATGTCCGCGTTTTTCTTTTCTGAAAAGGTCGGCATGACGGTCGTACATAAAATGATAGAAAGTTTTTTCGCCTATGATATATTTTTCTTTGTGAATCGGATACATAACTGTATCTCCTTTCAAAATTTAATATTATATTTTAAACGTCAAGATTATCTACATATTTGGCGTTCTTTTCAATAAATTCTTTTCTTGGTGCAACCTTGTCACCCATAAGGACAGTAAAGGTTTCGTCAGCTTTTCGTGCATCTTCAATGTTAACACGCATCATAACACGGTTTTCAGGGTTGAGGGTTGTTTCCCAAAGCTGTTCAGGGTTCATTTCACCAAGACCTTTGAATCGGCTTATCTTGCAGCCGTTGCCGAATTCTTCCATAATCTTTTCTTTTTCTTCTTCGTCATAGGCATATTTAATCTGTTTGCCCTTTGTAACCTTGTAAAGCGGAGGCATAGCAATGTATACATAGCCTGCTTCAATGATAGGTCGCATAAAACGGAAAAAGAATGTGAGAAGCAAAGTTCTTATATGCTGGCCGTCAACGTCAGCATCGGCCATAATAACAACTTTATGGTAGCGTATCTTGCTTATGTCCATATCCTCACCTATGCCGCAGCCCAGCGCCTGCACAACAGGTACAAGTTTTTCGTTGCCGTAAACCTTGTCAAGACGGGCTTTTTCAACGTTTATCATCTTGCCCCAAAGCGGCAGAATAGCCTGATATTCCCTGTCTCGGCCGTTTTTTGCACTGCCGCCTGCAGAGTCACCTTCGACAATGTAAATTTCGCAGATGGAAGGGTCCTTGCTGGAACAGTCGCTCAGTTTGCCCGGCATTCGTGTGCTGTCAAGGGCAGATTTTCTTCTTACAAGTTCTCTTGCTTTCTTTGCAGCTTCCCTTGCACGCTGTGCAGACAATGCCTTTTCATAAACAACCTTTGCAACTGCAGGGTTTTCCTCAAAGAAATCCCTCAGTTTTTCATAAACAAGGTTTTCTACAAGACCGCGCACTTCTGTGTTGCCAAGTTTTGCTTTTGTCTGGCCTTCAAACTGTGCTTCGGTAACTTTAACCGATATAATTGCAGTCAGCCCTTCACGCACGTCGTTGCCGTTAAGGTTTTCGTCCTTTTCTTTAAGATAACCTTTTTCGCGGCCGAAATCATTGAACACCCTTGTCATAGCGTTTTTAAAACCTGTTTCATGAGTACCGCCGTCAGGTGTGTGAATGTTGTTTGCAAAGCTTACAATATCTTCGGAATAAGTGTCGTTGTACTGAATAGCAACTTCTGCTGTACTGTTTTCTGTTGCTGTTTTAATATGAATTGCATCGTGAAGTGCAGTTTTGTTGCGGTTGTAATATTCAACAAAGCTTTTTATACCGCCTTCATAACACAGCACTTCGCTTGTTTCTTCTTCAGCATTTCGTTTGTCAGCTATTGTAATTCTTACACCCGCATTAAGAAAAGCCTGTTCACGCAGACGTGTAAGCAGAACTTCGTATTCATAATTGCAGGTTTCAAACATTTCGCTGTCAGCTTTAAAGGTAACTGTTGTACCTTTGTCCGCTGTGTCGCCAACACGCTGCAAATCGCCGTCTGCAACACCGCGTTTAAAGCTCTGGCGGTAAATGCCTTCGCCGTTTCTTACTTCAACTGTCAGCCATTCACTCAAAGCATTAACAACCGAAGCACCAACACCGTGTAACCCGCCTGAAACCTTGTAGCCGCTTTCTTCGCCGCCAAACTTGCCGCCTGCGTGGAGAATTGTAAATACAACGGTAACCGCAGGAATACCCAGTTTAGGCTGAATGCCTACAGGAATACCACGGCCGTTATCTTTAACTTCGATAATGTTATCTTCCATTATGGTAACATTAATGTTGTCGCAGTAACCTGCAAGGGCTTCGTCAATGGAGTTGTCAACAATTTCATACACAAGGTGGTGCAAGCCTGCAGGCCCTGTGGAACCGATGTACATACCAGGACGTTTTCTTACAGCTTCAAGGCCTTCAAGAACCTGTATCTGCTCTCCGCCATAGTTGTTTTCTACTTTTTCTTCTAACTGTGCCATTATTTCCTCCGCTTTTACTTTTAATAAAAACTTTGATAAATTTGTTTTATTTATATTTGAAAATATTTTTTTATTTAATGATACTTCCAGGAGGTGTAACAGAGAGTGTATCTCTCCTTATAAACAATAATGTATCGTCGATTGGCTTTTACCTTACTGAGCAATGCAGTGTGTGCACACCTGCACACCAAAGCGCCACAAGGGACGGGACATATTATGTTCATATTACGCGTTCTTTGGTCCTTTCTTTTAAAAAAGGACGGTAAAAACACTTTTGCCGCCAAAAGTCACAAATAAAGGTCACTCCAGCCTTCTTCTTATAATCTGACTGGAAAGTTCCACAACATACACCGTGCCGTCTTTTGTCAGCACAAAACTTTTAGGAAGGTCCTTTACAAGATAAATCACCTTACCCTGATTTTGTTTTTCTTTAAGAAAATTATTGGTGTGTCCTGTTGTGGTTGTGGTATTGTCCAGGTCAAAAATGCCCACAATATCACTGTTTTTTATCAGAAAATCGGTGCCGATGTCTACATACATTCAATAACACCTTCTTTTACAAAATACTTGCGGCTTTTTGCAAGGTTTATGCGGTTTTCGTCACAGGACGATATAAACACCTGTTTGCCCTCAATGTTGTCCAGCAGATATTCCTGCCTTTTAAAATCAAGTTCACTCAGCACATCGTCCAGCAGAATAACAGGGTCAATCTCGCAGATTTCTTTCAGAATATCGCTTTCAGCAAGCTTCATGCTCAAAACAATACTTCTCTGCTGTCCCTGGCTTGCAAAATCCTTTGCATTTTCGCCGTCAATTGTTATCTCAATATCTTCTCTCTGCACGCCGCAGGTGGAAAAACCTGCCCGTTTGTCCCTTTCAATGCTTTCCACAAGGAGATTGTAAAAATCATCAGGGTTTTCGCCGAAAGAAAGATATTTAAAATCAATGTTCTCTCTGCCGCTGGATATCTTGTTGTAATATTCCTTGGCTTTTTTGCTCATAAGGTCAATATATTCTTTTCTTTTCAGATATATCTCATACCCAAGGGCTGCAAGGTGACGGTTGTATATATCCAGTGTTTCATTGAACTCCTCAAAATAATATCTGTTCTGGTTTTTAAGCAGACTGTTTTTCTGTTCCAGATATTTTTCAAAGGTCTTGAACACCTTGATATAGTTTGGATAAAGCTGGCACAGTGCACCGTCCACAAATTTTCTTCTCAAAGACGGGCTGCCGCTTACAAGGGCCAGATGCTGCGGGCAGAATACCACACAGTAAAACTTGCCCACAATACTTACCGCCCTTTTTAACTGGCCGTCGTTGTGTTTTGCAAAACGGCCTTTTTTTGCAGGGGTGTCAGCCACAAGCAGTTCCAGCTTTTCCTCATAGCCGTCATTTTCCAGCACCGAAACTATTCTTGCAAAACGGTTTTCTTCATTTAAATCCTTGTTTATCAGGTCTTTGTCCTTGCTGCCGCGGAAACTTTTGCCCCCTGTCAGCAGCCACAAAGCTTCAATCAGGTTGGTTTTTCCCTGACCGTTTTCCCCTGTTATAACATTTATACCGTTTACAAATTCCAGTTCAGTGTTTTTAATGTTGCGGAAATTTTCCAGCTTCAGAGTTTTTATACTGCAGTTATTCACTTATACAAACCTTAAAATCTTCGCCTTCAAAGCTTACAATATAACCGTCATACAGTTTTTTTCCACGCATTGTGCAAACTTCGCCGTTTACATATACAAGACCGTCCTGAATAACAGTTTTTGCTTCACCGCCGCTGTAGATGGCATTTGCAAATTTAAGAAACTGGTCAAGCTTGATAAAAGGTGGTTTAACTTTAATATCAGTCATTTTTGAACCTCACAGGTAATACAAGATATGTGAATGCATCGTTGTCTTTTGGTGTGATTACACAAGGGGAAAGACTGCCTGTAAACTGGAATACAAGTTCGTCCTGTTTTGAAGCTTTAAGTGCATCAAGCAGATATTTGTTGTTAAAACCTATTTCAAGCGGGCCGCCGTCAACATCTGCACTTACTTCGTCATAAACCGCACCTATTTCTGTGGTACATTTTACTTCAATAGCACCTTCGTCAACTGTCAGCTTAACAGGGTTTTTAAGTCTTTCGGTAATAATAAGGCTTACACGGTCAATCACATTGATAAATTCCTTTGTGTTGAGTGTAGCTTTAATGGAGAAGTTTTTAGGAATAGCCTTGTTGTAATCAAGGAATTCGCCTTCAAGCAGACGGGACAGAACAATAAATTCCTTTGCATTGAAGATAATGTATCTTCTGTTTGCAAAAATTGTAAGTTTGCCGTCTGTATCACCAACAATTTTTCTCACTTCGTTCATAGCTTTTGCAGGCACAATCATGCTGAAGTTGCCTTCAAAATCAACTTCTCTTTCGCACACTGCAAGACGGTAACCGTCAAGTGCAACCATTGTCAGTTTTCTGTTTTCAAGTTTAACCAGTACACCTGTATGTGCAGGGCGTTTTTCGTCCTGGCTTACAGCGTAGATAACATAGTCAACCATTTCGCAGAACAGGCTGTTGTCAATTTTAATGCTGTTGTCTCTGGACGGAGCAGGAAAATCAGGATAATCTGTGCTGTCAATGCCTTTGATGTTATATTCTGCAACACCACATTTGATTTTGCAGTTCATTTTGTCATCGCATTCAATGCTTATTTCGTCACTTGCAGATTTTCTTACAATGTTGCCCAGAAGATTTGCATTGAGAACAATGTCGCCTTCCAGTTCAACATCACATTCAAATGTGGTTTTGATACCCATTTCAAAATCATAGCCTGTAAGTGTCAGAGTTCCGTTTTCTGCCACAAACAGAATACCTTCAATAGATGCAAGATTGCTTTTTACAGCAACTGCACGGGAAACTGTCTGTATAGCTTCGCTCAGAGTGTTTTTGTCGCAGATAATCTTCATCTTGTATTTCCTTTCTTTTATATAAGGATGTATTTTAATTTTTTTTATTATTGATAAATATTTTATTAATTGCTGATAATAAGTTTTTATTATGAACAATTTTATGTAATAATGAAACTTTTTCCTGTCATTCTGAACTCAGTGGATAATCTCTCTGTTTTCAGGGGCTCATTTAAAACCGATATTTTTACTAACCCGGGAGATTCTTCGGTCGTTACACTTGTCTCAGAATGGTATTTTGAATTACATTAATCCTCTTTTTTACCCTGTTTTATTTTTCAACAAAACAGCAATGGTAAAAAATTTAATTTTTTCGTTTTTAACGGCAAAAAATTCAAAACTCACTAACTAAATTTTAGTAGTAGTAGTAGAGACTGTGAATTTGTTGAAAACTGTAAAAAGTCCGCTTGGCGGGCAGTTTTTCTGCCGTTTTTTGTTCTTGAAAACTTTGTGGATAAAATGTGGAATCAACATAACAACTTTTGCAGCTGTTGACAATGTTGAAAAGTTGTTGTTAACTTTTAAAAACTTTGTTTAAAAGTTACCCTTACTTTTCTTGCAGAAAAGTAACAAAAGGCGTGGGGGGTTGCGATTCCCCCCACACCCCCGCAAACGCGGAATATGAAAGGACTGCCGCCCCGGTTTCGTATCGCCCTGCCGCCATCCGGCGGCTACGCTCTCCCTTTTGACAGAGTTTTGCGGCAATATTTATTTTATATAAGGAGAGCTCCGCTCTCCGTTTCACCTCTTGGGATAATCAAATTTTAAATTGATTTCTGCCTGTATAAACTGTTGCAGGGGCACATATCATCTGCACGCAATTGTTAAGACAGGGGATTTATACCTTAAATTACAAAGTTTTGATATTTTTAATAATATCTTCAATGTTTCCTCTGTAGAAAGAGTCTTTTTCCATTTTTTCTTCCACATTGCTGATGGAATAAACAACTGTGGAATGGTCTCTGCCGCCAAATTCCTTGCCTATATCCTCCATACTCAGCTCACAAACCTGTCTGACAATGTACATCGCCATTTTTCTGGCTTCGGCAATGTTCTGTGTTCTCTTTTTGCCTTTTACGTCGGACGGTGCAACGGAATAGCTGCGGCTTACCTCTTCAATAATTTTTTCAATTGTAACAGGCACAGGCAGTTCCTCGTTAAGAATATCCTTAACGGCAATCTGTGCGTTTACAAGTATAGGCGGTTTGTTTTCCAGACGTTTCAGTGCGTCCAGTTTTTTAACAACGCCTTCAAGCTGACGGATGTTTGTTTTTACCTTGCCTGCAATAAATTCCACCGCATCGTTTTTGATATCAAGACGCAGCAGGTCTGCTTTTCTTTTGATAATTGCACAGCGTGTTTCAAAGTCCGGTGCCTGAATGTCGGCTGTAAGGCCCCATTCAAAACGTGTTCTCAGGCGGTCCTCAAGGCTTTTTATTTCCTTTGCAGGACGGTCAGATACCAGAACAATCTGTTTGCCTGCATTGTGCAGTGCGTTGAATGTGTGGAAAAACTCTTCCTGTGTTCTTTCTCTGCCTGCGATAAACTGAATATCGTCCACCAGCAGAACATCTACCTGACGGTATTTGTTGTGAAATTCGTTTGTCTTGTTTTCTCTGATAGCGGTAACAATTTCGTTTGTAAAAGTTTCGCCGTCAACATAAATTACATTTGCCTTAGGGTTGTTTTTCAAAACCTCTGCCTCAATAGCTTTAAGCAGATGGGTTTTGCCAAGGCCGGAATCGCCGTAGATAAACAGCGGGTTATATGCTGTTGCAGGGTTCTGTGCAACTGCAAGTGCTGCAGCGTGTGCAAACTTGTTGGAAGAACCTATGATAAATGTGTCGAATGTAAGTGCATACTGTCCGCCGTTGATTGGTTTTGCAACTTCGCCTTCGTCCTGTTCCTTAACTTCAATTTTAACCATCAGTGTAAAGCCCAGAATTTCTTCAAATGCTTTTTTGATGTGGAAAGAAAAACGTTCTTCAATAATGCCCTTTGCCCATTCGCTGTTTGTTGTGATAAATGCTGTGTTGTCTTCAATGCGGTCCAGCTCCAGCGGTTCAATAAACAGATTGAAACTTGCTTCCACAATATTTTTTCTGCATTGTTCCTTAACCGCAACAAAAACGTCGTTGAATGAGTTCATTTGAAATCTCCTGTAATTTTAAAATCTATATAAAAACGGGTATACTTTTTAACTATATAATTATAGCACAAAAACTGCAAAAGTACAATATAAATATATAGTTTAATAATATAAATAATATAAATATGCAAAAAGGACAAAGCCCGGCGCCTGGGGCTGCAGTTTTAAAAGTGACAGACAGCTTAAAGGCCTTTAAACTGTCCGCCGTAATGCCTTTTTGTGTGTCAGTAATATATCACCAAAAAAGCAAAAATGCAAATGGTGTAAAGCAAAACACTTTACAGTGAAAAAAGTGGCTCCACAAGCGGAAAAACCGCCCCTTGTGCAACATAAAATCAACAGTTGCGCACATAATTTGCGACAAAGATGCAACACAGCTGCAATACTTTTAAAACGGAAAAGTATGTGTTAAAATAAATCATAATTCCTTAATATAAACATCTTTGTAACCTACAACCACTACGACACCTTTTACGAAATTATATAGGAGGACAGGTTTAATGATAAAAGAAATACCAAGATACGATGAATCTTATTACGAATTTAAAGATATAACCGAAAACCCTATAATTCTTGATTTTTCAAAATGTAAATACTGGCAGGAAGTGCATCTGCTTTTAAAGGAAAAATTCGGTTTGCCTGAATATTACGGAGAAAACTGGGATGCTTTGTGGGACTGTCTCAGAGATATTTTTTATAAAGATAAATATGAAGCACATATCTACGGATATTATTCAATGCCGGAAAACTGGCAGGAAGAATGTAAGTTGATGCTGGAAGTTTTCGATGATGTTCACAACGAAACACCAAACTTTACCTACAAACTTATAAATTAAAAGGAGAAAAAATGATAAAAGAAATACCAAGATACGATGAATCATATTATGAATTTAAAGATATAACCGAAAACCCGATAATTCTTGATTTCTCAAAATGTAAATACTGGCAGGAAGTACATCTGCTGTTAAAGGAAAAATTCGGTTTGCCTGAGTATTACGGAGAAAACTGGGATGCACTTTGGGATTGTCTTGACGGATTATTTTTGCATCAGGGAGATTGGGAAGTACATATTTATGGGTATTATTCAATGCCGGAAAACTGGCAGGAAGAATGCAAATTGATGCTGGAAATATTTGATGATGTTCACGAAAGAACACCAAATTTTACCTACAAACTTATAAATTAAAAGGAGAAAAAATGATAAAAGAAATACCAAGATACGATGAATCATATTACGAATTTAAAGATATAACTGAAAACCCTATAATTCTTGATTTCTCAAAATGCAGATATTGGCAGGAAGTGCATCTGCTTTTAAAGGAAAAATTCGGTTTGCCTGAATATTACGGAGAAAACTGGGATGCTTTGTGGGACTGTCTTTCATATTTATTCGATGATGAAGTAGAAGCACATATCTACGGATATTATTCAATGCCGGAAAACTGGCAGGAAGAATGTAAAATAATGTTGGAAGTATTTGAAAGAGTACACAACGAAACACCAAACTTTACCTACAAACTTATAAATTAAAAGGAAGAAAAATGATAAAAGAAATACCTGAACTTTTAAAATATCAGTTCAGGTATTTTTTTTGAAAATTATAAAAAAACACAAGATATATTGCACTGTTAAAAACTTTTCAACAACATGTCCGCAAAATGTGGAAAAGTGTTGATTTTCCTTTATTTTACTCACTTTTCTGTAAAAAATTTTCCTTGACATTTTATACTTGTTTATTATATACTGTTAATTCGTAGGGGTATGCTGACCCCGTTTAACAAGTTGGCAGCGGCGCAACAAGGCGCTGTTTGCATATAAAAAAACTAACAGGAGGACAATCAAATGAAAAGAACTTACCAGCCAAAAAAACGCTCCCGTGCAAAAGTTCACGGTTTCTTGGGCAGAATGGCAACTAAAAACGGCAGAAAAGTTATTGCTGCAAGAAGATCTAAAGGCAGAGCAAAATTAGCTGTTTAATTTATCGTTAAAGAGAAATTTGTTGTTCTAAATCCTTGATATAGTTAAAAAAGGACCACCGGCACAGTGCTTGTTTTAAATAGCGGCCACAAGGGTGGTCTTTGTTTCTATACGGGAAAAACAACAAAGGGAAAACGCAAATGAAATTAAAAGCAGTAAACCAGAACAGAGAATTTCTCAGGGCATACAAACGCGGCAAAGGTTATGTTGACAGCCTTGTTGTAATGTACGTTATCAAAAACCGCTATGGTTTTACCCGTTTCGGCATTACAAGCAGCAAAAAGGTTGGCAATGCGGTAAAACGCAACCGTGCAAGACGTGTTCTCCGCCAGAGCGTGCGCAACATCGGTTTTGATATGAACGCAGGGTACGACATTATTCTTGTTGCCCGTGCAAAAACCGCCTATGTAAAGCAGCAGCAGGTGGAAGCCCAGCTGAGAAACCTCGCACAGCAGGCAGGACTGATTAACAATGATTAAAAAATTTTTTATATTACCTATACGGTTTTATCAGAAATTTATCTCCCCTGCCCTTGGTGACCGCTGCAGATTTTACCCCACCTGTTCATCTTATATGATACAGGCAATTGAAATTCACGGGGTTATAAAAGGGGTTTTACTTGGCACATACCGCATTCTGCGGTGCAACCCTTTCTGCAAAGGCGGCATCGACCCTGTCCCGCCAAAAGGCAAATGGACAAACAAAAATTAAACAAAGGGCAATTAAGCTGCAACAAATATGTTCCGTTCTGAGCAAAGGGAATAATCTGCCGGTACGCAGTATCTTATGTATTATATTGGGTTTGTTTAACCGGCGAGACATTTACCTTCGTTCAAGGTGAAAAACAACAACAGTTATTTCTCATTGCCCGCACAAGCTACAAAAACCCGGAGGAAAAACAAATGGGTGGAATTTTTAACATCTTCGCAATACCACTTGGTTGGTTATTGAAATTTATCTACGACTTTGTAGGTAACTACGGTGTGTCCCTTATCATTTTCACACTCTTAACAAAAATCATTCTGTTCCCACTTTCCTGGAAACAGAAAAAATCTTCCATCAAAATGGCTGCTTTCCAGCCAATGATGAACGAAATCAACAAAAAATACGCAAACAACCCACAGAAACGTCAGGAAGAACTTGTACGTCTCCAGCAGGAAAACGGCATTTCCGCTTCTGCAGGCTGCTTGCCTCTTCTTATCCAGATGCCAATTCTGTTTGGTCTTATCAACGTTATCTACGAACCACTGCGTCACCTTGCAAGAATTCCTGTAGAAGCTATTGACCAGGCAAAAGAGGTTGTAAAAGGTCTTGGTGTTGAACTTTCAAGATACTCACCACAGTCTACAATTCTTACAACAGTAAGAAGCAACCCTGATGCATTCAAAGGCATTTTTGAAGCAGAACAGATTGCTTTCTGTCAGGACCTCAACATGTCATTTGTTGGCCTTGACCTTACAGCAATCCCAGACCTCAAAGATTTCAGCATTCTCTGGATTATCCCTGTTCTTTCCGTTGTGTTCATGCTTGCACAGCAGGTTATCATGACAAAACTCAACGGTCAGAAAATGGAAGGTATGATGAAATGGATGCCTATCTACATGGGCGTTATGTTCGGTTACATCTCCTTCGTAATCCCTGCTGGTGTATCTATCTACTGGATTTTCTCCAGCGTGTTCGGTATTCTTCAGGAATTTGTTCTCAGAATTTTCTTTGACCCTGATAAGGAAAAAGCAAAAATTGAAGAACAGATGAAAGAAGCACGCAAAAAGAACAAAGCTGCAAAAAACGGCAAAGCTATTCCTGACAAAGACGGCAAAATGACAGCAAGCCAGGCTGAACTTGCAAAAAAACGTCTTGAAGCTGCAAGAAAAGCTGAAAGAGATATGTACGGAGAATAATCATGAGAGTAATTATCAAACAGGCTTCCACAGTTGACGAAGCTATTGAACTTGCTCTCAGAGAATTATCCCTTACAAGAGAACAAGTTACATGCGAAGTTCTGGAATATCCTGAAAAAAGATTTTTCTTCAAAAAACCTGCAAAGGTTAAGGTTTGCGAAATCGAAGAAGAATTCAGCGTAAAAGACCTTTTTGAAGAAGTTAAACCTAAAGCAGAAAAACCTGCAAAGCAGGAAGCTAAAAAAGCGGAAAAGCCTGCAAAACAGGAAAGCAAAAAAGCAGAAAAACCTGCAAAGGAAGAAAAAACTGCAAAAGCAGAAAAACCTGCTAAACAGGAAACCAAAAAAGCAGAAAAACCTGTAAAAGAAGAAAAAGCAGAAGAAACACAGACAGTTGAAACTGCTGAAACAGCACTGGAAGAAATCCCTGCAGAAAACGCAACTGCAAAGGTTAAATATTCCATGGAATTTATCAAAAGCGTAATCGGCCAGTTCTACACAGGCGAATACACTTTTAAAATCTACAAAACACAGACAGGTTACATCATCAAAATCGCAGGCGATGACGCAGGCTGCCTTATCGGCCGCAAAGGCGAAACAATGGAAGCTCTCAGCTACCTGACAAGCCTTGCTGCAAACCGTTTTGAAGACAGCGATGAAAAAATTTCTGTTGATGTTGCTGACTACCGTCAGAAACGCGAAAAAGACCTTCAGCAGATGGCTAAAAAGATGGCTGCAAAGGTTATCAAAACCGGCAGATACTACAGCTTTGAGCCAATGAACCCTTACGAAAGACGCATTATCCACGCAACAGTTGGCGCAATTGAAGGCGTAAGAAGCGAAAGCAAGGGCGAAGGCAGCCAGAGACGTGTTGTGGTTTATTCCACAGCACCAAGAAAAAACAATGGCGGCAACAAAAAAGGCGGCAGAAACAACGGCCGCCGCGACCGCAGAGAAAAACCTGCACCACAGGTTCAGAAAACAAGAGACACAAAACTTGTTGACGACTTTGGCGGCACAGGCCTCTACGGCAAAATTGAATTGTAATTAAAAAAATGGTTTATAAAAGGCGAACCCCGCACAGAAATTTATCTGTGCGGGGATTGTTTTATCTGATAAAAATTTCTTCACATAAGCGACCTCCCAACAAGAAAACACAAACCTGATTTTTAACACAAAAAGACTGCTGCGGCGTCAGCGACACTTGCATTACACAAAGTAGTGCAGCGTGTCTTTTCCTTGCAGCAGCACTTTTTCTGCAAAAACAGGCAAAAATGTACCCGACAGCACACTTTGCAGTGTGTTGTCGGGTATTTATGTTTTCTTATCGGAATGTCGCTTTCGGCCTGTGCGTTTTTCAGGAGATTTGCCGCAATGCCGTAGTTTTGCTGTTCCAGCTGTGCTATTGCATCGGTAACAGCGTTGAACAATTTAATGTACATCTGTCTGTAATCAGCATCAAAGTTGTATTCCATAATATTTCTCCTTTAACTTGTGACGTCTATCAGACGTCTTTTGACACATTATACCACATCTTGAATGTATTATGAAGCCATAATGACGTCAAAAAAGAGGTTTTTTTATGGCTATAAAAAGTTTTACAACAAGAATTGATGAAGAATTATTGAAAAAGTTGCGTTATGTAGCAGAATATGATGGCAGAACTGCCAACAATAAGATAAATATGTTAATCCGCGAATGTGTAAAAAACTTTGAAGCAGAACACGGAAAAATTGAACTTGAAAAATAACTGCAGGGGTGCACATTATCCCTGTGTAATTAAGATAGGCATTATTTAAAAGCAACAATTTAATAAAGTAAAATGTCATTCTGAGCTTAGCTGAGAATCTCCTTGTTTAATCAAACCGAGAGATTCTTCGTTACTTGCGTTCCTCAGAATGACATATTTTTTTAACTTAATAATATATGGATATTATCCGCCATTTTTTGCTTTATGCAGTATGTTATAATACTTGTCGCTTCCGGCTGTTGCGGGGACAAAACATCTGTCAGAAAATACATTTTTGCAATATTAAATTTTTCTCAATGAAAATTGTGTGAAAGCCCTTGCACATATATGTGAAAAGTTTTATTATAATACAAGCAAACCGACCGACCGGTCGGTCAGTTTTTTGTGCGCAGATTTAAATTAAGTTTATCCGCAGCCGCAAAGGGGCAAACTTTGTTTTCCCTTTCAAATGTTAATCAGCCGCATTACTGCGGGCGGTGTTTCCACTGCTCTTTCATATTGCGGCAGTCTGACGCAGAATATAATCTGTTTATAAAAATAATTCATAAAGGAAAAAACTATGACCAAATTATCTGTTAAAAAACCTTTTACCGTGCTGGTTGCGGTAGTGCTGGTTTTTGTTCTTGGCATTGTGTCGTTCACCCGTCTCAACACCGACCTTCTGCCCAAAATGGACCTGCCGTATGTTATCGCAATGACAACTGCACCGGGGGCAAGCCCTGAACGGGTGGAAACCACCGTTACCCAGCCTCTGGAAAGTGCCCTTGCAACCACAAGCGGCCTTGAAAACATGCAGAGTATCTCTATGGAAAACGCATCAATTATCATTATGGAGTTTTCCCAGAGCGTAAACATGGACTCGGCAATGATAGAAATGAGCAGCAGCATTGATATGGTGGAGGGTTATTTTGAAGACACCGTATCCACACCAATGCTTATGAAGCTTAACCCTGATCTGCTGCCTGTACAGGTGCTGAGCGTGGATATGGACGGCATGGATATCAAACAGCTTTCCGCTTATATCGAAAACGAGCTGTCACCATATCTTGAACGTATCGACGGCGTTGCAACAGTTGATGTTACAGGCCTTGTAAAAGACTATGTAAGCATTCAGCTCAATCAGGAAAAAATTGATAAGATAAATGACGAAATTCTCAAAGCTGTTGACAAAAACCTTTACAAAGTGAAAAAGGAAATTGACGACGGCAAGGCCGAGCTTGCAAAAGGCCGTGCCGAACTGGAAAAACAGCGTGATGATGCCTATGCAAAGCTTGCCGATGTAAGCTATCAGCTGGATACTGCCAACGCACAGCTGCAGTCAATGCTGTCCCAGACAAGTCAGCTGGAAGCTAAAAAGGCGGTGCTGGACAACGACCAGATGAAAACTGCATTTGCAGGTCTGGACGGATTGCGTGCTGCACCTGCAGGTATTGACAGTCTTATAGCAGGCATCAATGCACAGTTGCCTCCGGCGATGCCTCCGTTTGGTGATACCACACCTGTTGGCACACTTACTGCCACACTTGATATGGCAGTGCAGAACCCAATGCTCCCGGCTGAAGAAAAAGCTGCAATGGAAAAAATGAATACAATGCTCAAAGGTTACGAAGCGGCCAAAACGGTTGCCGAAGTAAAAAGTGACCTTGCTGCACAGGCAACAGCTATCGAAACACAGCTTGCTGCATCGGGCATATCAATGGATATTGTAAAAGGCGGTTCCGCTGCACTTACACAGGCAATTGCAGAGTATGACGGCCAGATTGCACAGTCAAAGCTTATGGCACAGGGTATGCAGTCTATGGTTGACGAACTCAAAAAAGGCTATCTTGAAGCTGAAAAAGCCCAGATGGCTGCCGTAACAGGTTTTTCAGCAGGCACTGCACAGATTGACGCTTTTGAAAAGGAAATAGAAGCAGGCCTTGAGGAATTTGAGTCTGCCCGTGACGAAGCTTTGCGCAGCGCAAACATCGACAGCCTTGTTACACAGTCCACCATCAGCGGTATTCTTACCGCACAGAACTTTTCAATGCCTGCAGGCTACATTATGCTTGGGGACGAACGTGTTACCGTAAAGGTAGGCGAAAAATTCGATGACCTTGAAAGCTTAAAAAATCTGCTGCTTGTGGATATGGGCCTTGACGGTGTTGAACCTGTTTATCTTAAGGACGTAGCCACAGTTGAAATAAAGGACAACTCCGGCGACAGCTTTGTAAAAATCAACGGCAACGACGGCATTGTGCTGTCTGTAAGCAAATCTTCCGTTGCTTCCACAAGTCAGGTCAGCGAAGCTGTGAGTGAAGCAATAAACAAACTGGAACAAAAAACCGAAGGACTGCACATTGCAACACTTATGGACCAGGGCGACTATATTAACATGGTTGTGCAGAGTGTTCTTTCAAACCTTGTGTACGGCGGCATTATTGCCCTGCTGGTGCTTGTGCTGTTCCTCAAATCATTCCGCCCTACTGCAATCATTGCAATGAGCATTCCGCTGTCTGTTCTGGTTGCAATTGTGGCAATGTATTTTACCGATGTTACACTCAATATGATTTCCCTGTCCGGCCTTGCCCTTGCAGTAGGTATGCTGGTTGACAACAGTATCGTTGTTATTGAAAACATCTACCGCCTGCGAAACGAAGGTTACAGTGCGGTCAAAGCCGCAGTTGTGGGCACAAGACAGGTTGGCGGCGCAATTATTGCCTCCACCCTTACCACAATCTGCGTATTTGTGCCGATTGTGTTCACCCAGGGCCTGACCCGCCAGATTTTCACCGATATGGGTCTCACCATTGCCTATGTGCTTGTTGCAAGCTTGCTGGTGGCACTCACCTTTGTACCTTGCCTTGCAAGCAATATGCTTGGCAAATCCACCGACGCATCTCCAAAATTCATTACAAAACTTACAAAACTTTACGAAAAGGCACTGCGTGTTAACTTAAAACACAAATGGGTTGCACTTGTGCTTGCTGTGGCACTGCTTGTGCTCAGTGTTTACAATGCACTCACAATGCCAATGGCGTTTATCCCTGCAATGGACGGTCCGCAGATGACAATGACACTTACTGTGGACGGCACCACAAGCGATGACGACCTTTACGCACAGGGCTGGGACATTGCACAGCGTGTACAGAAACTGCAGGATGTTGACACCGTTGCGGTTATGAGCGAGGGAGAATCGGTTGCATCAATGACAAGCAGCACCGACAACTCCAAATCCCTGTCCTTCTATGTTGTTCTTACCGAAGACCGCACACTTTCCAACAGTGAACTGGGTGCACTTATCGAGTCTGAACTGCCTGAGTATGCAGACACACTTAATGTCATTACCGAAAGTATTGATATGTCCGCCCTTGGCGGCAGCGGATTCTCCGTTGCAATCAAAGGCAACGACTTTGACACACTGGGCAAAATTTCTGCCGACCTTGCCGGAATACTGAAAGGCATTGACGGTGTTGCCTCAGTTGACGACGGCAGCGGCAGACGTTCAAACGAGATGCGTATCGAAATTGACAAAACCGCAGCTATGAAGGAAGGGCTGATGACAGCACAGATTTATCAGTCGGTTGCAGCTGCTCTTACCGAACAGACAACCACCACAACCTTTACCTTTGACGGCAAGGACCTGTCGGGCTACATCACATCTGACGCACCGTACACCCGTGACACTATTGAAAGTCTGGAACTTGCAACAAAAATCAACGATGACGGCGAAGAGGAAAGCGTTACTCTGGGTGATGTGGCAACCATCACAACAGCACAGAGCCCGCAGACCATCAGCCGCGACAACCAGTCCCGCACCTACACTGTTTCCGCAGCCTTTGAAAACGGCGTAAACTCCACCCTTGTAAGCCGCGAGGCACAGGCTGCTGTTGAAGCATACGAACTGCCTGACGGCTATCAGCTTGATGTAGGCGGTGAAAACCAGATGGTTATGGAAATGATGGGCGATATGGCACTTATGATTCTCCTTGCAGTTGTGTTTATCTATCTCATTATGGTGGCACAGTTCCAGAGCCTCAAATCACCGTTTATCGTTCTGTTAACCATTCCTATGGCGTTTACAGGCGGTCTGCTGGCACTTCAGCTTACAGGCACGGTGCTCAGCGTTGTTTCAATGATTGGCTTCCTTGTGCTTGCAGGTGTTGTTGTTAACAACGGTATCGTGTTTATCGACTATGTAAACCAGCTGCGTGCAGAGGGCATGGAAATGTACGACGCTCTTGTAAAAACAGGTGTTGACCGTATGCGACCAATCCTTATGACAGCACTCACCACTATCCTTGCAATGTCCACAATGGCGTTTGGCGTAGGCATGGGTGCCGAGATGAGCCAGGGCATGGCGATTGTTTCCATCGGCGGTCTTTCCTATGCAACACTGCTCACCTTGTTCCTTGTGCCAAGTCTGTATGCAATGCTGCACAAAAAACCGCTCAGAGTTATCGAAGTGGATTTTGAGGAGGAGTAAGGGATGAAAAACTACTCCGAAAAGGAAATTTGTATTTTCAGCGGCATACTTTCTCTTTGCAAAGAGGGAAAAAAGATATATAATATAACTGTGCAGGACATTGCCACCGCCGCAAACGTGGGCAAAGGCACCTTATATGAATATTTTTCCTCAAAAGAGGATATTATATTGAATGCCATCACATATTTTCTTGTGCAGGACACCATTGCGGCACAGCAAATTGCCGCAATGGATATGACTTTCAAAGCCAAGGTGTTCAGCCTTTATGACCTGCTGCAAAACAGTATGGAAAACGGCTTTGCAATGATAAGCCGCCTTGTTTTAAGCGGTGATGTTGTGGATATTTCACAGCTTATCAGCCAGAACAGCGATGCTGTGCAGAAAGCCGTGGAAAAATGCAACGCAATTATAATGGAAATACTCAAAAGCGGTGCAGATGAGGGAGCAATAAAGCTGCAGTTTGACAGCGGATATATCGCAATGGCAATAAAAGCCAATCTTGCGTGTGTAACTTCCTGTCAGCACTTACCTTCATGCAACGAAAGTGTATGTCAAATTGAACAAAAAAAACAGACAGCTTACACACTTTTGCTGAAATCGTTAAACTAATTAAAAAAGTATCTTGAATTATAAGATATTTTGCTATATAATAGCTTGTCGGCAAAAACAGGGAATTTTCAGAGAAAATTCACCTTGCCGCAGGTAATTTTAAGGGAGGGCATTTTATGTCAAGAACAATAGGCGCAGTATCCAGAGGTATCAGAACACCTATCATCGTTGAAGGCGACAACCTTGTAGATATCACAGTTCAGAGCTTGCTGGAAGCATTTGAAGAAGAAAATATCAAGGTTAACGACCGCGACATCGTTGGTGTAACCGAAGCAGTTGTTGCACGTGCACAGGGCAACTATATTACCTGTGATGACATTGCAACGGATGTAAAAAATAAATTTGGTGATGACACAATCGGTCTCATCTTTCCAATCCTTTCCCGCAACCGTTTTTCAATCGTGCTCAAGGGCATCGCACGCGGCGCTAAAAAAATTGTGCTTATGCTCAGCTATCCTTCCGACGAAGTTGGCAACCATCTTGTATCTCTTGACCAGCTGGACGAAAAAGGTGTTAACCCTTGGTCCACAATCATGGACGAAGCAGAATACCGCCGTCTGTTTGGCAAAAACCCACATCCGTTTACACAGGTTGACTATGTGGAATACTACAAAGAACTTATCACAAGCGAAAACTGCGAAGCAGAAGTTATCTTTGCAAACCGTGCAACAGATATTCTCCCTTACACAAAGAGCGTTATCTGTGCAGACATTCACTCCCGTGCACGTTCCAAACGTCTGCTCAAAGCTGCAGGTGCTGAAAAAGTTTACGGCCTTGATGACCTTATGACAGAATCCATCAACGGTTCAGGCTACAACGAAATGTACGGTCTTCTCGGTTCCAACAAGGCAACAGAAGAAAAAGTTAAACTTTTCCCACGCGACTGCGAAAAATTTGTTACAGAACTTCAGGCAAAACTTCTTGAAAAAACAGGCAAAAAGCTTGAATGTATGGTTTACGGCGACGGCGCATTCAAAGACCCACAGGGCAAAATCTGGGAACTTGCAGACCCTGTTGTTTCCCCTGGTTTCACAGACGGTCTTATTGGCCTGCCAAACGAACTTAAACTCAAATACCTTGCAGACAACCAGTTTGCAGGCATGAAAGGCGAAGAACTGCGTGCCGCTATGACACAGTATATCGCAAACAAAAAGAAAGACCTTATGGGCTCAATGGAAAGCCAGGGCACAACACCACGTCAGCTCACTGACCTTATCGGTTCACTTTGTGACCTTACATCAGGCTCCGGCGACAAAGGCACACCTGTTATCTTTATTCAGGGTTACTTTGACAACTATTCCAACGACTAATTAACCAACAGTCGATACAGCCAAAGGCAAAACATACAAATAATAAAAGCCACTCGGATGAGTGGCTTTTTTGTTTTGCAAAAACATATTACTGACAAATTCTTATATTTAAATATCATCCATACAGCACAAATATCCGCCACTCTTGCACATATGCAAAAAATAGGCTAATATAATTTCATAACAATCACAACGAGGCGTATTATGAACAAAGCTATGCATATATCCTTTCAGCTTGCGCTGCTGCTGGCGGTCTGTCTTGCAGGGGAGTTTATTGCTCCTTTGCTGCCTTTCAAATTTTCAGCCAGCGTGCTCAGTATGCTTATACTGTTGCTGCTGCTGGCACTTAAAGCGGTAAAATACGAAAATATAAAACCCACATCGGACTTTCTCCTTGGCAATATGGCACTTTTGTTTGTGCCGCTGGGGGTGAGCCTGCTGGAATACACACACATCATCAGTGCAAACCTTGTGCTGTTTGCCGTTGTTGTGCTGCTCACTACTCCCGTGGTTTACGCCGCCGCAGCGCTGACTGCGCAGGCGGTTATAAACTGGCAGGACAAAAGGGGGGCAAAAGCTGCACCAACCCGATAGCGGTGGAAATCAGCCGTTTAAACGGAGGTCTTGCAGGCGTCACCGTTATTGCCGTGCTTATCACAGGGGTTGAGGGGGCGGTGCTTGCACCATTGCTGAGCAGAATTTTCAAAGTAAAAAACCCCGTTGCCGAGGGTGTTGCCATCGGCAGCTGCAGCCACGTTATCGGTACCACCAAGGCGGTGGAAATCGGCGAAGTTCAGGGTGCGCTCAGCAGTGTTGCCATTGGCATATGCGGCCTTATAACAGTTATTCTGCTGGCAATTTTCTGTTAATGCAGCTTGCTGCCCGTACAAAGCAATATCCGTTCTGATGGCGTTGGTGCGTACGGCAATGGCCTGACGTTCAAATCTGCTGTTCATCATTGTGCAATCGGGCAGCAAAACCGCCTGCCCGCTGCTTTAAAAACTGCAAAATTGATATACAAATTGTAATTTGTGATACATATTATACATAAAGGATAGAAATGCTATGAAAACTGCACTTATCACAGGGGCTTCCTCCGGTTTTGGCAAGGAATTTGCAAAAATTTTTGCAAAGGATGGCTACAATCTTGTCATTACCGCCCGCAGCACCGACAAGCTTGAAAAACTTAAAAGTTTTATCGAAATGGAATACGGTGTGGATGTTTTTGTTTTTACAAAGGACCTTTCACAGCCATCTGCCCCGCAGGAAATTTTTGACTTCACACAGCAAAAGGGCATAACAGTTGATGTGCTGGTAAACAATGCAGGTGTGGGAGATTTGGGCAAATTTACAGACAGCGACTTATCCCGTCAGCAGCAGATGATTGACCTCAACGTGTCCGCCCTTGTAAAACTCACCCACCTTTATCTGCCTGCTATGCTTGATAAAGCTGACGGCAAAATACTCAATGTGGCGTCCATTGCAGGCTTTGCCCCCGGCCCGGGAATGAGCGTTTATTACGCAAGCAAGGCTTTTGTGCTCAGTTTCAGCGATGCACTTTCCACCGAGCTTAAAGGCACAGGCGTAACTGTGACCGCCCTTTGCCCCGGCCCTGTAAACACAGGCTTTGCAGCAGCTGCAGGCTTTAAAAACAGTGTGCTGTTCAGCGGAAAAGAGGACGGCAAAGCCGCACAGGTAAGCCGCTACGGCTACAACGCAATGAAAAAAGGCAAGGCCATTGCCCTGCCTGATTTAATGTGCAAAGGGGCAGCATTTGCCGTGCGTCTTGTGCCACGCAGCGTGCCGAAAGCGTTTATCCACGCTGTGCAGTCATCAAGGGTTGATAAATAAAATATCAATGGGGTTTCTGTCTGCCGTATTTAAAATTAAATATATATAAAGAAAGTCATTCTGAGCATAGCGAAGAATCTCATGTTACGATGTGACTGACAATAAAAATCAGTCATATAAAATGGGGAGATTCTTCGTCACCTGTGTTTCTCAGAATGACATTTTTATTATGACATTGTAATTTGTTTATATTTTTATCAGTTAATTGTACTGTCAGCCACCGCAATTTGTCTGACAATACATATTATTTGAACGGATCAATGTCGGTGTTTTCATCTATACTGCACAAAAATTCTGCCAGCAGATTAATGCTGTTTTCAATATCGCTCAAAGCACACATTTCGCTTGGTGAGTGCATATATCTCAGCGGCAAACTTACAAGTGCTGTTACGGTGCCGTCAGCGGCAAAATGCATTTTGTCTGCATCGGTGCCTGTGCGGCCGATAAAGCTTTCCACCTGATACGGAATATCCTTTGCCTTTGCAATGTCCTTAAGCAGGCGGTTAACCTTTTTGCTTGCAATGGAACTGTTGCATATAACAGGCCCTTTGCCAAGGGCAACATTGCCTGATTCCTGTGGGTTTGTGCCGGGGTAGTCCTGTGCATAGGTTACATCAACTGCAATGGCAACATCAGCTTTAACACGGCTTGCTGCCCAGTGTGCACCGCGCATTGTGGTTTCTTCCCCAACTGTTGTTGCAGCATAAACACCAATTTTGCAGCCCATTTCCTTTGCTTTTTTAATTGCTTCAAGAATAATGAACGCACCGCCGCGGTCGTCAACTGCCCTTGCACACAGATAGCCGTTAAGCATCTCCTGATGATAGGTGTTAAGGTGGATAGGGCAGCCTTCTTCCACATACTGACGGGCATCTTCCGCATCTTTTGCGCCGATATCTATTGTAAGGTCAGCGGTTTTTACCTCTTTATTATGGGCAGAAGTGTGGATAACTGTGCCGTACACCCTGCCTTTTTCGCCGTACACCACAACCTGATGTCCGGGATAAACACCCGGGGCAATACCCCCTGCTGCTGCAACTTTAAGCAGACCGTCACTCTGAATATGTGTCACCACAAGGCCTATTTCGTCAATGTGGCCTGCCAGCAGCACCTTAAACGGCGCATCGGGGTTGATAACGCTTATAACGTTGCCTGTGTAGTCGGTTATAATTTCGTCACAGAAAGGTGTCATTTCTGCTATCACCTTTTTCTGCAGGCTGATTTCGTTGCCCGACACCGACATACTGTCAAGCAGGGTATATAAAAACTCTTTGTTCATAACCTTCTCCTTTAAAACTTACAGCTCGTATTTCATTACAGTTTCCTGTGCGGCAGCTTCTTCCCTTTCTTCAATGCGGCGGGCAAAAATGCCTATGATTTTTTCAAACAGGCGGTCGTCTTCAATTTCTTCCAGATACTCTTCCCCTTTTTTGTCAACGCGTTTTTCAAGGGCATAAAGGTCATCATCGCTGAAATCTTCGCCAATCGGCACAATGGCAATGTAGGTTTTATCCTTATAGGTCATTGTGTCCACAACATCGGCGGCAATGGTTTCGCCTCTTTCGTCGGTGAGGGTAATAATTTCGCTGTTCTGTTCGCTGAACATATCTGTTCTCCTTTATATGCAGATGATAATTGCTGAAAAATGATGGTATTTTATATTATGCAGATGATATGGGTTATTCTTTTAATCTGCCGCTTTCCACCAGTTCCTTGTGGAATTCTTCAGGGTGTTTCAGGTAGTAGTCCTGATGTTCCTCCTCGGCAGGATAAAAGCTTTTGAACGGTTCCACCGCTATGTAAACCTTTGTGCCGCTTAATTTTTCAAGGTTTGCGATGCCTTTTTCGGCAACGGTTTTCTGGTTTTCATTTGTGTAATACACCGCCAGAGTATAGGAAAAACCTTTGTCAATAAACTGTCCCTCGGCATCATACGGGTCAATGCTGCTTAAAAAAATATCAAAAATTTCCTCAAAGTCCGCAACCTCGGCATCAAAATCTATTCGTATAGTTTCCCTGTGGCCTGTTTTCTGTTCCTTTACATCCTTGTAGGTGGGGTTAACCTCGTCACCTCCGCTGTAACCGCTTACAACATCGGTTACGCCTTCCATCTCCTTAAAAGTCGGGGTAATGCACCAGAAGCATCCGCCTGCAAGATAAGCTGTTTCCGTTTTAGCCATAAAAGCACCGCCTTATTTTTAAATTCTGTTATAAGTATAATATAAAAAAAGAATATTGTACACAGACAAATTTGTGAGAATTTATGACGGCAGATGCAGGCTTGCACGGATAAGCAATGTCATTAAAATAAAAAATACGTCATTCTGAGGGAGTGTAACGACCGAAAAATCTTTCGGTTTGATGAGAGAAGCGGCTGACAATGTACCCTGAAAACAGAGAGATCCTTCACTGCGTTCAGGATGACAAAGGAAAGGTTCAGGATACAATGGGACAGTTCAGAATACAAAGGAAAGGTGCAGGAGGACATTTTTTTATCAGTTTAATAATTTCTTCTGATAAGTGCCTCAGATAAATTGCAGCAGAGGTACAGTTGTGTACATTTTTGCAAATAATTTTTTACAGTTGTGCAATTGCAAAGGCTGTGGCGTAATGTTACAATTAAATCAAATATAAAACGTAAAAAGGAGACAAACAATGGCAAACGTAAAACTTTCAGCAGAAAAATTACCTTTTCTGCGCACAATGAATCCACGCCTCATCTCCTACAATGTGGAAATGACCGAAGTTACAGGGGGCACATTCTGGAAAGCTTACACCGATGCACAGATTGACGGCACACAGCAGGTTCCGCCGCCTGATATGTCCAAAGGTGTTGCAGGTATGCACCAGTGGTACGACCCTATCGACACCACCAACCCACGCCTTATAAAGCTTGCAAAAGCACTGGACAGCTGCTGGGTGCGTGTTTCGGGCACATGGGCAACAAGAACATACTATGACTTTGACGGCACAGGTATGCCTGAAGGTTATTTCAACCATCTGCGCAAAGAACAGTGGATAAATCTGCTGAACTTTGTAAAAGCGGTGGGCGGCAAACTTATGATTTCCGTTGCAAACTGTGACGGTCTGCACAGCCATGATGAACCATGGAATCCGTCTCAGGCAAAACTTATCTTTGACCTCAGCCGCGAACAGGGCTGCCCTATTGAAGCTGTTGAATTTGTAAACGAACCAAACATGCTCAAGGCAACAGGTTTCCCGAAAGATTACACAGCAGCAGATTTCCGCCGCGACCAGGATATTTTCCACAAATGGGTGCGCGAAAACTACCCTGAATGTACCATCGTTGGTCCATCCGATACCGACCCTAACGCAATGAGCGTTGACGCGTGGGGCAACCCACACCCTTGGGTACAGAACACAGGCGGCATGGACACAGCGGGCATTGCTGCGGTTATGGCTTACTGTTCCACAGCGGACCTTATGGACGGCTGCAGTGAAAAACTGGACGTGTTCAGTTATCACTACTACAATGGTGTTTCCGAACGTATGGCGGCAATGATGCCAAGCGCCTTCACACCTGCCGAAGGTGCAATGAGCGAAGCTTATCTTGGTGCGGCAGCACACACAGCACGCTGTTTTACAAGCTATCGCGACAGATACTGTCCGGGCGGTGAAATGTGGGTTACCGAATCAGGCGACGCAGGCGCAGGCGGGCACACATGGGCTTCCACCTACCTTGAAGTGCCGCGCACCCTCAACGAAATCGGCGGTTTTGCAACTGTTACAAACGGGGTGATTTTCCACAACACACTTGCTTCATCCGACTACGGCTGGCTTAAACACGGCACATTTGTGCCTCGTCCAAGCTACTTTGCAGTTCTGCTGTGGAAACAGCTTATGGGCAACGATGTATATGACAGCGGCATCCCTGTGCAGGAAGGTGCACACGTTTATGCACATTCCCGCGCTGACGGCATTGACGGCACAGCTTATCTGATTATCAACAACAGCTGGAGTGAAGAAACAACGGTACATCTGCCAAAATCAGCCAAAGTTTATGCCCTTACAAACAAGGACGGCAACATGCGCAGCCGCACAATGCTGCTTAACGGCAAGGAACTTGTGCTGGGCGAAAACGATGCTTTGCCTGTAATGGAAGGTGTTGAAACGGAAGGCACAGTGACAGTTGCCCCGGGCGGCTGCACATTTATTGTGGTGTAATGTGAATACATAACATATAAAAACAGAAAAACCGCACTTATTTGAGTGCGGTTTTTATTTGCGGAAAATTTCTATAAAATGGCTCTTCTTACATAAGTAATGTTATTACGTTAAGTAAATTCAAAAATATAAACTTAATATAATAAAATGTCAGTCTGAGGCATTTATGCCGTCGCAGAGAGCGACGATAACTTTTCAGGGCGAGCACCATTAGGGCAAAAAAAAGCACTGGATTTTATCCAGTGCATAATTAACTAAATGGTGGGAGCGGATGGATTCGAACCATCGAAGTCACTGACAACAGATTTACAGTCTGCCCCCTTTGGCCACTCGGGAACACTCCCATATTGGAGCTGGTGGACGGATTCGAACCCCCGACCTGCTGATTACAAATCAGCTGCTCTACCGGCTGAGCTACACCAGCGTTTGTAGCGTTATCGCTTAACGCCTAATTATAATATCACACCAATATCCAATTGTCAACACTTTTTTTAAAAAATTTTTTATTTTTTTTAAAATTTTTTATTGTGCCTGTATTACAGATTGTGATATAATTAAAATGTTAGGCAAAAATGGCGTAAACAGTGGGTTTTCGGCATTTCTGCCTTTTTTATTCTGTAATTCTGTAATATAATCTGCAGTTTTTCATCAAAAACCGCATAAGACATCAAAAACAATTTTGCTTTGCCAATGTCATTAAGTTAAGGAAATTAAAAAAATATCTGCTTAATAAAGCAAAATGTCATTTTGAGCTTAGCTGAGAATCTCCCGGTTTCATCAGCCTCACTGCAGCCGCTGTACTCGTCAGGCAGAGAGATTCTTCGGTCGTTGCACTCTCTCAGAATGACACATTTTTTATAAACTTAATGATACTGCTTATTTTGCACCGCTTTTGTTTAAAACCGCAAAGTTTTCCACAGCACTTTTCAACAAAAGTCAATAATTATGTTGAAAAGTCGGGGTTTTCAACACGGTTTTCAACATAAACCCAACTTTTCCACAGAAAAAAAGTTAAAAATTAATAAAATATGCCCCAAACGTCTTTATTGCAAACAAAAATAAGTCATTTAAGCATAAAAATTATTGTTTTAATAAAAATATATTTCAATTCAAATCAGAACAGTCGGCTTTTTGCAAAAAATGGCCTGTTCAATGCAGAAAACTCCCGGAACAGATAAAAATTGTTCCGGGAGAGTTTTTATTGTTGAAAACTATTTTTCAAGGTCAAACATTATGCGGTATATTGCGTATTCCACGCTTTCGTCCTTGACAGGTATAAATTTTTTAACCCCCGAATGTGCGGCATAAATTTCTTCCACCTTGCCGTACATACACTGGCTTTTAATGTACACCTTGACCCCTGCCGCCTGCAAACGCTCAAGGGCAGCTTCGCACACAGCGGGCATGCCACCTGCACCAAACAGCAGTACCAGCACAGCGTCCATTGCCACATAGGACAAAATTACACCGCGGCTCAGGTTTGGTGTAATGTAAATTACCCCTACCATATTGGTTTTTGGTTCAAGATAGAACGGCATTGTTTCAGGCTTTGGCAGCGGCTGTGTCAGATAATGCTTGTTCACATTGTCAAAAGCGGTAAAGCTTTCGGTGTCAAACTTGGTCACGCTTTCCGCAGGCAGCAGTCTGCCGCCTATTGCAATGCAAATTCCGTAAAACCCGCCCGAAAGCGCAGTTTCAAGTGCCAGATTAAGGTTGTCCACCGCATCGGTTTCAGGATAAACTATCGGCAGCTGACTGCCTGTAAGCACCACGGTTTTGTCAAAATTCTGCAGTGCACAGGCAAGGTAAGCGGCGGTGTATGCCATGCTGTCGGTGCCGTGGGTTACCACAAAACTGTCGTAATGGTCATAGTTTTCCCAGATAAGCTTTGCAAGTTCCTGTCGTTCAGGGTCGGTCATAACGCTGGAGTCGATAAGCTTGAAGTCCAGCACATCGCAGCTGTAACGGGAATATTCAAGCAGGTCGGCACCTTTAAGGCCGGGTTTGAGCCCTTGTTCGGTAACGGTGCAGCTTATTGTGCCGCCTGTGGTGATTAAAAGGGTTTTTGTCATTGTATGCCTCTTGGAAATATCACTGATGATAAATATAAGATAACCTATTTTTCAATGTTTGTTTTTCTTGTTATATAAATTGGTCTGTTTTTGGTTTCAAGATAGGTTTTGGACAGATACTGGCCCAGAATGCCTATGCACAGCAGCTGCAGACCGCCCAGCATAAGAATTACGCTGATAAGTGTAGGGAACCCGCTTACAGGGTCGCCGAACAGCAGCGTTTTAATAACAAAATACGCCATCATGCAAAATGCAACAATGCAGATAATAATGCCGAGAAAACTGGACAGAACCAGCGGAGCGGTGGAAAAAGCAACTATTCCGTCAATGGAATAAAGCAGCAGACCCCAGAAATTCCACTTGGTGTTGCCTGCAACGCGTTCAATGTTTTCATATTCAAGCCACAGGGTTTTAAAACCTACCCAGCTGAGAATACCTTTGGAAAAACGGTTGTATTCGCACATGGACACAACGGCATCAACCATCTGTCTTGTCATCATGCGGAAATCGCGTGCTCCGTCCACAATTTCGGTTTTGGAAATTTTTGACATAAGCTTGTAAAAGGCCCTTGCAAAAAAGCTGCGTACCGGCGGCTCGCCTTTTCTTGTCACGCGGCGTGTGCCCACACAGTCATAGTCGTTGGTTTCAATTTCGTGAACCATTCTGCCCAGAAGTGACGGAGGGTCCTGCATGTCGGCATCCATAAGCACAACATAGTCACCTGTGGAATTTTCAAGCCCTGCAAACATTGCACTTTCCTTGCCGAAATTGCGGGAAAATGAGATATATTTAACCTTTTCGTCCTTTTCGGCAAGCTTTTGCATAACCTCAAGGGTGGCATCGCGGCTGCCGTCATCCACCAGCACAAATTCCCACGTTACATTTTCAATTTTATTAAGTTCCTTTGTGGTTTCGGTGTAAAAAATCGGCAGAGCTTCCTGTTCGTTGTAACAAGGCACTACAACAGATATTTTTTTCATAATATTTTCCTCATTTGTTTCTGCGGAAATTCCGCGTCGTTTAAAGGTCAGTCTTCCAGTGCCTTTTCCAGCACAGCTTCAATTTTTTCAAGGCTTGGCACGCCTTCGTGGCATTTTACCCCGTCAACAAACATGCTCGGCACATAAAAATAATCAAATTTTTCTGCATAAAGGGGGCTTTTGCGTTCCTCAATTTTAGCAATTTCGATATCTGCAAATTCAGGGCGTTTTTCAATAAGTTCCTTTATCATTCTGTCCGCGTTTTTGCAGTGAGGACAGTGTTCAAGATAAAAATATTCAATCTTTTTCATATCTGCTCCGTAAATTTCAAAAATTATTTTTTATCGTGGATATATTTTAAATAGTATTCACGCAGTTTGGCAAAGCTTTCGTCACTTAAACAGTGCTCCACCTTGCAGGCGTCAAGGGATGCCTGGTTTTTTTCCACCCCTGCCTCCATAAGTATCAGTGTCAGCACCAGATGTCTTTCGTAAACCTGTTCAGCACGCTTGCGGCCTTTGCTGGTAAGTTCAATTCCGCTGTCCTCACTTACAGTCACATAGCCTTCCTTTTCCAGCTTTTTCACTGCCACGGACACGCTGGGACGGGAAAAATTCATCTGCAGGGCAATATCCACATTGCGTACCACAGCTTTCTTTTTGGAAAGTATCAGTATATTTTCAAGATAATCCTCACGGGACTGTACAGCATCCATTTAATCACCGCCCTGCATCTGCGGACAAGGTGCTTTGAGCATCTGATACTGCACACAGCACCGCCCTGTGCAAAGGGCATATGTCCACATAATAATGTTGTATTATATATAAATATGTTAGCATACACTAAACCGCTTTTCAAGTGGTGTTAAAAAGGAAGGATATTGCTGTTACCTATGCTGCGTTCTGCCCGCACCTGAATTTATACCGGATGACTGATTATCAGCTGTCATCAGGTTAACAAAAAACATGTCATTCTGAGGCATTTATGCCGAAGAATCTTCCGGTTTGATTAAACAAGGAGATTCTTCGCTGCGTTCAGAATGATATTTTGCTTTATTATATTATATATGTATTTCCCGGATTCTCATAACTTAATGCTGCCGGACCGATTATGTCCCCCTGCAGAAATATTCCAAGGCGGCAGAGTTTGCAAAAACAGTATTATATATGGTATAGTATAAAATGAAATATTGTGTAAACAAAAAACCTGATATATACAGAAGGGACCATACCCCTATGAAAGTTAAAAAGCTACTCACCCACATAATTGCCCTCGGTGCAGTTGTTATGGCGCTGTGCCTTGCAATGTTTTTTATCCGCACCACCTTTGTGCAGCCTGCCACAGCCAAAACCAGCGGCTATTTTATCAGCGACGTGTTTGACAGCCCGGGCGTGGAATTTGCCCACAACAAAACGGTGGAACAGCCTTTCACTGCAATCGGCAATCTTTATGGCGTAAGGGTGCGTTTTCACAATGCAGGCAAGCCTCAGGCAGGCAGTTTCTATGCTGAACTTGTGGACCCTTCCACAGGCGGGGTACTGGCACAGGCCACAGGCAACACCGAAACTTTGCTTAACGACAGCTATTCTGCCATTCATTTTGACACACCGCACATATCAAACGGCAGAAGCGACTACATTCTCCGCATAACCCCGACCTTTGCAACAGAAAATGCCTATATGCGCATCTGGTCTTCTGCTGAAAGCGGGTCCATTGCATTTGGTGTAATCAGCTATGTTGCCGATGCCGCTGCAGTTTACAGATGGTTTGACCTGTTGTGGCTGGTGGTTGTGACTGTTGCTGTTGTGCTTTATGCCGTATGCTTTATATTTAAATTCAAAAAGGAAAACGTGTTCCTTGTTGCGCTGCTGGCAGTAAGCCTTGTGTTTACAATGGTGCTGCCGCCGTTTTCTTCCCCTGACGAAGAAGGCCATTTCTCCTCTGCCTATCAGCTGGCAAACCGCATTGAAGGGGAGGGCTTTAAATGGACAAACAACCTTATGCGCCGCACCGAAGACTTTGACGAAATTTTTGAGGACCGCAACACCACAGTTTTCAGCTATGAATACATTTACAAAAACTTTTTCAGCAAAGCCGAAAGCGACGAAGCGGTGTTTACAACCGACAACTGGATTGTAAATGATTTTGAGGGCGTTTATGCAGCGGGTGCAGCGGGTATTCTGCTGGGCAAACTGTTTAACCTTGGCTATGTGCCGATGATGTATCTGGGCAGATTTTTAAACCTGATGGTTTTTGCTCTGTGTGCATACTTTGCGGTAAAAATCACACCTCTCGGCAAGGAAGTTTTTATGGCGGTAAGTTTTCTGCCAATCACCCTGCACATTGTAAACAGTTTTTCCCGCGATGTTTTTGTAATTTCCATCGGCTTCATCTTTGCGGCATACCTGCTTAAGCTGTGGCATCAGCAGGAAAAATACACCGCAAAACAGCTTATACTCCTTGCGGTCATCACCGCACTGCTGGCACCGTCAAAATACATCTATATTCTTATGTGTCCTCTGGTGCTGCTGCTTAAAAAGGAAAACTTCACCTTCAGTTTCAAAGGCGGCAAAAAGACAAAATGGATTGTGCTTGCCGTAGTAGCGGTGCTGTTTGGGGCGGTGGCAGTGTTTATGCTGTTCAATAACGGCTGGCTGGTAGACTATGTTAAAAACACCCTTGTTTCTGCCGAAAGCCTTGAAACCCTGCTGGCAACAAACCCTGATGCAACCTTTAACCTTGGCCTGCTTCTGCACAACCCTATGGTTGCTTTGCGTCTGTTTATCAGCACTGTTTTTGAAAACGGTGCATTCTACATCCGCAGCATTCTTGGAGGTGTGCTGGGGTACAACTCCATCTTTATCAGCGAAGCATTCCTGTATGTAATATTTACAGTGGTGGTGCTTTCCACCTGCTGTACACCATCGGACAGCCACACTCTGCGCACAAGAGAACGCGCAGGCCTTGCGGCAGCATTTATGCTGGTGTTTGCGGCGGTGGTTTATGTTGCAGTGTGCTGGACGCCTGTAAGCTACACAAGCCTTTACGGCCTGCAGGGCAAATATCTGCTGCCTGCACTGCCGTTGCTGCTGCTGGCGTGCAAAAACAGGGTTATCACCATAACAAAGGATATTTTCCGTCAATTGTGCTTTGCAATTGCATTTACCGATGTTTTTGTGGCACTTAACGCTCTTGTGATAATTGTGCAGAGATAAATAACAGAATAATAAAAAAAGCACCCCTTGAGCGGCCTCCCGATAAGAAAACAAAAACCCAATTTTCAACACAAAAAGGCAGCTACGGCGTCATCAACACTTGCATTACACAAAGTAGTGCTGCGTGTTTCTTCCTTGTATCAGCACTCTTTGTGCAAAAATGGGCAAAAATGTACCCGCCAAATCACTTTACAGCGATTTGGCGGGTATTTATGTTTTCTTATCGGGATGTCGCTTGGATAAAGGGGTGTTTTCTGTTATTCCTGTTCAATAAACATATCCTCACATTCCTGCTGTGCTGTAATAAGCTTTGAAACAATGTTGTACTGTTTTTCATCCAATATACTGCATTGCATCTGTTCGACAGCGTCGGTTACGGCATTGAACAGGTGCAGATACATCTGTCTGTAATCACACATATATAAAACTCCTTTTTGTTTTATAATAGCACATTGTGAATATCTCCACAATATTTATTTTCTCTGATTGTGTTTATCATAATAACATAAACTCAGAGGTGGTGATTGTCATTATAGATTACAGCCCATTATGGCGCACAATGGAATAAAAGGGTGTTTCGCAGTATCGTCTTATAAAATCAGGCATCGACAACAAAACCCTTGACGGACTTAAAAAGAATAATAACATCACACTTGTCACCCTTGAAAAACTGTGCCGTATATTAGACTGCACCCCGAATGATGTTGTGTGTTTTACAGAGGAAGAATAAAAAGACGGGAGTTCATAACCACCCGTCTTTTGTGTTTTTATGCATAAATATTGTTATAAAATGCACCTGAAACCTTTTGAAAATCACACCAAAAAGTAAAAAACAACATATATGGAAACGTTTCAAGGGCAACAAAAATCCATTTATGAAACAATTTTGTTGTGCAAAATGCAAAAAAACTGCACCAAAAATGTACCGATTTGTAGTAATTTACAATAAAGTTCAAAATTTGTTAATAATTGTTGACTTTTCCATTTTGCAGATTTATAATCATAATATCATTACGAAAGGAAGTACAGGTTATGATGACAACATTGTTTACTGATGTTTATAGTTATAACAATCAGGCTGCTAATCAGTCTGAGGCTGCTTCCTGTGCAAAAAAAGCTTGTCTGGTGCATTCTGCAACATTGTGTGCAGTATGCACTTTTATTTTTGTTTGTCTAATGGCAATGCAGGGCGCTCTCGGCGTTCTTATTAGTGTTGCAATAATTTCCCTTATTAGCCGCATTATTATTATGGCAGACAACAGGATATTTAAAGGAAACAGGCTGGTTTTGGCAAACTAGGTTTTGCACAATATAAAAGGCAAAAGGCTGTGCTTGGTTCCATCGGGCACAGCTTAATTTTTTGGTATAAAGCGGCACGGCCGCTGTATATATAATCTGCTTTCTGAGAATCCGGAACTCAGGAACAGATAAAATTTCAAGAATTAAAAATTTTTATTATAAGAGGTATTAGTTATGAAAAAGTTTTTAGCATTATTTTTAGCAGCAGCAATGCTCGTCAGCACAATGACCGCATGTTCCTCCGCACCTGCAACTGAAGGCGAAGGCACAGAAACAGAAAAAGTTCTCCTTATCGGCGGCACAGGCCCACTTACAGGCGACTATGCAACATACGGCACAAGCGTTAAACAGGGTGCTGAACTTGCAGCAAAAGAAATCAATGCAGCTGGCGGCGTTAACGGCTGGACAGTTGTAGCAAGAGTTGAAGACGACCAGGCTGACGGCGCACAGGCAGTTCAGGCTTACGCAACACTTTATGACGACGGTATGGACGTTACACTTGGCGGCACAACATCCGGTGCTTGTATCGCAATGACAGAAGAAGCAGTTAAAGACGGCATGCTTCTCCTTACACCATCCGGCTCACAGCTTGAATGTACACAGTACGACAACTGCTTCCGCGTTTGTTTCGAAGACTCCGCACAGGGCCTTTACGCAGCAAACTTTATCAAAGACAACGCAGTTGGCGAAAAAGTTGCAATTATCTATGACAAATCCAACGACTACTCCAACGGTCTCAGAAACTCCTTTGTTGCAACAGCAGCAGAAAACGGCCTCAATGTTGTAACAGAACAGGCATTTACAGACCAGTCCAACACAGACTTCTCTGTACAGCTTCAGGCAGTTAAAGATTCCGGCGCTGACCTTCTCTTCCTCCCAATCTACGCACAGGAAGCAGCATACATCATCACACAGGCTGACAAAGTTGGTCTCGACGTAACATTCTTCGGCTGCGACGGTCTTGACGGTATCCTTGAAAAAATCGGTGCAGACAACCTCCCACTTACAGAAGGCGTTATGCTCCTTACACCATTCGCAGCAGACAGCGAAACAGAACCTACAAAATCCTTCACAGCAGCATTCAAAGCTGACTACGGCTACACACCTGACCAGTTTGCAGCAGACGCATACGACGCTGTATACGCAATCGTTGAAGCTATGAAACACGCAGACACAAACCCTGACGACCCTGAATTCAACGAAAAAATGATTAAAGCTATGACAGAAATCACAGTTGTTGGTACAACAGGTACAATGCAGTGGACACCAGAAGGCGAACCAGACAAAAACGCAACAGCTGTTGTTATCGTTGACGGCGTTTACGTTTCCTACGACAACGTTAAATGATTTTAAAGATAAAAAGTTATCTTCCTAAAGTGTAATATAAAAAACAGGTATTTTCGGGCAGATTTTCTATCTGTCCGAAAATGCCGTCTTATAAAAACGGAGTTTATTATGAATTTTCTTTCCAACCTTATCAGCGGTTTAAGTCTGGGCAGTATCTATGCCCTGATAGCCCTTGGTTATACAATGGTATACGGCATTGCAAAGATGCTCAACTTTGCACACGGTGACGTTATTATGGTGGGTGCTTTCACCGTTATCGTTGCTGCCAACAGCATGGGCTTGCCGGTTGTGGCTTGTGTTGGACTCAGCGTGATTGTGTGCGTGGTTATGGGCGTTCTTATTGAAAGAATTGCATATAAACCTCTGCGCTCCTCCCCACCGCTTTCAGTTCTCATCACAGCAATCGGTGTTTCCTACTTTCTGCAGTCCCTTGCGCTGCTCATCTTCGGTTCAACACAGAAAAGTTTCCCAAAAATCATCACAATGGAACCAATGCATTTTGGCGAGCTGACCATCAACGGCGAAAGCATTATGACACTTGCTGTTACATTTGTTATTATGATTGGTCTTACACTGTTTATCAACAAAACAAAGATTGGTAAGGCAATGCGCGCAGTGAGTGAAGACCGTGATGCAGCTGAACTTATGGGTATCAGTGTTAACCGCACAATCACCATCACATTTGCAATCGGTTCTGCCCTTGCTTCCGTTGCAGGCGTGTTCTTTGGTGCAACATACGGCTTTATCGGCCCTTATTCAGGTTCAATGCCTGGTATCAAGGCTTTCGTAGCTGCTGTTTTCGGCGGTATCGGTTCAATCCCGGGTGCTATGCTTGGCGGCATTCTCCTTGGCGTTATCGAAAACCTTGCAAAAGCTTACATCTCCACAGAACTTTCCGACGCTATCGTTTTTGGCGTGCTGGTTCTTGTTCTCTGCCTCAAGCCTACAGGCCTGCTTGGCAAAAAAATCAACGAAAAGGTATAGGTGTTCAGTATGAAAAAGACAAAACTCAGAAAAAGTACTGTAAACAACTTGATAACCTATGCCATAGTTGCATTGTTTTATATTGTAGTTACAGTTATGGTTGCCACAGGCAACGCAACAAGACATATGCAAAGCTTGCTTGTGCCAATCTGTGTTAATGTGACACTTGCAGTATCATTAAACCTTGTTATCGGTTTCCTTGGCGAATTGTCCCTCGGCCACGCCGCATTTATGTCCATCGGTGCCTACACAGGCGGTCTTTTGTCCATATTTATGAAAAATATGTTCCCGAACCTTCCTGTTATGGTGCGTTTTCCGCTTTCCATGCTGGCAGGCGGCATTGTTGGCGCAATGTTCGGCGCTTTGGTTTGCGTGGTTGTTCTGCGCCTCAAAGGTGACTATCTTGCCATCGTTACCCTTGCATTCGGTGAAATTCTCCGAAGCATCATCATCAACCTCGACTTTACAGGCGGTCCTTCCGGTCTCAAAGGGGTACCTCAGGACGCGTCCTTTACATACGGCATCATTCTGGTGTTCCTTACACTTTTTGTAATCAACAACCTTGCCAAATCAAAACACGGCCGTGCAATTCAGGCCTTGCGTGACAACACCATCGCTGCAACCAGCGTGGGTATCAACGCAACAAAATACAAACTTATGGTTTTTGCCCTTGCCGCTTTCTTTGCAGGCATGGCAGGCGTTTTGTACAGCCACAACTACTCCATCATTAACGCAGGCACATTTGACTACAACAAGTCTATCGAAATTCTTGTTATGGTTGTTCTGGGCGGCATCGGTTCTGTGCGCGGCAGCGTTATCGCAGGTGCACTCATTGCAGTTATTCCGGAAATGCTCCGTTCACTGCAGGACTACCGCATGCTTATCTATGCAATCGTGCTTATCGTAATGATGCTTGGTACATCCAACGAAAAACTCAAACTGCTCATTGCCAAATATTCACCTGTGCAGTTTGTTAAAAACACACTTGCGGCAAAAAAAGTAAAGAAGGAGGAAAAATAATATGGCAGTAAAAGCTCCTGACAGAATTATGGTTCCCCTTCCGAGCCATTCTATTGTTCCAATCGAAGATATGCACAAGCCACCTGTGCTGCAGACACATCAGCTTGGCATCGACTTTGGCGGTCTCACCGCTGTTAACAACTTAAACCTTGCTATCGGTCCAACCGAAATCTGCGGTCTTATCGGCCCTAACGGTGCAGGCAAAACCACGGTTTTTAACCTTTTGACCAACGTTTATCAGCCAACCCGCGGCACAATTCTGCTGGACGGCTACGACACAAAGGGCAAAAGCTGCGACCAGGTTAGCAAAATGGGTATTGCCCGTACATTCCAGAACATTCGTCTGTTCGGCAAAATGAGTGTTATGGACAACGTTAAAATCGGTATGCACAACCAGCTGCACACAAACTTTGTTTCCTCCATCACTCACGGTTTTGGCTACAAACAGACCGAAAAACAGGCCTACGACAAGGCAAAGGAACTTCTTGACTTCTTTGGCATGGCAGATCTGCGTCACCACGAAGCAGGCAGCCTGCCTTACGGCGCACAGAGAAGACTGGAAATTGTGCGTGCCCTGGCAACCAACCCGCACATTCTTCTTCTTGACGAACCTGCTGCAGGCATGAACCCAAGTGAAACAGCCGAACTCATGGAAAACATCCGTCGCATCCGTGACGAATTCCAGATTGCAATTATGCTTATCGAGCACGATATGAACCTTGTTATGGGTATCTGTGAAGGTATCTGCGTTCTCAACTACGGCGAAATCATCGCAAAGGGCACACCTGCAGAAATCAAGGCTAACCCTAAGGTTATCGAAGCTTATCTTGGTAAAAAGGCGGAATAACAAATGCTTAAAGTTGAAAATATAAATGTTTACTACGGACAAATCCACGCCATAAAGGATGTTTCCTTTGAAGTTCACGAAGGAGAAATTGTTTCCCTTATCGGTGCAAACGGCGCGGGTAAATCCACCATTCTCAAAACAATATCAGGTCTTCTCCGCTCCAAAACAGGTCATATTGTGTTTAAAGGCGAAGATATCGGCAAAGTGGAAGCTTACAAGCTGGTTTCCAAAGGTCTTGCCCATGTGCCGGAAGGCCGCCGCATCTTTTTACAGATGACTGTTAAGGAAAATCTGGAGATGGGTGCTTATACAAAAGGCGATGATATGGCAGCAGACCTTGAAAGCGTTTACAACCATTTTCCACGCCTTAAAGAACGTGAAAATCAGGTTGCAGGCACTTTGTCGGGCGGCGAGCAGCAGATGCTGGCTATGGGCCGTGCTATGATGAGTCACCCGGACCTGCTTATCCTCGACGAACCTTCAATGGGTCTTGCACCAATTCTGGTACAGGGCATCTTTGACATCATCAAGGAATTCCACAAAATGGGCACAACAATTCTTCTTGTTGAACAGAACGCCGAAATGGCACTTTCCATTGCTGACAGAGCATATGTTCTGGAAAGCGGCCGTGTGGTTCTCACAGGCACAGGGGAAGAGCTTAAGGAAAGTGATGAAATCAAAAAAGCTTACCTTGGCGGCGCTTAATCTTGCAATAACTAAACCTCAATACATAAAAAACCACCGCTCCGTTTTCTGTTTGGGGCGGTGGTTTTCTGTATGCGGAAAGCGTATATGATTTACAGCGGAACCGGCTGTTCCGTTTTATATTGCACTCAAGGTAGTTTAGTGTTATTCTTATAACTGTACAAACTTAATTTACGAGGCCTATATGAAAAAACTTTTTTACAACCTTATTCTTCCCTTTACCTTTGTGGCGCTGTTAATGTTCAGCGTAATCGGGGTAAGCCAGTTCCGTCCGTTTTTCAGCCGTCAGTACGACAAGCTTGACACAGCAGAGTATATCGGCATTGCAAAGGACGACCTTATGGCGGTTACCGACGGTTTGCTGTCCTACATGGCAGGAGGCAGGGAGAATCTTGATATGCAGTACGAGGTAAAAGGTGTGCAGAGAGAAATCTTTGACCAGCGGGAAAAACTGCATATGATTGATGTTAAAAATTTATATCTGGGCGTTATATACATCGCTTCTGCCCTTGGGGCAGCTGTTGCAGCAATGACCGCATTTGTGCTTAAAAAGGACGGCGCAAAGGCGGCAATGGCAACATTGAACCGTAAATATAAATATGTGGCAGTGGGGCTTGTGCTGGTGGTGGCGGCACTTGGCATAATGATAATCACCAACTTCCAGAAGTTCTGGATAGGCTTCCACAAGGTGTTTTTTACCAACGACCTGTGGCTGCTTGACCCTGCGGTAAGCATAATGATAAATATGTTTCCGCTGGAATTTTTCTATGCAATATGTATGGCGGTAATTGCGGTTTTTATTGTGCTTTGCGGCATTGTAAAAACAGTCCTTGCCGTATACGGCAAAAAATAACCCTTTAAGGTGGATAATATGGAAAATACATCTCTCAATATAGCAGGTTTCAACAAAAACAGCATCACCGACGGCCCGGGCTTCCGTTTTGTAATTTTTGCCCAGGGCTGTGTACACAACTGCAAAGGCTGTCACAACCCCGAAACCCATCCTTTCGGCACAGGCACCGACTACACCGTGGCAGAAATTATTGCAATGATAAAGAAAAACCCTATGATTAAAGGGGTTACCCTGTCAGGCGGCGACCCTTTCTGTCAGCCAAAGGAATTTGCAGTGCTGTCAGCGGAACTCAAAAAGCTGGGATATGAAATCTGTGCCTTTACAGGATATCTGTATGAAGCACTTGTAAAAGATACGGCTGACGACAAATACAAACTGCTGCAGCAGGTGGATATCCTCATTGACGGGCCGTTTATCGAAAGCGAAAAAAGCATGGACTTAAAGTTTAAAGGCAGCCGCAACCAGCGCACAATTGATGTGGCAAAAAGCCTTGAAAAAGGACAGGCGGTTATATCTGACAGCCCACGGTGGGTGTAGGCGGTATGTGCTTTCTTTAAAGAAAGTATCAAAGAATGTTTGTCCTTCGGACGTCACTTTTGGCAGCAAAAGTGACCAAAACTGCCGCTGAGGCAGGCAGCGCCCATTTCGCCTGGAATTGCGAAAACAGGCTTGCTGTGGTGAACAAATCAGGCATATGAGTGCTCACTGCAGGTGCACTGAATATAAATATCACATATACAAATATATGCTGTATGTTTTGCAAGGGATGGCTCATGTACGTCCCGTAAAAAATACATAATAAAAAAGACGATGTCGCTTTTCTGACATCGTCTTTCTTTTGTTCTGTATTATTTTTCGCTCAAAAGTTTTTCAACTTCAGCAAATGCTGAGTCCATATAATCGCCTTCAAACAGTTCAATTACACCCTGGTCGCAATTTTTTGCAAGCTGTGGGTCAATTGGAATCTGTGCAAGTACAGGCAGGTTATATTTGTCTGCTGTTTCCTTAACTTTGCTTTCGCCGAAAACATAAATTTTCTTGCCGCAGTCAGGGCATTTCACATAGCTCATGTTTTCAACAATACCAAGAATAGGCACATTCATCATGTTTGCCATCTTAACAGCTTTTTCAACAATCATGCCAACAAGTTCCTGTGGGGAAGCAACAATGATAATTCCGTCAACAGGGATTGACTGGTAAACTGTAAGCGGAACGTCACCTGTTCCCGGAGGCATGTCGATAAACATAAAGTCTACATCGTTCCAGATAACTTCTGTCCAGAACTGTTTGATAACGCCTGCGATAACAGGACCGCGCCATACAACAGGGTCTGTTTCTTCCTTAAGCATAAAGTTTGCAGTCATAAGCTGAATGCCTGTTTTGCTAATGTTTGGCAGCATGCCAACTTCGTTGCCAAGCACTTTTTTGTGCACGCCGAAAGTCTGGCCGATGGACGGGCCTGTAACGTCAGCGTCAAGCACAGCTGTGTTGTAGCCGTTTCTCTGGCTTAAAACAGCAAGCATACTTGTTACAAGGCTTTTGCCAACGCCGCCTTTGCCGCTTATAACACCAATAACCTTCTTAACGCTGGAAAGTTCGTTAAGTTTGTCTTTCTGAGGTGCAGTTCTTTCTGAACAGTTGCTGGAGCAGCTGCTGCAGTCATGTGTACATTCACTCATTATATATATTCTCCTTAACCGTAGATTAATATTATATAAAACAATACCTTTAAATAGTATACACCTTTTAAATTATTTTTCAACACCATACTGTTTAAATGGGATAATAATGCATAAAATAACTGCCGAAACAGGCTGGAATAATCAAAAAAAGAAAAGGCAGAATTACTGATTGTAAAGTTTTAAACACAGTTTTCCACAGCATGTTGAAAACTCAAAACTGCCAAAATGCAGGTATTTAGGCAAAATATGAACATTGTGTGAAGATATTTTCACCATGATAATTTTTTTGAATTACAGTTTGTAATATCTCAAAGTTTTCAACAAAAAACTTTAAGTTTTCAACATTCGGGGCAGTTTTTAACAATAGGAAGGGGTTTTAAACTGCAGTTTGTTGAAAACTCTGTTGAAACTGTTAAAAACTCGTATTTTTGTCAAGTAAAAGTTGCAACTTTAATGTTTTTAACAAAATTTTTCGCAAAAACTCTGTATTTTTGCACTAAAATAGTGTATTATTTTGCCAAACAATGTTAAGAAAGGTTAATTTTGCCATGGAAAGTATATTAAAAAGTTATAATCTGGCAGATTTTTCCTGTGTAAGTTTTCAACATTTAAACCTTTTTGAGGTGCGTTCAAAGGCCAGATTACCACAAAATTCCAGGGCGGCAATCGCCATAATTTTCCCTTATTACAACAAAACTGCCATGGAAGGTAACATAAGTGCATACTGTGCGGTAGAAGATTATCACATAGTGGCAATGGAGCAACTAAAATCCATATGTGCCGACCTTAAAACCGCCTACCCTGACTATTCCTTTGAACCTTTTGCGGATGCCTCCCCCATTGATGAGGTGGATATGGCCGCAAAGGCAGGGCTGGGGGTAAAAGGTGACAACAGTCTGCTTATAACGGAAAAATGGGGCAGCTTTGTGTTTATCGGCGAAATTGTCACCGACATGGAAACAGATACTGTTCTGTGTGATGTAAAAGGCTGCTGTCACTGCGGACGCTGCGCGGCTGCCTGTCCTGGCGGTGCGGTAAAGGACGGCAAGGTCAGCTGCGAAAACTGTGCCTCCCACATAAGTCAGAAAAAAGGTCAGCTGACAGAAAAGGAAACCGATATTCTGCGAAAGGCAAAAACCGTGTTCGGCTGCGATATATGCCAGAAGGTGTGCCCTTACAACAGGGATATCTGCACCGACAGCAACCTGTTCAGCCACAACATTGTGAGCAGGGTGGAAAAAGCCACAGTGGCGCAGGTTTACAAAAGCCGTGCTTTTGGTTTCCGCGGGCTGAAAACGCTGGAGAGAAACCTTGAAATTTACGGGGAATAGTTTATTCCAAAGCTTATCTTGGCAGAGAGGCGGATAAAAACGATAAATTTACACACAAAGACTGCATCCTGGGATAAAGAAAATATAATGCCGTTAACCTGATATAATAAAATGTCATTCTGAGCGTAGCGAAGAATCTGGGTGCCCGGTAAAACCGGGAGATTCTTCGGCATAAATGCCTCAGAATGACATCTTTTTTTGTTTACTTAAGGTTTGCTCTGCCGGTGGAGGCTTTTGTTTTCGGTGTCACTCTGCTGTGTTCTGTTCCGATATTTGTGAAAAAATTTTTTCCAAAATGTTAAACCTTTCCTATTTAATTGATTTTTATCGGGATAGTATGTATAATAAAATATTATAGTATGGGCATTTGTGCCCTTATGCAGCAAAAAACTGCAATGCAGGCAGAAATGTGCGCATATGTCAGATGTTTCTGCCGGCAGATTTTACATATATAACGAGGTAAATTAAAATGACAAAGGTATCCCCATCAATTCTTTCCGCAGACTTTGCAAACCTTGAACGCGACTGCAGACTTGTAATGGACAACGGTGCAGATATGCTGCACATTGATGTTATGGACGGCGTCTTTGTGCCAAACATTTCCTACGGCATTCCTGTTGTGAAAAGTCTGAGAAAGGTGACCGATGCATTTTTTGATGTACATCTTATGATTATAAAACCGCACCTTTATGCAAAAAAATTCTGCGAAGCAGGTGCAGACCTTGTTTCTTTCCATATTGAAAGTGAAAGCGATGTTGCAGAAACAATCTCCATCATCAAAAGCTGCGGCAAAAAGGCAGGTCTGGTTATCAAGCCTGCAACACCTGCCGAAGCGGTTTTTCCTTATCTTGACCAGCTGGACCTTGTGCTTGTTATGAGCGTTGAACCGGGTTTTGGCGGTCAGGGCTTTATGGAAAATTCCCTTGGCAAGCTGAAAGCCATCAGCGAAGAAGCAAAACGCCGCGGCCTCAATGACCTTTACATAGAAGTTGACGGCGGCATAAACGGCACAACAGGCAGACTGTGTGCCGAAAACGGTGCAAACCTGCTGGTTGCAGGCAGCTATGTGTTTGGTGCACAGGATGTAAAAGCTGCAATTGACAGCCTTAAAATTTAAAAGAAACCGAGAGTTATTTTATGACTAATCTTAGAAGAAGAAATCACGATAAATATATGATGATTGCCCTGCTGCCGCTTATATTCTGCGGCACTGTGCTGTACGGTCCCCGTGTGCTGCTGCTCAATGCGGTTGCTCTTGTGACAGCGCGCATTGTGGATGTGATGGTTTCCATGGTCCGCAAACAGGACTTTGACGGCCACGACAACTCCAGCATTCTGTCGGCAATCATATTCTGTCTTATGCTGCCTGTAAGCGTACCTGTTTATGTGGTGGCTGTTACAGTTGTAATCACCATTCTGGTGGGCAAGCATCTGTTTGGCGGCAAGGACGTTTACCCTTTCAACCTTGCAGCCCTTGCAATGTGCTGTGCGGCGGTTAACTGGCCTGATGCTGTGTTCTCCGCAGTAAAACCTTTTACAAAGGTGGACTTTTTCAGCGGCAGAACCGCATTTGCAACAGCATCCAACGCAAGCCTGCTCAAAGACGGTGCGGTGCCTGCGTATGACACCTTTCAGCTGCTGCTGGGCAACTACCCTGCATCAATGGGTGCTGACTTTGTAATACTGATAACTGTGCTTGGTCTGTACCTTATGTTCAAAAAACGCATCACCTGGCATGTGCCTGTTACATTTCTTGCAACCTGCGGTGTGATTGCCTTTGTATTTCCGCGTATCTACGGTTTTTCACATTTTGACAGCTTTCTGCTGGAAATGCTCAACGGTCAGGTGTTCTTTATAGCTTTGTTCATGCTGAGCGAGCCTACCACAACACCTCACACACCAAAGGCAAAAATAATTTTCGGCATACTGTGCGGTGTAATGGGCATGCTGTTCCGCTACTACGGCAGTTTTGAAATCGGCACCTGCTTTGCACTGCTTATCGTAAACACAATGGATGGTTACATTGAACGCATGGTAAGCCGCAAGGACCGCGTTAAAGTTGAAAAAGATGAATCTGTGCCACAGCCTGAAACTGCTGAACCGCCACAGCCGCAGGAGGCGGCCGCATCAACACGCCGCGCCGGCACAATGAAACTTATCAGTGAAGCGGAAGACAACCTTGACGATGTTATCTATTCAACCAGAACAATTGATATAAATGAAATCTTAAAGCTGGAAGAACAGCAGAAACAGCAGAGAAAGGCAGGAAAGAAAAATGAAAAATAAAGACTATTCCTACCTTTACTCCAACTGGGAAGACACTGTAAGACGCCGCAAGGTGTTTTTGTCCAACCCTGTTTTTGTAAAAGGGCTTGCTCTTGCACCGCTGGTTGTTGCGGCAACCACAGTGCACAACGGCATTCTGCTTTGCATTGCAGTGTTTTTTCTGCTTACACCAACCAGAATTGTAACAAACCTTATTACCAGACGTATGAGCATGCCGCTCAAAACATTTTTCTATCCGTTTATTTCGGCAATTGTGTTCAGTTTTGTTTACTACTACATGTACAAACTTCTGGGTGCAACGGTGCTGGTGCTGGGTGTGTATCTGCCTATTATGGTAGTTGACCCGCTTATTGTAAAAAACTTTGAAAAGACCAGAAAAGAATCTCTGCTCTATTCGATAATCAACGGTCTCAGAAACACAGCAGGTTTTATAGTTGCCTGCATTATTATAAGTGCCGTAAGGGAATTTCTGGGTTACGGCACCCTTCTTGGCGTAAAACTTATCGGCTTTGCCCCTCTGCCAATGGCACACAACACCTTCGGCGGTTTTCTTATCATTGCGCTGCTGAGTGCTTTGTGGGCACAGCTTATCAAAAACTATAAATACAAAGTGGAAGTGGAGGCTATGCACGATGAACGATATAATCGAGATGCTGATTAGTTATTTCGGCTTGGCCCTTGTTGCAGCAGGCACACAGAACGCGGTGTTCACCCGTGCACTGGGCATCAGCAGCGGTCTGCGAATGCTCCATGACTCCAAAAAAAGCACAAGCTATTTCTGTGCGGCACTCACAGTGTTCCAGCTCATGACAGTTGTCATTGTATACTTTGCAATGCCGCTGGTTGACATTGCAGGCTTTGGTGCATACCGCCGTTTTGTACTGCCTGCCATTGTTGTTGCAGCCTGTACAGTAAGCTACATTGTTGTAATTGTGTTGCTCAGCATAATTCTGGGCAACCGTTTTAAAGATGTTGTGCGCTCTGTAACAAGTGCAAGTATAAACAGCGCCATTGTGGGCACAGTTATACTCACTGTTTATCAGGGTATGAACCTTGCTGAAAGCGTTGTGTTTGCACTGGGCAGCAGCATCGGTTATTTCCTTGCAATTATCCTTATCAGTGAAGGTGAAAGAAAAATCGCCCACGACAGGGTTCCTGAAGCTTTCAGGGGCCTGCCTATCACCCTTATCTACATTTCAATTCTTGCGCTGGGCATCTACGGACTTATAGGTCATATGGTTGCATTTTAAAAAAGGACAATTAATTTATCGGAGGCCATTATGGCAAACAAACCAATAAAAATAAAACGAAATACCAGCCTGTCGGGCAAAAAATACAGCAGAAAACGCACTGCCAAAAAGGTATTCAGCATTGTGTTTGCTTTCGGTGCTTTGCTGGCACTGGGCTTTTTCGGTGCACCTGCAGTTGTGGAAATGATAGGCAGCATCAAGGACAGACCAGCCCCTGTCATAAGCCAGCCACCTGCACAGCCTACACCTACACCGGGGGAAGAAATTGAACCTACCGCAAATCCGGGAGATGTTCAGAACGACATTGTGCAGACAACCAAAGTGGTAAGCAAGGTGGAGGTTTACAGCCTTACAAGCGAAGCGGCAATAAAACAGCAGGCGGCAGAGCTTAAGGCAAAGGGTGTTGACTATGCAGTTATTACCCTCAAAAATGCGGACGGCTTTATCCATTACGACACCAAAACCGCCATAGGTTCCCAGGCAAAGCACAACCAGCTTATTGATGTAAAAATGGTTGTGGACATCTTTGCACAGCAGGACATCACCGTTGTGGCAAACCTTTATGCCTTCCAGGACAAAAATGCACCTGTTATCGACAGAACAACTGCGGTAAAATATCAGGGCACAGACATGAACTGGCTGGATACCTCCAAGGAACTTGGGGGCAAACCTTGGGCAAACCCTGCAAGCAGCGTTATGCAGCAGTACATTGACGAACTTGTGCAGGAGATAAAAACACAGTTCGGCATCAGGGACTTTATATTCTCCGCAGTCCAGCTGCCTACAGGCTACAGCCTTGACAAACGCGATTTCGGCGTAAGCGAAAGTGCACTTCAGGCACAGCTGCAGGGCTTTATTGACACAATGGAAAACAAGGTTGCGGCTTTTGGCGGCGATGCATTCTTTGAATTTGACATTGCTGCGGTAAACGGCGGCGATGTGTCAAAATATATTGTTGCACCGCAGCGTCTGGGTGCGGCCAACCTGGTGCTTACAGGCACACAGGCGGACTACGACGCAGCAGACCTTGCAGCAATTTCCGCAAAACTTAAAAATGACTATATGGTGGAAATGGTAATTTTCCGCAACACTGAGGGCAGTGTGACAGACAATGTCCCTGACGGTGACGATTATTTTGTACAATAAGCAGAATAATGCAAAACGGGCGGTTTATACCCCTGACAGATATTGACTAAATATATTTTTATGATAAAATAAATTAGGTTTCAGAAGATGAAAAGCGTACACATTTGCTGTACGCTTTTTTTCAGGAAAAAACAAAAAAATATGTAAAAATATGTGTTTTACATCTTGGATATATTATAAAAATAATGTATAATGTATTGAGAGTATATTCATAATAGCACTCATAGTGCTTACATATAACAGACAAAGGAGAAAACTATGCTGAACGTATTGATAAAAAACGCTAAAGTGTATCACAACAACGCACTTGAGCAGGCTGATATGTTGGTTTTAAACGGCACAGTTTCTTCTATTGGTGCTGGTATTGCTGCCTCTGAAAATGTTCCTGTTGTCGACGGACAGGGTTTGTTTATATTGCCGGGTTTCGCAGATGTACATGTGCATTTGCGTGAGCCTGGTTTTTTTTATAAAGAAACCATACATACAGGCACACAGGCAGCAGCTAAAGGCGGTTTTACACTTGTCTGCAGCATGCCAAACTTAAACCCTGTTCCTGACAACGCAGAAAACATGGCGCTTCAGCAGGAAATTATCAACAGGGATGCTGTGATAAAGGTTTTGCCGTATGCTTCCATTACCAAAGGGGAAAAAGGCGCAGAACTTGTAAATTTTGAAGAACTTTATGACAAATGCTTTGCGTTTTCCGATGACGGCAAAGGAGTTCAGAAGGACGAAATGATGCTTACCGCAATGGAAAAGGCGAAAGCACTGGGCAAACCGGTTGTTGCACACTGCGAAGATGAAAGCCTGCTGTTTGGCGGCTACATTCACGACGGCGAATACGCCCGTCTTCACGGTCACCGCGGCATCTCCAGCGAAAGCGAATGGAAACAGGTGGAACGCGACATTGAACTGGTAAGAAAAACAGGTGTTCAGTATCATGTATGCCACATCTCCACAAAAGAAACAGTAGACCTTGTGCGCAAGGCAAAGGCAGAAGGCCTGCCTGTAAGCTGCGAAACTGCACCGCATTACCTTGCATTCTGCGATATGGACCTGGAGGAACACGGACGCTGGAAAATGAACCCGCCAATCCGCTCGGCAGCTGACCGTGACGCTTTGATAAAAGGCGTGCAGGACGGCACAATCGAGGTTATCGCAACCGACCACGCACCACATTCCGAGGAAGAAAAATCAAGAGGCCTCGAAAAAAGCAACATGGGTGTTGTGGGCATCGAAACCAGCTTTGCCGCAATGAACACCTACATGGTAAAACGCGGCTACATCACAATGGAAAAACTGGCCGAGATAATGAGCATCAACCCAAGAACAAAATTTGGCCTGCCTGCAGGCATTACAGTGGGCGAAAAGGCGGATTTTGTGGTGGTTGACCCTGATAAGGAATTTGTGGTGGACAGCAGGGACTTTGTTTCCAAAGGCAAGTTCACACCGTTCCTTGGCAAAACACTGTATGGCGATGTGCTGCTTACCGTTTATGACGGCGAGGCAGTTTACAATAAATTTGAGGAAGTAAAGTAAGGAGGAAAAACGCAGGTCAATGCGTTTAAAACAATATGCCAAAAAGAACAGACATTAAAAAAATCTTGGTTATAGGTTCCGGCCCTATCGTTATCGGTCAGGCAGCGGAATTTGACTATGCAGGCACACAGGCATGCCTTGCTTTGAAAGAAGAAGGTTACGAAGTTGTTCTTATCAACTCCAACCCTGCTACAATCATGACAGACACAAAGATGGCTGACAAGGTTTATATGGAACCTCTTACACTGGAATATGTGGCAAGAATTATCCGTTATGAAAGACCTGACGCTATCGTTCCGGGCCTTGGCGGTCAGACAGGCCTTAACCTTTGCGTACAGCTTGGCGAAAAAGGTATCCTTGACGAATGTCAGGTGGAAGTTCTCGGTACAAAAATTGACTCCATCAAAAAAGCTGAAGACAGAGAATTGTTTAAAAACATGTGTGAAGAACTGGGCGAACCTGTTATCCCGTCCGAAATCGTGCACACAATTGAAGAAGGCGTTGAAGCTGCAAAGAACATCGGCTACCCTGTTGTTCTCCGTCCTGCATTTACACTTGGCGGCACAGGCGGCGGCTTTGCTGACAACGAAGAAGAATTCCTCGAAAAAATCGAACATGCTCTGGCACTTTCCCCTGTTCATCAGGTTCTGGTTGAAAAATCAGTAAAAGGTTATCAGGAAATTGAATTTGAAGTTATGCGTGACGCTTCCGGCAAAGCAATTGCAATCTGCGACATGGAAAACTTTGACCCTGTTGGCGTTCATACAGGTGACTCCATTGTTTTTGCTCCTTGCCAGACAATCACTGCAGAACAGAAAGCAATGCTTAAAGCATCTGCACTCAAAATTCTCTGCCACCTTGAAATCGCAGGCGGCTGCAACGTTCAGTTTGCTCTCAAGCCTGACAGCATGGAATACTACCTTATTGAAATCAACCCTCGTGTATCCCGCTCCTCTGCTCTGGCTTCCAAAGCAACAGCTTACCCAATTGCACGCGTAACAGCAAAAATTGCAGTAGGCCTTACACTTGACGAAATCTCCATCAGCGGTATTCCTGCATCAATCGAACCTGCAATCGACTACAAGGTTGCAAAGGTTGCACGTTTCCCATTCGATAAATTCACATCTGCTTCCAAAAAGCTTTCCACACAGATGAAGGCAACAGGCGAAGTTATGAGCCTTGGTCAGTCTGTTGAAGAAATTATGCTCAAGGCAGTACGCGGCCTTGAAATCGGTGTTGACCACTTTGAAATGAAAAAGTTCAAAGACTGGTCCAAAGAAGACCTGCTGGTTGAAATTGCCACACCGACAGACGAAAGACTTTTCGCTCTGTGCGAAGCTATCCGCAAAGGTGCAACAAACCACGAAATATGGGAAGCAACAAAAATTGTTGAACCATTCATCCAGACACTCCGCGAAACTGTCGACTTTGAAGAAACAGTTAAAAACGGTGTAAAAGATGTCAGCGTTATGAGACAGGCTAAAGACAAAGGCTTCTCTGACAGCTACATCGGCAAACTCTGGGGCATGAACAAACTGGATGTATTCCGTTTCCGTAAAGAACACGGCATCCTGCCAATCTACCGCATTGTTGACAATGTGGAACATCAGCAGGACTATGTGCCATACTTCTACTCCTGCTACCATGGCGAAAACGAAAGCATCGTAACAGACAAAAAGAAAATCCTCGTGCTCGGCTCCGGCCCAATCCGTATCGGTCAGGGCGTGGAATTTGACTACTCCACAGTACACGCTGTATGGGCAATCAAGGAAGCCGGCTACGAAGCTATTATCATAAACAACAACCCTGAAACAGTTTCCACAGACTACACAACAGCTGACAAACTCTACTTTGAACCACTCACAGTAGAAGATGTTATGAACGTAATTGAAATGGAAAAACCGGACGGTGTTGTAGTATCTCTCGGCGGCCAGACAGCTATCAACCTTGCAAACGACCTTAAAGAACTTGGAGTTACAATTGTTGGTACAGACGTTGACGCTATCGAAAGAGCAGAAAACCGTGACAGCTTTGAAAAAATCATGCACACACTTGATATTCCTGAACCTGAAGGACAGGCTGTTACAAACATCCCGGACGGCATCAAAGTTGCAAACCGCATCGGTTACCCTGTGCTTGTTCGCCCGTCCTACGTTCTTGGCGGCCGTGCAATGCAGATTGTAAACAGTGATGACGACCTTAAAAAATATCTCCAGACAGCTGTACTTGTTGACGAAGACCAGCCTGTTCTCGTTGACAAATACATCATCGGTAAAGAACTTGAAACCGATGCTATCTGCGACGGTGTTGATGTATTTATCCCTGGTATTATGGAACACATTGAAGAAACAGGTGTTCACTCCGGTGACTCCATCAGCGTTTACCCTGCTTACAGTGTTTCCCCAAAGGTTAAAAAGACAATTGAAGAATACACAATCAAGCTTGGTCTTGGCATAGGCATCAAAGGTTTGTTCAACATTCAGTTCATCGTTGACGAAAACGACAATGTTTATGTAATCGAAGTTAACCCACGTTCCTCCCGTACAGTACCGTTCCTGTCCAAAGCAACAGGTGTTCCAATGGCAAACATTGCAACAAAGGTTATGCTTGGTCACTCCCTTAAAGAACTGGGCTACGGCACATATGTTCAGGAACCTGCAAAACGCTTCTATGTAAAAGCACCAACATTCTCCTTCAGCAAAATCCGTGGTCTCGACGCTTACCTTTCACCTGAAATGAAATCCACAGGGGAAGCAATCGGTTATGACCGCAACCTTCACCGCGCAATCTACAAAGCATTGCAGGCAAGCGGCATCAAGGTGCAGAACTACGGCACAATCTTTGTAACACTTGCTGATAAGGACAAAGAAAAAGCACTCTACCTTATCAGACGCTTCTACGACCTTGGTTTCAACATTGAAGCTACAGCAGGTACTGCCAAATTCCTCAAAGAACACGGCATCAAAACAAGAGTTAAACAGAAAATTTCCGAAGGCGGCAACGACATTATCGAAAGCCTTACAAAAGGTTATGTAACATATGTTGTAAACACACAGGATGTAGGCGCTGACACACATCACGACGGTTTCCTTATCCGCCGTTACACAGTTGAAAACAACGTACCTCTCTTCTCCAGCCTTTCAACTGTAAATGCTTTGCTTGATGTTCTGGAAGAAATGACACTCAAAGTTTCCACAATTGACGAAAAATAAGCGGAACTTTTAAAAGGTAAAAAAATAACAGAATAAAATATACAGGCGGATGATGAATCCGCCTATATATTGAAAAAACAATGTTAAAAAAACAACAAATGGGAGAAAGGAGAGTTCCCCTATGTATAAAAGAGGCATATACACAGTTGCAGAAAATAAAAAAATTGCAAAAGATGTGTATTATATGACACTTTGCGGTGATACAAGCTTTATCACAGCACCGGGTCAGTTTATCAATATTGAAATTGAAGGCTTCTATCTCAGAAGACCAATTTCCATCTGTGACTGGGACGAAAAAAATATCTACATTATCTACAAGGTGGTAGGTGCAGGCACAGAAAAAATGGCAGAAATGGAAATCGGCACCCAGCTTGACGTACTTACAGGTCTGGGCAATGGTTTTACAATCAAAGCAGAAAGTAACAGACCGCTGGTAATAGGCGGCGGCGTTGGCACACCACCAATGTACAACCTTGCAAAGCAGCTTGTACAGCAGGGCAAACAGCCAACAGTTATCCTTGGCTTCACAAGCAAGGACGATGTGTTTGGCGAAGAAGAATTCAAGGCACTTGGCTGTGACGTTTATGTAACAACAAATGACGGCAGCTATGGTACAAAAGGTTTTGTAACAGATGTTATCAAAACACTTTCAGATTATGACTATTTCTACACCTGCGGTCCTGAACCAATGCTTAAAGCTATTTCAAATGCAACCGAATGTTCCGGTCAGCTTTCTTTTGAAGAAAGAATGGGCTGCGGCTTTGGCGGCTGCATGGGCTGCAGCTGTAAAACACTTACAGGCTACAAACGCATCTGCAAAGAAGGCCCTATCTTGCTTAAGGAGGAAATTATATGGTAAACACAAAGGTTACACTTTCAGGCTGGACACTTGACAACCCTGTAATTCCTGCTTCCGGCACATTCAACTTCGGCAAGGAATTTGCCGATTTTTACGATATCAACATCCTTGGCACTTTCAGCTTTAAAGGCACAACAAAGGTTGGCCAGTTCGGCAACCCTACACCTCGTATTGCTGAAACACCAATGGGCATGATTAACTCCGTTGGTCTGCAGAACCCGGGTATTGATGCTGTTATAAACAAGGAACTGCCTGACCTTAAAAAGATTTTCAACAAAAAGGTTATTGCAAATATCTCAGGCTATGCAATTGAAGATTATGTTTACTGCTGTGAACGCATTGACAAGGAAGACCAGGTTGGCATTATCGAAGTTAATGTTTCCTGCCCTAACGTACACGGCGGCGGCATGGCTTTTGGTACAGACCCTAAAAACGTTTACGAAGTTACAAAAAGAGTTAAGGAAGTTACAACAAAACCTGTATACATCAAACTTTCTCCAAACGTAACAGACATTGTTTCCATTGCAAAAGCAGCGGAAGACGCAGGTGCAGACGGTATCAGCATGATCAATACACTGCTTGGCATGAGAATCAACCTTAAAACAGGCAAACCAATCATTGCAAACACAATGGGCGGTTTCTCCGGCCCTGCAATTTTACCTGTTGCACTCAGAATGGTACATCAGGTAGCTAAAGCTGTTAACATCCCTATTATGGGTCAGGGCGGTGTTTCCTCCGCTGAAGACGTTATTGAAATGATGATGGCAGGTGCAACAGCTGTTCAGGTTGGTGCAGCAAACCTTAAAAACCCATATGCATGTAAAGAAATTATCGAAGATTTACCACGCGTAATGGAAAAATACGGCATTAAAGATATCAACGATATCATCGGTGCTTCATTCAAATAAAAAAATAACAGGCCTCCCTCTGATGAGGGAGGTGTCAACAAAGTTGACGGAGGGAGAGACTACCCCTCAGTCAGCAGACGCTGACAGTTGCTCGCCGCAGACGGCACACCCCTTGTCACTCCGTGACATTCCCCTCACAGGGGGACCCCTCACAAGAGGAGCCGTTTAAAAGTATAAATACATTACATAAAGGAGAACCCCACCAATGAAAAGAGATGTTATTATCGCACTGGACTTTAAAGATGCTGAAACTGCTCTGTCCTTTCTCGATAAATTCACAGAAGAAAAACCATTTGTAAAAATCGGTATGGAACTTTTCTATGCTGCAGGCCCATCCATCGTTAAAGAAGTTAAAGCACGCGGTCACAACGTGTTCCTTGACCTTAAACTTCATGATATTCCAAACACAGTTAAAGGCGGCATGCGCAGCCTTTCCGGCCTTGGTGCAGACATTGTTAACGTACACGCAGCAGGCACAATCGACATGATGAAAGCAGCACTTGAAGGCGTTATGCGCGAAGACGGCACAAGACCGCTTGTTATTGCTGTTACACAGCTTACATCCACAAGCGAAGAAAGAATGCAGAAAGAACTTCTTATCAATGCTTCCATCAACGACACAATTGTTCACTATGCTAAAAACGCTAAAGAAGCAGGCCTTGACGGCATCGTTTGCTCCCCACTGGAAGCAGGCATGGTAAAAGAAGCTGTAGGCAAAGACTTCCTTACAGTTACACCTGGTGTTCGTTTTGCTGACGGCGATGTTGGCGACCAGGTTCGTGTTACAACACCTGCAAAAGCAAAGGAAATCGGCACAGACTACATCGTAGTTGGCCGTCCTATCACAAAAGCAGAAGACCCTGTTGCAGCTTACAGAAGATGTATGGCAGATTTTGCTGAGTAATTTTGTTTCATTCAAAAGGCTTCTCCTTGAGGAGAAGCTGTCACTGAAAGTGACTGATGAGGTGGAAAATTAAACTTCAGATACAAGATATAAACATTAAGGAGATATAAAATCATGGAACAGTATAAAAAAGAGTTTATCGATTTTATGGTAGACAGCAAAGTGCTTAAATTTGGCAGCTTTACACTCAAAAGCGGCCGTCAGTCCCCATTCTTTATGAATGCAGGCGGTTATGTAACAGGCAGCCAGCTTAAAAAACTTGGTGAATACTACGCAAAAGCTATCCACAACACATACGGTGACGATTTTGACGTATTGTTCGGACCAGCTTACAAAGGCATCCCTCTTGCAGTAGTTACAGCTATGGCATACAGCGAACTGTACGGCAAAGAAGTACGTTACTGCTCCGACCGTAAAGAAGAAAAAGACCACGGCGCAGACAAAGGCAGCTTCCTTGGCAGCAAACTTCAGGACGGCGACAGAGTTATCATGATTGAAGACGTTACAACAAGCGGCAAATCCATGGAAGAAACAGTTCCAAAAGTACGCGGTGCAGCAGATGTAACAATTGTTGGCCTTATGGTTTCCCTCAACCGTATGGAAGTTGGCAAAGGCGGCGAAAAAGTTGCTCTTGACGAAGTTAAAGACCTTTACGGCTTTGAAACAGCAGCTATCGTTGATATGAACGACGTTGTTGAAGCACTCTGGAACAAAGAAGTTAACGGCGAAGTTGTTATTGACGACACAATCAAAGCAGCAATCGATGCATACTACGAACAGTACGGCGTTAAATAATTGAAAACAAAAATAAAGAAAGCCACCGCAGCAGCGGTGGCTTTTAGTTTTTATCATCTTTGTATATTTCAAAATTTTTTAAATTGTCTTCTTCGCTTTTTATGTACAGTTCTTCACATTCCTGCTGAATTTTTTGTAAACGTTCAATAGTATCGGTAACTTCATTGAATAATTTATAGTACATTGACTTGTAATCAGCCATATTAATCACCTCTTAAATGAATTATGCCACGATTCTTGCCAAAAATCAATGGCAAGATTTATGCCACGTATAATTTTCTTAGGTGATTTAAATGATTTATACAAGATTAAAAGATTTGCGTGAAGACCACGATTACACACAGCAACAGTTGGCAGATATGCTTTTTATAAACCGGAGAACTTACTCATCATACGAAACAGGAGTAGCAGGTCTGCCTGTTGAAATACTTTCAAAACTGGCAGATATATACGATGTAAGCACAGACTACATTTTAGGCAGAACAGATAATACAGAAATGAATAGATAGAAATATAAAAAAGCCGCTCTTTTGAGCGGCTTTTACTATTACCACGACATTTTTTTGCGTTCAATTGGTGTGGATAAAATAATCTGTGTGCTGGTGCGGCCCATTTTCTGGAACTTTATAATAAGTTTTTCCAGGTCGCCTATTTCCCTTGCATCAACCTTTACAAGGTAGCTGTAATCCCCTGTAACGTGGTAGCACTCTGCCACCAGAGGTTCCTGTTCCACAAGGTTAAGCAGGTTTTCCCTGTCCTGTGGCTGAATGGAAACGTTGATAAGCGCGTGTACAGAACGGCCGATTTTCTGAGGGTTGATAAGGGCAGTGTACCCCTCAATAATGCCTTCCTTTTCCATACGTTTAATACGTTCGCTGACTGCCGGGGCTGTGAGGGAAATTGTCTGTGTGATTTCTTTTACGGTAATTCTGCCGTTGTCCTGCAAAAGGTCCAGAATCTTCTTGTCAATACTATCCATAGTATGCCTCCGTTGTTATATGATGACGTACATTTTGTGAATTAAATATTGAGTTTATGCCGCATCGCAAACTGTAACGTTCCGCAAATAATATTAATTTAATTATTTTAAAATTATTATAAACTTATTTTTTTAGCTTGTAAACAAATTTTGCTAATTTTCACATTTTTTTATAAAGTGCATAAAGATAAGCCAGTTTTTTATCCACAATGCCTTTTACTTCAATGCCTTCAGCGGTATATTCTTCACTGTGCACCACACCGTTTTCGCGTATAGTGTTCACAAGGCTTGTCTGGCTGTACGGCAAAAGAATATCCAGCACTTCCATTCGGTCGGCAAGCTTGGCATCAATGGCATTCATAAGATTTTCAAGGCCGAAACCGCTTTTTGCCGAAACTTTAACCCCGTTTTCGGTAACAAACTCAACGTGTTCCTTGTCGCATTTGTTGTAAACGGTGATAATGTTTTCCCGGTCAACACCTATTTCGTCAAGAACACCGCGGGTAACTTCCAGCTGAATATCCCTGTCTTCGCTGGCAATATCGCACACATTAAGCACAATATCAGCATATTTTGCCTGTTTAAGGGTGGACTTGAACGCCTCAACCAGTTTGTGAGGCAGACGGCTTACAAAACCAACCGTGTCAACCAGAATAGCGGTCTGTCCGCTTGGCAGCACAAATTTGCGGGCTGTAGGGTCAAGGGTGGCAAACAGCATATCCTTTTCAAAAATTTCGCTGTCGGTAATTCTGTTAAGCAGGCTGGATTTGCCAACGTTGGTGTAGCCTGTAAGTGCCACAACAGGAATATCGTTCTTTTTGCGTTTTTCGCTCAGGATATCACGGCGTTTTTCCACCTGTTCCAGCTTTTCTTTGATAAGGGAAATGCGCTGATTGATGTGACGGCGGTCGTATTCCAGTTTGCTTTCACCTGCACCGCGTCGTGCACCGCCGCCCCCTGCGCCGCCACCGCCCTGACGGGAAAGGCTTACACCCATACCGCTTAAGCGCGGCAGTTTATATTTGAGCAGGGCAAGTTCTGTCTGCAGTTTGCCCTCGCTGGTGGTTGCCCTTTTGGAGAAAATTTCCAGAATAAGCATTGTGCGGTCGATAACTTCAAGTTCCAGAAAATCAGATATGTTTTTAATCTGGCTGCCTGTAAGTTCGCAGTCAAATACACACAGTTCCACCTCGTTGTTCTGGCAAAGCTGTTTTACTTCCGCCATTTTGCCTTCGCCAAGGTAATATTTGTTTTCCGGGTTGTCCTTGCGCTGAACAACCTGACAAACCACCTGCAAATCCCCTGCTTCACAAAGGCTTTCCAGCTCTTTCATGGAATTGTCAATGTCATATTCTCCGCAGTCCACGCCTGCAATAAGGGTTCTTGTAAGCATAAATGCTCCTTTCGGGGTCAGTTTATATTATGTATATTATTATAGGTTATGACATAAAATTTTTGCCACAGTTTTTATCTTTATTTTTTCACATATATATGCTAAAATTTGAGCATATACTACTAAAAGGGGGTATTTAATCTATGTTTTGTCCAAGATGTGGCAGAGCCATCAACGAAACTGCAAACTTTTGCGGCGGCTGCGGTTTGTCCCGTGCTGAAATAGAAAAATTTGCACAGGCTGCAAAAGTTACAAACGAAGCTGCACAGCAGACAAATGCAGTCACAGCACCTGAAACACCGGAGGTTAAAAGTGAGGCTGCTTACGGTACAGTGGTTAACGAACCTGCACCACAGCCTGAATGTCAGGAAAACTGTGCCGAAAAAACAGAAGAACAGATTTTAAAAGATATTCTTGAAGATAACACTGACTATACAACTGAAAAGGCGGCAGAACCTGCACCACAGCCACAGGCACCAAAAGCAGAACCTGCACAGACTTATACAGCACCTGCAGGGGCAGAATACCACTGGTCTGCAAACACAGCAGCACAGCCTGTAAAACCTGTCAAAAACGAAAACCTTTCCACAGTTGACTTTATCTGGATGATGCTTATTTCATCCATTCCTCTGGTTGGACTTATCTATATCATCTATCTTGCTATCCAAGATAATAACACGAACAAACGCTCTTTTGCAAGGGCAACACTTATCATAAGCCTGTTTGCGGCTGTTGTTTCATTTGTGTTTATAATAGGGTTTATTATTGCAGGATTATAACAAAAATCAAAGCCTTTGGAACATACAGTTCCAAAGGCTTTTTTCTGCAATTATATGTTCAGCATTGCAAGGGCAACCATAATCATACCGAGAGAAACAAGCTGTTTTTTGCTCAGTTTTTCCTTGAATACAAACAGGCCTACTGTTGTGATAACAAGAATGCAGCCTACACTGAAGGTAGGGAACACAACAACGCCGTCAAGGGTTTCAAGGGCTTTAATAACAAACAGGGAGGAGTAATAGTTTGGCACACCGATAACCGCACCAAAAACAGTTTCCTTTATGCCGATTTTCTGTTTGTTGTACAGCATAACCAAAAAGCACAGCAGACCTGCAACAATAAAGGTTATAAGCAGATAATGGTCAGACAGACTGGCAGGGCAGTTTTCTTCAAAAACCTTGCTCATTGCATCGCCCATACCTGCAGCAAACAGAAGGATAAAAAGCCCAAGCTTAAAATCAAGTTTTGCGGTGGCATCCTTTTCCGCATTGATAAGGATAATGGCGGCAATAGCAATGATAAAGCCGGTAATCTGCAGTATATCCGGTCTTTCGTGGAAAAAGATGATGGAAAATGCGGTGGAAACCAGCAGACCAAGCTTCATAAATGTGGCAGGCAGAACCACACCGTTTTTCTTGATGTTGTACTGCAGCATAACAAAGCCTGTCAGATACAGTGCACCTGCAATAACACCGATAAAAACTGTTTTGCCAATGCCGTCCTGTGTGGTGAAAATATTTCCCGGTCCAATGGAAAGAGCCGAAATTACAGCACAGGTTATGTAGTTTACCACCAGCATGGCAATATTGCCTTTGACATATTTTTCGCTGATACGCATTATAATGGAAAGCATGCTGCTGCACAGAATGCCTATAATAAGATAAACCATAGTATTTTCCTTTGAGATAAATATAATTTTATTTAATCGTTTATTGGATTTTATAAAATACAGGGTGAACAGCTTTCACCCTGTATTTGTACTGCAAAACTGAATTATAAAGCAAAGGAGAATTAAACGTTGAAACGGAACAAAGTTACGTCGCCGTCTTTCATAACATATTCTTTGCCTTCGCTGCGTACAAGGCCTTTTTCCTTTGCAGCAACCATTGTGCCGCAAGCCATAAGGTCGTCATAAGCAATAATTTCTGCTCTGATGAAGCCTCTTTCAAAGTCGGAGTGAATTTTGCCTGCTGCCTGTGGTGCTTTTGTGCCGCGTGTAATTGTCCATGCACGAACTTCTTCAGGGCCTGCTGTCAGGAAACTGATAAGGCCAAGGAGAGAGTAGCTTTCTTTGATAAGGTTGTCAAGACCGCTGGTTGTAAGACCGAATTCTGCAAGGAATTCAGCTTTTTCGGTTTTTTCCATATCAGCAACGTCTTCTTCAATTTTTGCACAGATTGGCATACAGCCGCTTTTGTCAGCTTTTGCTTTTTCTGCAACAAGCGGATAGTACTGGTTGTTTTCAATGCCGTCCATAACATCTTCTTCGCTCAGGTTGCAGGCATAGATAACAGGTTTTGCGGAAAGGAGAGGCATTTCATAGAACCATTCTTTTTCGTTGTCGCTGTTAAGTTCAAAACCGCGTGCATTTTTGCCTTCGCCAAGCCATTCGGCAAGTCTTTCCAGCATTTCAAGACAGTCACCAAGCTTTTTGTCGCCTTTCATAGCTTTTTTTGTTCTGTCAATGCGTCTTTCAACAATTTCAAGGTCGGACAAAACAAGTTCGAGGTCAATTGTTTCAATATCGCGTATAGGGTCAACGCTGCCTTCAACGTGAATGATATCTGTTGAGTCAAAGCAACGTACCATATGGATGATTGCGTCAACTTCGCGGATGTGGGAAAGGAACTTGTTGCCAAGACCTTCACCGTGGCTTGCGCCTTTTACCAGACCTGCAATGTCAACAAATTCAATGATGGCAGGTGTGTATTTTTTAGGGTTGTACATTTCTGCAAGTTTGTCCAGTCTTTCGTCAGGAACAGCCACAACGCCTACGTTTGGTTCAATTGTGCAGAACGGAAAGTTTGCACTTGCAGCACCTGCATTTGTGATTGCATTGAAAAGTGTACTTTTACCAACGTTAGGCAGACCAACGATGCCGAGCTTCATAAATATTCTCCTTTTTAAACCGCTTTTGCGGGTTTGTAATTTAAAATAAGTTTTTGTGTGGGTGCAGTTATGCATACCACTCTATCATATTATAATACAACATTTGCGGGGAAAAGTCTACATTAATTCGGCATAATATGCCACGGCAGCGTGTGGTTTTAACAGCACAGCGGCTGTTAAAAGCATTGTATACAGCCATGATGCAAAAACGCTGCCGCACATTGTAATTTTCAATTTGACACAATATATTTTTTATGGTAACATAACTTTAACCGCAGGCAGGAAGCCTGCACTGAACAAAAAAATCAGTAATGCTATGAAAGCTGTAAAACGGGTGCATAAACCCGTCGGTTTTCGTGGCATTTTTTATTTTGGAGGATAATATGAACAACACAAAACGACTTGTAATTTCTGCACTTATGCTGGCTTTGTGCCTTGTGCTGCCATTTTTTACAGGGCAGATTCCTGAAATAGGCAACATGCTTTTGCCAATGCACCTGCCTGTGCTTCTGGCAGGCTTTGTGGTGGGCGGCCCTTCTGCAATGCTGGTGGGGGCGGTTGCACCGCTTTTGCGCAGTGTAATCTGGGGTATGCCGCCTATGTTTCCAAAAGCAATCGGCATGGCTTTTGAACTTGCCGCCTACGGCCTTGTGACAGGCATTGTGTACAGAAAAAGCAAAAAGGATACAAAAGCTACATATATTTCCCTTTTGTGTGCAATGGTTGCAGGCAGAATTGTGTGGGGTGTTGTAAGCTTTGTTTTGTATGGTATAATGGGTAATGTACTTACAATAGAAATTTTTATGGCAGAAGCATTCCTCAACGCAATCCCTGGCATTGCAGTACAGCTGGTGCTTATACCTGTGCTGGTATCGGCCCTTAAAAAGACAAATGTGATAAAATAAGTTGCGGTTTTATGGCACAAAACAATTGCAGTTGCTCTGTAAAGAAACATCAGACACTGATGCAGCTGAGGGAGCGGGCATATTTTGTTGCAGCACACATATCTGCCATATATCTGTTATATAAATGTATATTATATATAAGGCGGAAGACAAATGAAGGTTGTAATAATTGACGGTCAGGGCGGAAGCCTTGGCAAAACATTGACCGAAAAGATTAAAAACAGAATAAACTGCGAAATTTATGCCATAGGCACCAACAGCATAGCCACCGCGGCAATGCTTAAAGCAGGTGCACACCACGGTGCAACAGGTGAAAACCCTGTGGTTGTTGCATGCCGTGATGCAGATGTAATTGTTGGCCCCGCAGGTATAATAGCGGCGGATTCCCTTCTGGGCGAAATCACTCCCCGCATGGCAGCGGCAGTTGCAGTAAGCAAGGCGTACAAAATTCTGCTGCCTGTAGCAAAATGCCGTATCTGTGTGGCGGGCGTGCCTGAAATGAACTTTGCCGAAACAATCGAAGCTGCTGTACTGCAGCTTGAAAAGCTTATAAAGGGGGAAGTTTAACATGAAAAAACTGATTTCCTTTATAATTTCAATGGCAATGTGCCTTTCCTTTACTGCCTGTGGCAGCAATAATGAGCCTCAGCAGACACAGCCTGTGCAAAGCGATGTGCTGGTGCGCAGCGGCTACAATGAAATTGACGGCAGTTATTATAACAGCTACACACAGCTTACCATTACACCTCCCGGAGACTGGTACATCTACCGCGACAGCGACCTTGCGGCAAGCTATCTTGGCGGTGAAGTGACAGGGGACGAGCTGTCGGTGTGGGGAACTGCTGAATTTGCACAGCAGACCGTTATCCCTGACATTGCGTTTATGGATATGGCAAACAACAACAGCCTAAGTGTGGTTTATGTAAATCTTGACAAGCTTGAAGGGGATGCTGCAGCAGACGAAAAAGCATGCCATGCACTTGTTATCAGCCACCTCAGCAAAGAGGGAAAGGTGCTTAACCAGACCGATGATGAAATTGTAACCCTCGGTGATGAGGAGTTTTATCTGTTCAGCTTCAAAGGTGCTGACTCAAACTGTTATATGGCAATGAGAAAACAGGAAAATTATATGATTGTTATTACCGCAACCGACCGCACAGCAGCAGGCAAGGAGATGTTTCTCGGGTTTATAGGTTAAACAGAATACAGTGCCCGTCAGGAAAACTGACGGGTATTTTTGATTGTAAAACAAAAAAGCAGGGCGTACAAAACCGACACAGATAAACGCAGACAGATAAAGGGATAAAAATACCCTTTTGCAAAAAACTCTTTACAAACATAAAATTATATGGTATATTATTTTGGCTCGGTAAAACGGGCATATATTTACAGCCGGTGCTGATAACGCTCAGGTCCCACCTGTTCCCATTCCGAACACAGCAGTTAAACTGAGTCGTGCCGAAAATACTTGTCTGGAGACGGACCGGGAAGATAGGAAGGTGCCGGCTTTTTGCTTGCAAAAAATCTGCTCTGAAGTAATTTTCAGGGCAGATTTTGTTTTTTTACAGCACAAAAAAGGCTCTCTGACAGCAGAACAGAGGTAAAGCAACCAAAGTGCATAATGTTGAGATAAATTTCAGCCCTTGTTCACAAATTTTTAATAAATTAAGTTTAATTGGGTTAAATTTACTTTTTTAAAAGTATAAAAACGGCATTTCTAATTAAAAAAATAAATTTTGACCGCGTTTTTTAACTAAAAAACAAAAGAAAAGATAGCGTAAAACAAAACAATACTTTACAAATTAAAGTCGGTTTGATATAATAGCAATCAGTTGAAACGATATGCAAATGTTAACCGGCGGGAATGTCAGCAGTTACAAAAGCATACGGTTTAAAGTTAATAAAAGGAGATTTTTATTATGACAAAGAAAATCAGTTTGCCAATGCAGATTCTGATTGCGTTGGTTGCAGGTATCGCAGTAGGCTTTATTGCTCTTGCAGCAGGCGTGCCTGACCTTACAACAAACTATCTCAAACCTTTCGGCACAATTTTCGTTAACCTTCTCAAATTCATCGTTGTTCCTGTTGTTCTGCTTTCTATGATTGAAGGCATCCTCTCAATGGACGATATGAAAAAAGTTGGTTCCGTTGGCTGGAAAACAGTTGCTTACTTCCTTTGCACAACAGCAATTGCCTGTGTAATCGGTCTTGTACTTGCAAACGTATTCAACGGTGCAGGTTTGTTCCCAACACTTGTTCTTGAAGAAGGTCAGGAATGGACAAAAGCTACATCCGCAAACTTTATGGATACACTTGTTGGTATGTTCCCAAGCAACATGTGGGAATCTTTCCACACAGCTAACATGCTTCAGGTAATCGTTATTGCTCTTATGCTTGGCGGCTCCATTATGGCAGCTGGCGAAAAAGGCAAAGTTGCAAGAGAAGTTGTTGGTTCCTTCAACGAAGTTATCAACAAACTTATGGAATTCATCATCAGCCTTTCCCCAATCGGTGTTTTCACAATGATGGCTTGGGTTGTTGCAACACAGGGCCCTGCAATTCTTGGCAGCCTTGCACTTGTTCTTCTCTGTGCTTACATTGCTTACATCATCCACGCAGTTTTTGTTTATTCTCTCTCTGCTAAAGTGTTTGCAGGCATGAGCCCAATTGCATTCTTCAAAGGTGCATTTGCAGCTATGATGTTTGCATTCACATCCACATCTTCTGCAGCAACACTGCCTGTTTCCAAGGAATGTTCCGACAACATGGGCGCAGACAAAGATATTTCTGCCTTTGTTCTCCCACTTGGCGCAACAATCAATATGGACGGTACAGCAATTTATCAGTGTGTTGCTACAATCTTCCTTGCAAGCTGTGCAGGTCTTCAGCTTGGCCTTGGCGAAATGATTACAATCGTTGTTACAGCAACACTTGCTTCCATCGGTACAGCAGGCGTTTCCGGCGCAGGTATGATCATGCTTGCTATGGTACTTACAGCAATGGGCATCGACGTAAATATGATTATGATTATCTACGGTGTTGACCGTCTGTTCGATATGGGCCGTACATGTCTTAACGTTACAGGTGACATCGCTTGCTCCCTCTGTGTTACAAAATGGGAAGAAAAGAAAGCTGCTAAAACAAAATAAGTTTAAAGCAGTTACATAATTGAACAAAAAATATACCGCTGAGTACATCTCGGCGGTATTTTTTATTGTCTAAAAGTGGCGGTGTTTTGGTGGTACTGCCGTTCTGAACAAAGTGAAAAATCTTTCAGTTTTTGGCGCAATCGGGGAGAAACAGCAGATTGTGCCGTATAAAATATCATAAAAGAGGAAAAACTGTCAAAAAAGATAAAGCAGAAACAGCTGTATATGAACAAAAATAAAGTCATAATACAAAATTATTATTAAAATAAAATAAAAAGCCGATAACCACTATAAAAACTGAATAAATTACCTTTAAACTAAAAATCTGCTTTACAAAATAAAGTTGCTTTGATATAATGAAAAGGCTGTGTGAAAACAGCAGTTATACATATGGAAAGGAAATACACAGGATGAAAAAACTCAGCTTACCAATGCAGATTCTTATCGCACTCATCGGCGGTATCATCGCAGGTCTCATCTGTTTTTTTGCAGGTGTACCGGAATTCACTACAAACTATCTCAAACCATTTGGCACAATTTTTGTTAACCTTCTCAAATTTATCGTTGTTCCTGTGGTGCTGCTTTCAATGATTGACGGCATACTTTCCATGGACGATATGAAAAAGGTTGGCTCTGTCGGCTGGAAAACAGTTGCCTACTTTATGGCTACAACAGCAGCTGCAGGCGTTATCGGCCTTGTGATTGCAAACCTGTTTGACGCAGCAGGTTTGTTCCCTACACTTGCACTGGAAGCAGGCCAGGAATGGACAAAACCAACTTCCGCAAACTTTATGGATACTCTTGTTGGCATGTTCCCAAGCAATATGTGGGAAGCTTTCCATACCTCCAATATGCTTCAGGTAATCGTTATTGCGGTTATGCTTGGCGGGTCCATTATGGCAGCGGGCGAAAAAGGCAAAGTGGCAAGGGATGTTGTGGCTTCTTTCAACGAGGTTATCAACCAGCTGATGAGCTTTATCATCAGCCTTTCCCCAATCGGCGTTTTCACAATGATGGCATGGGTTGTTGCAACACAGGGTGCGGCAATTCTTGGCAGCCTTGCAATTGTTGTTGGCTGTGCATATCTGGCTTACTTTGTGCACTCTGTTATCGTTTATTCTTTCTCTGCAAAAGTTTTCTGCGGCATCAGCCCGCTTGCATTCTTTAAGGGTGCGGCAGCAGCAATGATGTTTGCATTTACATCCACATCTTCTGCAGCAACACTGCCTGTTTCCAAGGAATGTGCTGAAGAACTTGGTTCCACAAAGGAAATTGCAGCATTTGTTCTGCCGCTTGGTGCAACTATTCACATGGACGGCACAGCAATTTATCAGTGTGTAGCAACAGTGTTCCTTGCTTCCTGTGCAGGAGTTGACCTTGGTATCGGTCAGATGGTAACAATCATTGTTACAGCAACACTTGCTTCCATCGGCACAGCAGGCGTTTCAGGTGCAGGCATGATTATGCTTGCTATGGTTCTTACAGCAATGGGCATCGATGTAAATATGATTATGATTATCTACGGTGTTGACCGTCTGTTTGATATGGGCCGTACCTGCCTTAACGTTACAGGCGACATTGCAGGCGCAGTATGTGTAACAAAATGGGAAGAAAAGAAAGCTGCCAAAACAAAATAAGCTGATTAAAAAGTAAAATACAGACCGCTGATTATTAAATCAGCGGTCTTTTTGCATATAATAAGTCACAGGGCAAACAATAACTGTGGGGTGACGGGTGTGAAAATATATCTGTACAAGGCAGATGCCAAGCTGTGAAAAAACACATTGAGTCGGCGGTGATATATGCCGTAAAAGTCAAAAAGCTGTATGATGACAACCACATTGCCGCCTATTCTGCTCAGGCGGCATTTTTTGTGCTGCTTTCGGCAGTGCCGCTGATTATGATGGCGGTTATGCTGTTGGGAGTGTTTTTTGCACAGGGCAGCACAATTACAGCGGCATCGGACTATTTTTCACAGCAGCTGCCAACCGCTGCACAGCTGCTGGAAGAAATTGAAAAACTGCCATCTGTACCACTGGTGTCGGTTACAACGGTGTTTCTCGTGTGGGCGGCCACCAACGGGATACGCAGCATTGCCCGCGGTCTTGGCAATATCTTTGGCGGTGAAGAAAGATACAATATCATTCAGCTTGCTTTACGGTCGGTGGGGTATGCTTTTGTAATGTTTGTAACAGGCATTGCGACAGTTGCGGTGCTGGTTTTTGCTTCACCGCTGGAAGCTGCTGCAACGGCAGTTCTGGGCAGGTGGGCAAAGGTGGTGCTGCTGGTGCTCAATCTGCGCAATGTCATATTCTTTGCGGCTTTTACACTGCTGTTTGCCATTGCCTACAAAGGCCTTGCAAAAAGCAGCCTGAGTTTTAAACAGCAGCTGGCCGGTGCGTCTGTGGCGGCGTTGGGGTGGATACTGTATTCCTCCGGATTTTCGGTATATATAAAATATTTTTCCCGCTACTCTATTCTTTACGGCTCCTTTGGGGCGGTAATGCTGTTTATGCTGTGGCTGTACATGTGTATGAATATTCTGCTGTGCGGGGCACTTATAAACCGCCTGCTTTGCAGCAAAAAATGTGATTAAGTCATAGAATTTGTGCAGCGGATGGTGTATTATATATTTATAAAATGACAGACAAACCGTTGCTGCACACTGCCGCAGCGGCGGACAGACAATATACAGATGAGGGAAAACATATGAAATTTATATCCTGGAACGTAAACGGTTTCCGCGCCTGCCTTGACAAAGGTTTCGCCGATTTTTTTGACAATATTGATGCTGACTTTTTCTGCCTGCAGGAAACAAAAATGCAGCCCGGTCAGGCGGAATTTGCCCCCGAAGGCTATTATCAGTACTGGTATTCTGCAGAAAAGAAAGGATATTCAGGCACAGCTGTTTTTGCAAAAAAAGAGCCAATCAGCGTACAGTACGGTATAGGTATAGATGAACACGACCACGAGGGCAGGGCAATTACTCTTGAATATGACAATTTTTATCTGCTCAATGTGTACACACCAAACTCCAAGCGTGAGCTTGAACGTCTGGACTACAGAATGGAGTGGGAAGACGCTCTGCAGGCATACATAAAAAAACTTGATGAGAAAAAACCTGTTGTCTACTGCGGCGACCTTAATGTTGCAGCAGAAGAAATTGACCTTAAAAACCCTAAAACCAACCGCCGCAATGCAGGTTTCACCGATGAGGAAAGGGATAAAATCCGCAGACTGTTCAATAACGGCTTTACCGACAGCTTCCGCTATCTGTACCCCGACACAGTAAAATATTCCTGGTGGAGCTATATGTTCAAAGCAAGGGAAAAGAATGCGGGCTGGCGTATCGACTACTTTGTTGTGTCTGACAGACTGAAAGACAAAATCAAAGAAGCCGAAATCTACACCGATATTATGGGCAGCGACCATTGCCCTGTGGGGGTAGTTTTGGAGATATAAAAGTAGTGGACAGCGTCATAGGGGGATTTCCCCCTCTTGACGAAAATTTGCTCCGCAAAGCTCTACAAATTTTCTGTCACCCCCATAGATGAAACCGCCACATGCCATACGGCGTGGCGGGTATAATATGTTGATAATAATCATCACAACAAAAAAAGACCGTGCTTTTAGCGACCTCCCAACAAGAAAACACAAACCTGATTTTTAACACAAAAAGGCTGCTGCGGCGTCAGCAACACTTGCATTACACAAAGTAGTGCTGCGTGTCTTTTCCTTGCAGCAGCACTTTTTCTGCAAAAACAGGCAAAAATGTACCCGACAGCACACTTTGCAGTGTGTTGTCGGGTATTTATGTTTTCTTATCAGGATGTCGCTTTGCACGTTCTTTTATTTTGCTTATGTTTATTCCTTTACAAGTTCCTGAACACTTGTCACAAGGCCTGAAAGGTTCTGGATTTCACTTGGAATAATAATTTTTGTGCTCTGTCCGTCAGCAACTTTTCCAAGTGCTTCAAGGCTCTTGAGTGTAAGCACCTGGTTTGTAGGTGCAGCTTTGTTGAGCAGTTCAATGGAATCTGCCATAGCTTTCTGCACTGTCATAATTGCAAGTGCTTCACCTTCAGCTTCACGGATTTTCTGTTCCTTAACAGCATCGGCGCGGAGAATTGCACTTTCCTTTTCTGCCTGTGCACGCAGAATAGCTGATTCCTTTTCACCTTCAGCAACAAGAATCTGGCTGCGTTTTTCGCCCTCTGCACGGAGAATGCTTTCACGGCGCTGGCGTTCTGCCTTCATCTGTTTTTCCATAGCGTCCTGAATTTCAGCAGGAGGAATAATGTTTTTAAGTTCAACGCGGTTAACCTTGATGCCCCAGCGGTCGGTTGCTTCGTCAAGCAGGGTGGTAATCTGGCTGTTGATGGTGTCACGGCTTGTCAGTGTGTGGTCAAGTTCCATATCACCGATAATGTTACGCAATGTTGTTGCGGTCAGGTTTTCGATAGCGCTGATAGGTCTTTCAACACCGTAGGAGTAAAGTTTTGGGTCGGTAACCTGGAAAAACACAACGGTGTCAATCTGCATTGTTACGTTGTCCCTGGTGATAACCGGCTGAGGAGGAAAATCCACAACCTGTTCTTTGAGAGAAACACGTTTTGCAATGCGGGTGATAAACGGAATTTTAAAATGGAAACCTGCGTTCCACACAGAATCAAAAATACCAAAACGTTCCACTACAAAAGCGTGTGCCTGCGGAACAATCACAATGCTGCGGGCAACAACAACGATGATTAAAATTGCTAAAATGTAAGGTATCATATTTTTCCTCCTTTAAGTTACGCCGAAACTGCAGTTTCGGCTTTTGTCACGATAACGGATGCACCTTCAATCTGCTGAATGATACAAAATTCTCCTTCAGGAATTTCTGCATTGGCCTTTGCAAGCCAGGTTAAATCCCCAATCTTTACCCTGCCCGGCTGTGACGGGCTGATTGTCTGCACAACCTGGGCTTTTTTGCCTATCAGCATATCGGCGTTGGTAGGTGTCTTTTTAAGCAGGTATCTGCTTAAAACAGGGCGGGTGAAATAAAGTGTAACTGCGCTTACGGCAATAAACATTACCGCCTGCAGCCACAAAGCATCGGGCACAAGCCATGCTGTTAAAACAGCGGCAAGGCTGCCAAGGGCAAACCATATGCTTACAATGCTGGTGGTGGCAATTTCTGCAATGCCAAAAATTACTGCAAGGGCAAGCCACACATATACCATAGGAATTCCAAACACAAAAATCCCTCCTTTTAACCTTTGTTACCATCAATATACAATAAACACATATAAAATACAATAGGTATAAAAGTGTAAAAAGAATGAAATAATTGTTAATGAAAATTAACATTACGGATATACTGTGTACAAGATATTTTAAAAAATTTATAGTATATTTTAAAAGTGAGGCCGCAGTTTGTCACAAGCTGTGAAATTTTGTGACATTTTGTATTATACCTTGAAATGTTTGCAATTTTGATGTACAATCATATGATAGAAAAATATTCATTATGAAGACCTTTTTATTTTTATAGATATTCAAACTGAAAGGAGCAACACAGTTGGCAAGATATTTATCTCCCGAAGCAAAACAGCGCCGCATACGCCGCCGCAGAGCAAAACGCATTGCACTGGCAGCATTTCTGGTTGCATTTATACTGGTTGTCAGCTATGGCATAGTTGCTGTAATAGAAGCATTTACCCCTGAAAATGAGGGTGAACATACACTGATAAATCCTGAACAGGTTACCGACCTGGAACCTAACACAAGCCTTGAAACAGAGGGTGAATGGACAGGTTTTGTGGGCCCTGTTCAGCAGACTATAAACAATTTTGAAATTGTGGCTCCGGACCACCGCATGCTTCAGCTGCCTGAAAACGGAAGCGTGGACCTGAGCTATTTTGAAAATGTTACCTTTGTTGGCGACAGCCTTACCGAAGGCTTAAGAATATACTCTTCAATAGAAAACTCTGTTGCAAACATTTCCACCTTTGTTTCTGCAAAAAGCTTAAGCCCTAAAAGTTTTCTGGAAGGTGTTATCACCAACTTTGAAAACAACTATCGCCCTGCACAGAACGGGGTTGAAGCCATTATAGAAAGCTGGCCAAGCAAGGTGTACATTACACTTGGCACAAACGCCCTGGTTTATATGACGGACGAACAGTTTATCTATTATTACGACCAGCTGCTTACCCGCCTTAAATATGAAATGCCTAACGTATTGTTCTATGTGTGCAGCGTTACACCTACAACTGCGGAATACGCAGCGGCAAAACCAAACTTTGCCTGGGACAGAATGTACCGCGTAAACAACCAGATTGCAAAAATGTGCAGCGAAAAAGGCATGCACTACATCAATCTGCACGAAGCACTTGCAGGGGAAGACGGTTATCTTAAACACGAATATGCGGCAAAAGACGGTATTCACCTTAAGCCGGAAGCTTACGAAGTGTGGATACAGTACCTTATGACACACACAGTTCACCGCAGCGACAACCCTTACATTATCGGCAGCCCTTATTACAACGGCAGCACAATGTAACAATTTAAAACAAATATCAGAGCAGTCTGCATTAGCGACCTCCCAACAAGAAAACACAAACCTGGTTTTTAACACAAAAAGGCTGCTGCGGCGTCAGCAACACTTGCATTACACAAATCAGTGCTGCGTGTCTTTTCCTTGCAGCAGCACTTTTTCTGCAAAAACAGGCAAAAATGTACCCGACAGCACACTTTACAGTGTGTTGCCGGGTATTTATGTTTTCTTATCGGGATGTCGCTTAAGCAGGCTGCTTTTTTGCTGATTGTGCCGGAAAACCTGCCTTCTGTACAGAAAGTTTAACCATTTTCTGCCCTGTTCATAAATACAGCACCGTGCGGCAGAAAAGATGTATACATCTGATGCCCGATGGCAACAAAAAATCCACATAACAGCCTTTAAATGTTAACATATCTGTGTTATCATATTTAATAAGATAAAATGAGATATTGTGTACATTACACAGGAATATAAAAAGAGAAGGTAAAAACTATGCTTACACTGGAAAAATCCAAACAGCTTATTGCGGCTACAACCACACAGCCACATCTTCTGACACATGCAACTGCCGTTATGGCGGCAATGGGCGGCATGGCTGAATATTTCGGTCAGGATGTGCAGCACTGGCAGGCAGTGGGTTATCTCCACGACTATGACTACGAACAGTACCCTGAAGAACACCTTGACCACACAGCGGAACCACTGCGTGCAGAAGGTGTAACGGAGGAAGAAATCCGTGCAATTTTAAGCCACGGCTACACCCACCGCAACGACATTGAACCGCTTACCGATATGGAAAAAAGCCTCTACACAGTAGACGAACTTACAGGCATTATCGGTGCGGCAGCAAGAATGAGACCCCTTGGCATCACTGACCTTGAAGTTTCCAGTTTTATGAAAAAGTTCAAGGACAAAAAATTTGCAGCAAAATGCGACAGGGAACTTATAAAGGACGGCTGTGCACGCCTTGGCATGGAAGTAAAGGACGTTGCGGCAATCTGTATTGAAGCTATGAAACCTTTTGCGGCAGAACTTGGTATCGGCCCTAAAGAATAAAAAGGAAGTTTAGTATGAACAAAACAATCGCCTCCCGTTTTTTTGGTGCAACAAGCATGCTTATTATCACCAGCATTGCCATGCTGGGCATAACATTTATGATTTTTGCAAACCAGTATTTTGAAATGGAAAGACTCAACGTTCTCACCCTCTGTGTTGAAAGTGTTGAGGATAACCTTGAGGCAAACTATAAAAATCATGTGGGCAGAATCAATGACATTGTACCCCTTACCGAAAACCTGCAGCTTATAAGCGGTACCAACCAGACCACCGTTATAATTGCCGATGCGGACGGCGGGCTTATTACCTGCACCGATGATATCGACTGCATACACAAAAACGGGCCTCTGCCCCAGCAGGCAATTGAACTTGCCAAAGAAACTGTGGGAACAATCCGTTTAAGCGACAGCTTTTCCCAGACATACAGCAGGGACTATTACGCGGCAGGCAAGGCAATACGCGATACACAGGGCAACGTGACAGGCTACATTTTTGCCACAATTGACCGCGGCACCATCACCATATTCACCAACGCACTGCTGAGTATGTTTATGCTGAGTGCCTGTGTTATGATTCTCATTTCCAGCATCGTTTCCCTTGCGGTTACCAGCCGCCTTACAACACCGCTGCGCAACATAACCGAAATTGCAAGGCGTTTCAGTCAGGGGGATTTTTCGGTGCGTGCAAAGGTTGAGGGGGACGACGAGGTGGCACACCTTGCCCATACATTCAACCAGATGGCTGCCTTTGTGGAAAACAACGAGACCAGCCGTTCCAACTTTGTTACCAACATTGCCCACGAACTGCGCACGCCTATGACCAGCATAAAAGGCTTTGTGGACGGCATAATAGACGGCACTATCCCGCCTGAAAAGGAAGGCACATACCTTAAAATTGTCAGTGACGAGGTTGGCCGTCTGGCAAGACTTACCAACAGCATGCTGGATATATCCAAGCTGGACAGCGGCGAATTTATACTTAATGTGGATTCATATAATATATGGGAGACTATATCAGCAGTTGCATTTGCCTTTGAAAACCGCATTGAAGATGCAGGCATTCAGGTGCGCGGCTTTGAACCTTCCCGCATAAGAATTGCCGCAGACAAGGATATAGTGCATCAGATTGTGTATAATCTGGTAGATAATGCCCTTAAATTTACCCCTGACGGCGGGTATATTTCCTTTAATGTTACAGAAGATAAACAAAACGGGCTTGTAACGGTAAAAATCCGCAATTCGGGTGACGGCATTGAAGCAGAAGCCCTGCCTTATGTGTTTGAACGCTTTTACAAGGCCGACTCCAGCCGTTCTGTCCACACCAAAGGGGCAGGCATCGGGCTGTACATTGTAAAAACCCTTGTAAACCGCAGCGGCGGCGATATCCACGTGGAAAGCCGGCTGGGTGAATACACCGAGTTTATCTTTACCCTTCCGTCTGCAGAAAAGGCAGAAAAATCCAAAAAAGCAGCTGACAAGGGGGATAAAGGCAAAAAGAACAGGGCAGATAAGGCCGACAAGTCAAAACGCGGGCTTATTACACCTAAAAATGAAAAGAAAAACAGGGACAAAAACAGATAACAGCCCTTTATGTGCGGTGTGTGCTGTGCCCTGAAAGAGAATATGAAAAATGTGAGAAAATGACCTGCGGTTACAAATATTTTTCACAATTTGTAATTATCATATACTCACAAAACAAACGGTATATACCGACAAAATAAACGGCTGAAGGGAGAAACACAAATGACTCCGAAAAAGAAAAGTAAACTTCCTCTGATAATTGCTGCTTTGCTGGTGCTTGTTATCGGCCTTGGCGGCGGTGTGTTTGCAGGCAAGGTTGTTCAGGAGGAAACGGGCTACAACCCGCTGACCGAAACACTTGGTCTCAGCGACTACCTTAAAAACCCTGAAAACGCAACTTCATTTGAAGATATAATCACACTCAATCCTATACCTGAAAATACCGACAGCGGCTATGCAACCACTGAAATATACGAAAAGGTTAATCCATCGGTTGTAAGCATCAATGTGTACAGCAACCAGTCAATTTCACCTATCGGCAGCGGTACAGGCATTGTTATGACAGCTGACGGCTACATCATTACAAATGCCCATGTTGTTGACGGCGGCACAAGTGTAAACGTGGTGTTCCACGACGGCGAAAACCTGCGCGGTACCATTATCGGCGCTGACGTAACCACCGACCTTGCAGTTGTAAAAGTGGAAGCAGAAAACCTTGTGGCGGCCGAATTCGGCGACTCCACACAGCTTAAAGTAGGCGAAAGAATTGTGGCAATAGGCAATGCAGGCGGTCTTAGCAGCACAATGACACAGGGCATTATCTCCGGCCTTGACCGAGACCTTGGCACAGGTGCAAGAAGCCTTAAGCTTATTCAGGTTGACGCTGCAATCAATCCGGGCAACTCAGGCGGTCCGCTTATCAACCGTTTTGGTCAGGTTATCGGCATCAACAGTTCCAAAATTGCCGATGTTGACTATGAAGGCATTGGTTTTTCCATTCCTATAAGCGAAGCAACACCTATCCTTGAAGATATTATCCGCAACGGTTATGTTACAGGCCGTGCAGTGCTTGGGGTTTCGGTGGTGGAACTCAACAGCTCAAACGGACCAATCAACGGTCTGCCAAGTCAGGGCATGTACATTGCCGAAATTATGCCGGACAGCGACCTTTTGAACAAAGGTGTCAGAACCCGCGATGTTATCATTGAGGCAAACGGTGTGGAAATTACCACAAGTGACGAGCTTCTGTCAGAACTTGACAAGTTTGCACCGGGGGATATGTTTGAACTTAAAATATACCGTCCGGAAACACGCCAGACATTTACAGTGGATGTAATGCTGATAGAATCGGTAGGTTAAAACAGCAGACAAAATAAATAAAGCAGTTTATCTTAGCAACCTCCCGACAAGAAAACACAAACCTGATTTTTAACACAAAAAGGCTGCTGTGGCGTCAGCGACACTTGCATTACACAAATCAGTGCTGCGTGTCTTTTCCTTGCAGCAGCACTTTTTCTGCAAAAACAGGCAAAAATGTACCCGACAGCACACTTTGCGGTGTGTTGTCGGGTATTTATGTTTTCTTATCGGGATGTCGCTTTTGCGATAAACTGCTTTTTGTTTTGTTATGATATCCGGTAAGCAAACGAGATGAGGAAAGTTATTCGATTTTTCCGTAAATTCGCTGAATTTCCTCAGAAAAACCGCTGCCGTCATCTGCTTCCATAATCAGGTCGGGCATAACTGTCAGGCTTTTGCCGCCGTTTTTCCTGCCGTCAACCAGCACAAGCCACGGGTGTGGGCTGGTTTTACGCTGACGCACAAAACGGATAACTTTAGGCTCAATGCGGTTGTTTTTCATGGCATAAATTACCTGTGCCAGCTGGTCGGGGCGCTGGCAGATGCACAGCTTGCCGTTATCACGCAGCAGGCGGTATGCCGCTGCTGCAACATCGTCATCGGTAAGCGTCAGCTGATGGCGGAAACTTGCCTTTTTCTCGTCATCCTTTGGCTTTCCTGCAGTAAAATAAGGCGGGTTGCAGGTGATAACATCAAAATCTGCTTTATCGGTTTTAAATTCTCTCACATCGGCACAGATGGCTGTCAGGTTGCAAAAACCGTTAAGTTCAATGCTTTTTTTCATCAGCTGTGTGCCCTGCGGGTCAATTTCCAGCCCATAGGCTTCGCCTTTATGCCCCATATCTTTCCATCTGAGAGGAATAATGCCGCAGCCTGTGCCGATGTCAAGTGCCTTCTGGGCGTATTTTACCTCGGCAAAATGGCTGAGCAGAAATGCATCGGTGCCAAAGCGATGGGTGTTGTTTATGCACACCTTTGTGCCGTGTGCCAGTGTTTCAATTGTATATTCCATAACTTAAATTGTTGCTTCAATGCAAACCCAGTTGTTTTTTGTGTGTACTTTAAGAATTTTAAAGCCAAGGCTTTCAAGACATGCAAGAACTTCGTCTTTTCTGTCAATGATAATGCCGCTTGTAATGTACAGTCCGCCTTCTTTAAGAAACTGCGGAACGGTTTTGCTGAGCATCATAATGGCATTTGCCACAATGTTTGCCACAACAATGTCATACTTGCCGCTTGCCTGCTGGGCAAGGTCGCCTACCTTTATGGTAAACTTGTCACTTACACCGTTAAGTTCGGCGTTTTCGTTGGCAACTTTAACGGCAGTAGGGTCAATGTCCACACCCTCTGCTTCCTTTGCGCCAAGAATACAGCTTGCAATGCCAAGAATGCCGCTGCCTGTGCCAACGTCCAGCAGTCTTTCGCCGCCTTTTATTGTGCGGTCCAGCACTTCAAGGCAGAGGTTTGTGGTTTCGTGTGTGCCGGTGCCGAATGCCATGCCGGGGTCAAGTTTAAGCACCTTGCGGTCGGTGTCGCAGTCTTCCCAGCTAGGGCAGACCATAAGATTTTCGCCTATTGGCAGAGCGTGGTAATAAGCTTTCCAGCCTGTTTCCCAGTCTTCCTGATTAACATATTCAATTTCGGTTGTAAATTCCACACCTTCTTCGGAAAGTCTTGTCTGCAGAACAAGCAGGCTTTCCTGAGCATCAAGTTCAGGTGAAATGTAGTGATGAACAATAATTTTTGTTCTGTCCTTTTCAAGCAGGTCCTGTTCAATAAGGTCAATATGTGCAATTTCCAGTACGTCGCTTTCAAGATTGGAATAGTCCTCAATCTGCACACCCATAGGGCATACTTCGCTGGAAACATAGTCAAAAACATCTTCAAATTTTTTGTCACAGATAATTTTTATATCGGTCCACTGCATAGATAAAATCTCCAATCGTCTATAGTTCAATGTGTATAAATATTAATAGAATAATTGTACCATAAAAGCATTTAATTTTAAATACAAATGTGATAATATATAAGTTAGAGTTTAATTTTAGTAAAATTAAAAATGCATATAGATTCAAAGGAGAATAATTATGAGCCGTTTTGACAAAAAAATTGACCGCTGGGCAACAGGCGCAACCAAATGGGCTATGACAAAGGACCCATCATCACCTATGTACACACCTGTTCCTAAGGAAGATGTTATTCCTATGTGGGTTGCAGATATGGACTTTGAAACAGCACCAAGCGTAATCGAAGCACTCAAGGAAAGAATTGAACACCCTATTCTCGGCTATTCCGTGCTTAACGAAAGATATGTTGCAGCAATTGCTTCCTGGCAGGAAAAACGTTACGGCACAGAAGGTGTTAAAGCAGAACATATCCTTTACCAGAACTCTGTTCTGGGCGGCGTATGCAGCGCAATCAGCGTTTACACACAGCCGGGCGACTGGATTCTCACAAGCCAGGCAACATATGTCGGCTTCCAGGGTTCAATTAAAAATCTTGGCAGAAACATTGCGTTTTCTCCTCTTACAAAGGACGAAAACGGTGTTTACCGTATGGACTTTGAAGATATGGAAAAACAGATTGTGGAAAAAAACATTCCAATGATGATTTTCTGTTCTCCACACAACCCTACAGGCCGTGTATGGGAAAAATGGGAAATTGAAAAGGTTGTAGAACTTTGCGACAAATACAACGTTTTCCTTTACAGTGACGAAATCTGGGCAGACTTTATGACTGACCCTGCATCAAAACACATTCCAACACAGAGCGTAAATGACACCGCAAAACGCATCTGTATTGCATCCTATGCACCAAGCAAAACCTTTAACCTTGCAGGCCTTATCGGTTCCTACACAATCTGCTACAACCCTGTAATCAATGCACGCATTAAACGTCAGGGCGAAAGCACACATTACAACAATGCAAACGTTCTCTCCCTTGCAGCCTGCACAGGCGCATACGAAGGCGGTGCAGAATATGTTGACGAACTTATGCCATACCTGCGCAAAAACCAGGAATACATGGTGAACTTCTTCAACACACGCAAAGGCATCAGCTGCTATCTGCCACAGGGCACATATCTGCTTTGGGTAGACGTTGCAGAATGTGGCATGGATATGGACACAGTCATGAAAAAACTGGCTGAAATCGGTGTTATCGTTAACGACGGCAGACCATTCCAGGGCCCTACACACCTGCGCATCAACGTTGCCTGCCCATATGACAGCGTTGTGGAAGCATGCAGACGTATGGAAACAGTTTTCCCTGCAAAATAATCGGATATCATTAAGTCAGTAAAATCCAAAAACATAATAATGCATTAAAGTACAATGTCATTCTGAGCATGGCGAAAAATCTCTTTGTTTAATCAAACCGGGAGATTCTTTGGCGCAAATGCCTCAGAATGACATTGTTTTTTGATAACTGATGATATTTAAAATGCAAAAATGGTTTTTGCCTGCATATTGACAATATCGATAATCGATATTATAATGAAATCAAAGATATATCGATATTCGACATATGCGGTGTGGCGGTACACCTCACAGCTGTATAATTCAACTGAAAATCACAGTTTTGAAAAATCACACTTACAGCCACAGCCGCAGCGGATATCACAGAAAAATAAAAATCTCAAAAAGGAGTGTTATATATGCCAAGGGAAAAATTCAGCACTTTAACGGAACAGATGTTCTATGTTCTGCTTGCCCTTACCGAAGAATGCTGCGGTATGGACATTATGGCAAAGGTGGGCAAAATAACCGAAGGCCGTGTTGCTGTGGGCAGCGGCACACTGTACAACCTGCTGGAACAGTTCAGCGACGAGGGCATTATCAGCGAAACCAAAACCGAAGGCCGCCGCCGCAGCTATATCCTTACCCAAAAGGGCAGCGACCTGCTGCAGAGGGAATATGACCGCATTGTTCTGCAGGCACAGGACTACAACCGCGTAATTGAAGGAGACACCGCATATGACACAGCAAGAAATACAGAAAAAGACACAGAAAAATCCGTACAGCCTCTGGGATTATCCCCAGCTTACTGATTATCTGCAGAATATGGCCCTTGATGGCTGGATGCTCACAAGCTATCACGAAAAAACACTGGAGTTTGAAAAAACAGAGCCGAAACAGCTGAAATTTGCAGTCAGCTTTTTCCCTGACTATGTGGCGGGCATTTCCACACCGCCCGAGAAACTGGAAAAAATGTGGGAATTTGCAGAGATGGACGGCTGGCAGCACATAACAGGCAACTATCACACACAGGTGTTTTACAACGAAAACCCTGGCTGTATGCCTCTGCATACCGACGCGGTGGTGCAGCTTGAAAACTATGACAGTATAATTCAAAAACAGTATGTTAAAAGGTGGAAGCTGTGTGCCGTGCTTTCGGGCGGTGTGTTTGTGGGCTTTATGGCACTGCTGGCAGCTGCGCTGATTAAATATCTTTCCACAAAATATATAACTTTCTGGCTTTATTCACTTATCGGCATTGCCAGAATTCTGCCGATATACACTTTTGGCGAATGTATCTTCAATATTGTCAAAATGTCAAAATATAAAAAGTGGCACAAAAAAGCACAGCAGACAGCAAAGGACGACAACAACTTTATACCTCTGCGTGCCAACAATTTCACCGACAAAATCAATGCAGGCATCAGCATTGGTGTTATGATTGGCCTTGTTATGCAGCTGTTTTCGTTTATATGGCTGTCTTCCTTTGCAAAAACCGCAGTGGAATATATGCTTAACAACCCTACAGCAGGGCAGTAACCGCCTGCATACAGAAAGATAAAGGTAATACAAATGAAAAACAAAAAATATATAATTATCGCAGCCGCAGTTGTGGTGGGAGCAGTGGGGTTGTTTTTGCTTTTGCTGACCACAGGGGACAAAATTTTCAATATCCCTGCAGACTATGACCATATTGTTATTGTAAGGCGGGACTCAAACGAAATCCGCTATCCCGAAGACGGCGAAAAAATGGAAGACGGATATGCTTATGCCTATAGCCACAAAACAATGTACACCGCCACAGGGGATGAAGCAAAGGCTGTTGTGGACTATATAAACAATGCAAAATATCTGCGCCGCAAAAGCATAAATGTTTTCACCTTTGTCCCTGGCATCAGTATGGACAGTGTGCAAAGCCACGACAGAGTGGAATATTATATTTCTTTTGAAGCTGCCGACGGAACAGAACTTTACACAATGGTCACCTCGGGGGATGATTATATCCATGGCGGCGAAGAAAACGCAACATACAAAAAAATTATGGACAGAAAATGGGGCCCGAAATTTGATGCAGTGCTGCAGAATGTACAGCAGCAGGAAAACTACTGGTCACCTGATGTAACCTGGTTTAAGGAAATCAGATGGGCTGACTGATTGTAATATAAAAGCGATGTGTATTGATCTGTAGGGGCGGATATTATCCGCACGCCAAAAACAAAATGCTAAAGTTTTATCGCGGAATATGCCATCCTAAACTTTCCTATTGTCATCCTGAGCTGTCTCATTGTCATCCTGAACGCAGTGAAAAATCTCGCTGTCTAATCAGGCTCACCATAACAGCTGTTCCCATCAAACCGGGAGATTCTTCGGTCGTTTCACTTCCTCAGAATGACAACAAAACAGGAGTAGCAAGCCCGTTCCCTGCAGAACGCACAGAATTACAGATAAAATTCACGACAAAACAAAACCTCCCTTGGTTTCAAGGGAGGTTAGTTTTTTATGTATTAATCTTTTTTAAGCAAGTCTCTGATTTCTGTAAGCAGCAGAACTTCTTCGCTTGGTTTTGGCGGTTCTGCCGGTGCAGCTTCTTCTTCCTTTTTCTTTGCTGCTTCCATTTTTGCACGCATGGAGTTAATCATTTTAACCATGCAGAACACAACAAAAGCAATGATAAGGAAATTGATGATTGCCTGTATAAAGTTGCCGTAAAGGATTGCAACTTCAGGTGTTTCGCCAACGGCAGGAGTGATAACATATTTCATCTGTGTAAACTCCACGCCGCCTGTCAGCACACCGATAAATGGTGTAACCACATCTTTAACAAGGCTGTTTACAATTGCGGTGAAAGCACTGCCCACGATAACACCGACTGCCATATCAACAACGTTGCCGCGGCTGATAAAGGCTTTGAATTCGTCCATAAATTTTTTCATACCTGTTCTCCTTTTATTTAATGTAAAAATTATATCATTAAAATGGGGTTGTGTCCATTGCACAGACACGAAAATATTGTCCGAAAAAATGTAGGGGCGGATATTATCCGCCCGCAAAAAACGATAAAATGAAAATTCGGGGATGTGTACCTGCCGCTATTCCATCACCACAAAAGCAATGGCTTTGTCACCCTCGTGGGAAAGGGATACATGACAGGTCAGGCACTTGTTTTCCACAATTTCCTTTGCCTTGCCGCTTAAAACAAAATAGGGCTTGCCAAGGCTGTCCCGCAAAATTTCCACCTCATAAAGCTCAAAACCCCGCACACCTGTGCCAAGGGCTTTGCCAAAGGCTTCCTTTGCTGCAAAGTTTGCCGCAAGGCTGTTTACACGCAGTTTTTCGCCTGCAAAGGCAGCAATTTCGTTTTTGCCGTAGACTTTGGTGATAAAGCTTTGTTTCTCAAGGCTTTTTTCTACTCTTGATATTGTGATTATATCGGTACCGATTCCGTACATTGCAACCTCCTTTTTCGGCACTTTTGGCGGTAAAAGTGCCCAAAACCGCCGCTGAGGCAGGCAGCCCATACGGGCCCAAAAAGCAATCGGCGCAAACTGCGGTGCTCAAAGCCACCCCTCAGACATGCACACCCGTTTCGCTTGGAATTGCGAAAACAGGCTTGCTGATGTGTATAAAATCAAATATAAAAGTGCGCACTGTCAGTGCAGTGAATAAACTATCCCAAAACAAAAAGGGAGAAATCTCTCCCTTTTTAAACTCTTATTTAAGGAACCCGTTGATAATCTGTTCCTCTGCCTGTTTTTCGGTAAGGCCAAGTGTCATCAGCTTAACCAGCTGTTCACCTGCAATTTTGCCGATTGCAGCTTCGT
>SVMW01000026.1 GCA_015067215.1 Oscillospiraceae bacterium | reverse complement strand
AACAGATACATAATATAAAAAGCAACGGAAAAGACAGGACAGAGCAAGAAACAAATACTACACAAAATTCGACTGCTTGTTATTATGTTTGCAATCTGCTTTCTCATCTGTTCACCTACAAATTCAAATTTTTCTAACAGTATTATATCGAACAAATGTGTAAATTTCCACATACCAATCTGTTCGCAAAATTCAAATTTGTCTAACTGTTTCATTATCTATATAGTCGCAAATCATTCTAAATAGTTTCAACCTTTTTTGCATCATACAATATTCTTTTGTTTCTTTCAACGTTTGGAAACAGGTCTATTTAGTGAAATCGACAGAGTTAGCGCTCGTCAGTCCAAAAGTAAAAAGGGAGGTCAGATTTTCTGTATTGCAAGATATATTGCAATTATGATAAAATATATTAAATATGTAATACTAAAAAGAGGTGTATTATGAACAGTTACAAACTCAATGACCTTACAGTAGGTTTAAGCGAAAGCTTTACAGTTTCCATTACAGAAGAAATGATGGATAAATTTATTGAAATCACAGGTGATGTAAGCCCTATCCACGTTGATGCAGAATATGCAAAAGCACATGGTTTCAAAACAAGGGTTTGCCATGGAATGCTTTTTGGCAGCATGTTTTCCACCCTTGCTGGTGTTTACCTGCCCGGTGAACACTGTCTTTTGCACAGTGTGGAAACCAAGTTTTCCAGCCCTGTATTTCCCGGGGATACACTTACTGTAACAGGCAAAATAAGCGAAATCAATGACACCTTTAAAACACTTACAATAAAAGGCCATATTACAAATCAGGACGGCAAAAAGGTATGCAAGGCCGTAATTCAGGCGGGAGTGAGAGAATAATGGAAAAAATTTATCTTATCACAGGGGCTACAAGCGATGTAGGTTTTGAACTTATAAACACACTGAAAAGTGATGATGCAAAATTTCTTTTGCAGGGGTTCGGGGACTTTGAAAAACTTAAAACCTTCTGTACAGACAACGGTGTGAATGCTGAGTTTTTCGATGTAAATCTTTCCGACAGTGAAGCCACTGACAATTTTGTGGCACAGCTTGGAAATTATGCACCTACACATTTTGTACATCTGCCTGCTCTGCGCGTTATCAACACAAAATTTAAAAGCTTTGATGAAGAACGCTTTTTGATGGACATGAATGTTCAGGTTATGAGTGCTGTAAAAATCTGCAAGGCAATTGTTCCAAAAATGGCAAAGGCAAAGTTTGGCAGAATTCTGTTTATGGCAACAAGTTATGTGCTTGCAAACCCTCCAAAAAACACCGCTGCATATCTTATGGCTAAAAACGCAGTTGTTGCACTTATGAAAAGCCTTGCAACCGACTACGCAGCAAACAATGTTACTGTAAACAGCATAAGCCCAAGCATGATAGAAACAAAATTCCTTGCAGAAACAAGCCATCTTATTGTTGAACAGGCCGCTGCTGCACATCCTATGAAACGCAATGCAACTGTAAAGGACGTTGTACCTGCAATGGCTTTTCTTTTAAGTGATGATGCAGGATATATCACAGGGGTTAATCTTCCAATCACCGGAGGAAGCATAATTGAGTAATGAAATCATCAAACGCCTGCCGATGTGTGAAAAGAATAAAGTTGTTGATTTTCTCAACGAACACTGGGGCAGCCGCCATCCGCTGGTAAACAATGAACAGCTGTTCAATTATTACTATGTTGACGGCGACATGACCAACTTTTACTATCTGGAAGATGACGGCGAAATTGCCGCTGTGTGCGGATATATAAAATGCAGCGAAAAATCTGACAGCGACATCTGGATTTCCATATGGTGTGCAAAAAAAGGCAAAAACGGTCTTGGCCTTGCACTGATGGGCAAAATGCAGGAGCTGACAGGTGCCCGTGTAATGAGCTGCAACAATATACGCAAAAACACAATGGCATTTTATACATTTTTAGGGTATCATCCGGACGAGCTTAACCATTATTACCGTCTGCGTGATTTATCCGAATATAAAATAGCAGTAGTAAACAACAAGAATATTCCGCACTGCCCTGCGCCTTCAACACATCTTGTAAAATTTGATAATATGGAACAGATAAAATCTGCTTTCAGTAATTTTGACAGCTGCAAACCACAAAAAGACTATTGGTATGTGGATAAGAGATATTTTAAATATCCGCACTATGAATACAAAGTATATGGTGTTTACAAAAACGGCAGCTGTGAAAGTCTTGTTGTGTTCAGAGTAAACGAAAGTGATGAAGGTTATGTGCTGAGAGTTGTTGACTACATAGGCACCCCCGAAAACATCAGCGACCTTAACGGACATATTGATGCACTTATGGAACAGTTTGACTGCGAGTTCTGCGATATGTACTGTTATGGTGTTGACGGCACAAAAGCCGGTTTTGTGCTGAGAGACAAAGATGACGCAAACATCATTCCAAACTATCTCAACACACTTCTGCAGCAGAATATCGACTATTACTTTTTCACTACTGACACCGACAACTTTGTGATGTTCAAAGCTGACGGCGACCAGGACAGAAAAAATCTGGGATAAAAAACAACCGTGTAAGTTTTTACGCTTACACGGTTAATTGTTTGATAATCATTATTTTATTTTTCTCGCTACTGCAATACAGATGCATGCACCGATAACGGAAACGATAAAGTTTGCAATGCCTGTTGTGTGGAAACCCACAAGACCAAACAGAAAACTGCCCACAAACGAACCTATGATACCAACAATAATGGACATAACAAAACTGAGGTCAGAATCCATAATTTTGCCTGCAATGCAACCAACAATTGCGCCCGCAATGATACTCCAAAGCATATTAACTCTCCTTTTATCTTTTATCATTTTTATAAATGATATCCTAAAATACGACGATAGTCAATGTTGACAATCATTAAAAAAAGTAGTAAACTAATTACGCTTTAAATATATATGCAATATGTATTTAAATTGTGAAAATTGCAAAAATCGGGATGTGGCTCAGTTTGGTAGAGCGCTGCGTTCGGGACGCAGAAACGCATCACGCAAGTGACAGACTTGGGACGAACGCGTCAAAAAACAGTGTTGTACACTGTTTTTAGCGTGAGAGGCGCGCAGGCCTTGTGCCGAGCGAGGAACTTGCGGCAATTGATTTTAACATAATATCTATCGGGATGTGGCTCAGTTTGGTAGAGCGCTGCGTTCGGGACGCAGAAGCCGCAAGTTCAAATCTTGTCATCCCGACCAAAACCTCAATCATCTGATTGAGGTTTTTATTTTTGCAAATAAAAAACAAAAATTTCTCTTTAGAACTGTAATATAAAACATTTAAAGCCAGGCTGAAAAATACAGCCCGGCTTTTATCGTTATTTACATCAGACAGCCTAACGAGATGTATAAAATACACCGATACAGTTCGGCAAATTGGAATTTATCTATCTCTTTTTGTATATAACTAATTCTGGGTTTGCACCATATTCGTCATAAGTGCATACAAGCAAAAATTCCATATTTGCAGCAATTCCAAAACAACGATTACCACCAAACTCACATTCCAGTTGATTACCAAGATATGTCGTGTTGTCATCAAGAAATTTTACTGTTTTACCATTTGGAAGTCGGTATTCAAGGTTGATGTATGCACCCACAAGTGCATTAAGTTTTGTAACCTTTGGCATTCCCTCAATATTCAAATCATTAAACTCACGGATAAGCTGTTGCTTAAATTCTTCAAACTTATCTGCATCGTCGAGATATTTATAATGTTTCCAATAATCGAGTTTTGGAAGCATATCTTTCATATAATTATAAGCCTGTTCGGATGAAAAGTTCTCGCTCGCCATATTTTTCACGCAGACTTCTATTAAATCATCCATGTTGTGATACATATACTCACCATCAGCATAGCACCATTTGCAGTAATTCTCGTTAAAGAAACCGTCTGTTTCACGGCTTGTATTAGAATCCTCCAGCGGCATACCGCAGCATTGGCAAATTAACTGTCTTGGAGAGCCGAGAAGCGTGTTGATAGATACATCAAATAGTTTTGATAACAATTTTAATGTTTCAGTATTCGGCGTAGTTTCACCATTTTCCCAGCGAGAAACAGCCTGACGGGTTACGAATACCTTTTCTGCAAGTTCATCCTGTGACATACCTTTTTTTGTTCTCAATTCGAGAATAATATTTTTAGTTTCCATATACTCATCACCTCGCTTTAATTATAATATTAGATATTTATGTTTACAAGCAACTTGCTGTTGCTATCAGTTCGCCAAATCCCAATTTATCTTACTGCATTCATATTATCTAACCTAATCTATCATACAACAACAGGCACAGCAGTATAATCTGCTGTGCCTGTAAGTGTCTTATATTTACCTCTAATAACCGTGAGGCTTTTGCTTTTGATTATCTTTCAAGATATTTTTCGCGGAGTTCTGCAAATTTTGCTGCGTATACATCAGCCTGTTTCTGCTGTGTAACAATTCTTCTTACCTGGCTTTCAACCATTTCGAATTCAGCAATTTTTGCTTCTGTTCTGTCTTCAACTTTGATAATATGGTAACCAAAGTTTGTTTTTACAGGACCAACAACTTCGCCGATTGGTGCTTCAAAAGTAACTTTGTCAAATTCAGGAACCATCTGGCCAGGGCCAAATGTGCCAAGGTCGCCGCCTTTTGCACCTGATGGACAGGAAGAGAATTCTCTTGCTGCCTGTTCAAATTCTTTTTCGCCGGATTTGATTGCTTCCATAATTTCTAGACATTTTTCTTCTGTATCTACAAGAATGTGTTTTGCAGATGCAGATGCTTCTCTCTGGAAACGGCTTTTGTGATCGTTGTAGTATTCACGGCATTCTTCGCTTGTAACTTCAACTGCAGAAAGCACTTTTCTCATTGCAAGCTGTGAAAGAATGTCTTTTTTTGCACTTTCCATATATTTTGCAAATTCTTCTGTTTCGTCAAGTTTTTCTTCCTTGCCCATTTTTGCATAAAGGTGAAGGGAAAGAACTTCGTTGAAGCACTGAGCTCTGAAATCAGGGTTCTGTGCATACATCTGCTGTTCTCTTGGAAGAGATGCGATAAATGCATCAACTTCAGCATCTGTAATATTAACGCCATCTACTGTGGCAAGAATTTTCTGTTCGCTCATTTTTTACTTTTCTCCTTAAATATATTTTCAACAGTAAAAGTAATTATATCACAAACAGAATATTTTTGTCCATCAGTATCAGCGTTTTCACTCTTTTTCCTTGCTTTTCCCCCAACCTGACAGCAAATCTTTCAACCCTGAAATAATGATGAATACCGCAAATGCTTTTCGCAGCCACATATTGTCTATACTCTGTGCAATATAAAAACCTGCAACTACTGCCGGTATGCCGATAAGCGAGCAAACAACCGCTGTTTTTATGTCTATAAGTTTGTTCCTGATATGAATAACAACTGCTATCAGTGTTACAGGTATAAAAAACAGCAGATTTATTCCCTGCGCACCTTTCTGAACCAGGTCGGTAAACAACGCAAAGTAAACCACAAGCACAAATCCGCCGCCCAGCCCCATTGAAGCAAGTACCCCTGATGCAACACCGACTATTGAAGCCATAATAAAACTCATGAGAACAACATCACCGCCCCTGAAATTACAAGCACCAAGGCAAACAGTTTTTTTAACTTTGTATTTCTGATATTTTTAAGTGCAAAAGTCCCTATAAGTGCACCTATTATTCCACCCGGTACAAGTTTGAACCCTGTCTGCCAGTCGATATGACCATACAGTGCATACAATACAAAGCTTGCAATGCTCATTATAAGAATCATAAGTGTTGCACTGGCGTGTGCCTTTTTTTCATCACCGATGATATTTCGCAGAAACATAACTGCAACCACCCCGCCACCGGAACCGAACAAACCGTTGAAAAAACCGCTTATCCCCCCTGCCATCACTTTTTTCATTTTGCTATTCTGCATATAACAACCGCCTTTTAAAAGATAATATATTCAATATTATTGTCTCAGAACATATACTTTATTGACATTTGGTACAAAAATAATGTGATATAATTGGCAGACCTATTTTTTTAAAACAGTTTACTTTTTTGTGTACTTTTATATAATTATTTATAGTGATATAAAATGAAAGGAAATTGAAACTATGGAAAAAAATGCTGTATTTCCTAAACTTAACGGCCTTGCACACGGCGGCGACTATAACCCTGATCAGTGGCTTGGTTACCCTGATGTTTTTGCACAGGACATTGACGCTTTTAAAAAAGCAGGCATAAACTGTGTTTCCCTTGGTATATTCTCCTGGGCAAGTTATGAACCCCGCGAAGGCGAATATCATTTTGAATGGCTGCAGCATGTAATGGATACACTTTATGAAAACGGTATCTACACAATACTTGCAACACCATCCGGTGCACGCCCTGCATGGCTGGATAAAAAGTATCCTGAATGTATGCGTGTTGATGCCTACGGCATAAGAAATCACCACGGTGACCGACACAATCACTGCATGAGCAGCAAAATTTTCCGCGAAAAGCTGAACAACATCAACACTCTGCTTGCACAGCGTTTTGCAAATCACCCCGGGCTTATTATGTGGCATATCTCCAACGAAATGGGCGGTGAATGCTTCTGCCCTGAATGTATTGCAAAATTTCAGGAATGGCTTAAAGTTAAATACCACAATGATATAAACGAACTCAACCACGCCTGGTGGACAACCTTCTGGAGCCACAAATACAGCTGCTTTGAAGAAATTGAACCGCCATTCTGGAACGGCGAAACAAGCATTCTTGGCCTTAACCTTGACTGGAAACGCTTTACAAGCTGGAATATGACCGACTGCATGAACAGCGAGATTGCCGCTGTAAAAGCATATAACCCTGATATTCCTGTAACAGCCAACCTTATGAACTTTTTCAACGGACTTGATTACAGAGAAATGGCTAAAGACATTGACTATGTAAGCTGGGACAGCTACCCCCGTTTCCACAACGACTGGGAAACTTTCGACGATACAATGCGCGAACTGGCATGCAGCCATGCATTGTTCCGCGGACTCAAACCGGACCGTCCGTTTATGCTGATGGAGTGTACTCCAAGCCTTGTAAACTGGCAGCCTTACAACAAACTTAAACGCCCGGGTGTTATGCGTTTGCAGGCTTTGCAGGCAATTGCAACAGGCAGCGACACTGTGCAGTACTTCCAGCTGAGAAAAAGCCGCGGCAGCTTTGAACAGTTCCACGGCGCTGTGATTGACCACGCAGGCATTGATAACCGTGTTTTCCGTGAAATTGCCCAGATCGGTGCAGACCTTAAAAAGATTGCTCCTGTTGCAGGCACACACCTGAAAGCTGATGTTGCCATTCTGTTTGACTGGGACAACCGCTGGGCAATTCAGGATATGAAAGGCATGATTTATGACGATAAAAAGTATGAACGCGTTGTAATTGAAGGCTGGAAGGAATTTAACCGTGCAGGTGCAGAAATTGACATTATCAGCTATAACGATGATTTCAGCAAATATAAGGTTATCTACGCACCTATGCTGTATATAGTACGTCCTGAAGTTGCAAAAGCTTTGACTGAATTTGTAAAAAACGGCGGTCAGCTGCTGTGTACATATATGACAGGCTATGTAAACGAAACTCTGCTTGCACACCTTGGAGGCTTCCCCGGTGAAGGACTGAGTGATTTGTTTGGGGTATACAGTGAAGAACTTGACACCTTGTTCCCAAGTGACAGAAATCACATTAAATTTGCTGACGGTACAGTTTGCGAAGTAAAGGATTGCTGCGAAGTGCTTAAAGTAAAAGACGCAGAAATTCTGGCAGCATACACAGAAGATTTCTACAAAGATACTCCTGCTGTTACCGTTAAAAAACACGGCAAAGGCAGTGCATATTACTATGCTGCAAGAGTGTCTGCAAAGGATATGGTTCCGATTTTTGAACAGATGTGCAAAGACGCAGGTGTTACACTTGAAAAAATGCCTGAAACAATCACTCGTCATGTACGTTATGGTGAAGAAGGCACATACCACTTCTATCTCAACATTTCCAACCAGTCTGCTGAAGTTTGTGCTGTAAAAGGCACAGACCTCCTGACAGGCAAAGCTGTTAGCGGCAATATCAGCCTTGAACCGTATGGTGTTGCTGTTGTAAAAGCTGAATAATAAAAATCAAAAGGCCTTGTGACAACACAAGGTCCTTTTTTCGACAAATTATTATCTGATTTTCATTTTATACAACAAAAAAATATTATTATTTTATTTTTCAAAACAATATATCACTTTTTTATTATTGATTTTAGCAAATTTGATAGTATAATTAAATCAATGACAGCCTTTTATAAACCAAATAAAGATGTCATTAAGGGACGGCAGTTTTGCCGTCCCTTTTCATTTTTATATTTTAATCATTACTTCTCTGTAATCGTCATTGAAATATGTTTTTCCGCCTGTATATGTGATTGTTTCTTCTATATAAAAAGCAACATCCTGATTGTCCCATTCAGGCACTCTGTGCTGAATATTAAGTTCCAGTGCATAGCAGGTATCGGTGTAAAGTTTTCGTTCCCCTATTCCGGGAACAAAGCCCTGTGCGCCGTACAGTCCGATAAGCGGACCCGCCCCATGACCATAGTAACCTATAGGGTGAGTATAAAGCATCGGGCGGATACCCTCTGCCTGTGCCTGTTCCATTGCTGCAAAGAAAATTTCGTTGCCTGTTTTGCCTTCAACATAGTTTTCTCTCACAATGTCCTGAAAACGGTTGCCGATTTTCAGCCCTTCAAGCAGACCTGCCGGTATTTCAGTTTCGCCTTCCCTGAGAATATACCCAAGGCGCTGACTGTCGGTGTGAAGTCCCATATATTCAATACCCCAGTCAGTGTGGATAAGGTCACCTTCTTCTATAACTACACCGCTCATGCGTTTGCCTTCGCAGCCTTTACGCTGAACATCAACATCCGGTGCAAACCATGCACGCACACCAAGGTCGTTCATACGCTGCATAATGTAAAATTCCACATCGGTTGTTGTTGTAACACCCGGAGTGATAACATCTCTTGAATATGCTTCCCGGAGGATATCCATTGAAATTCTGTAAATTTCAGGATACAGTTCCATCTCCCGTTTTGTGCGGGTTTCAAGCCAGCGGATTGCCAGATTTTCGTCCGGCACAAGTATATCGCCAAGCTGTTCATAAAGTTTATCCCATACAAATTTGCTTAAACCGTCAGCCTGTGCACAGTTTGGCGAAACATTGACAGCCACCTTTGACGGATTTTTTTCCCTGATAACCCTTGCAATAACCTCGTACTGATTTTCCTGTGTAGTATACATATGGGTATAATATGGTGAAAGACGCGGGTCTGGGCGGCCAAGATTGATGGCTTCAAAATTGCCGTCTTTATCTATATAAAACACCAGGCAGCTTAAACGGGAAGCAAATTTTACCAGACTTGGAACCAATGTTTTAAACACTGGGTCTTCATTATATTCCCTGCTGGCAACAAGCCACATATCAACACCGCATTCTTTAAGAATTTCTGGCATAAGAGTTTCCAGACGGTCTTTTAAAATTTCGTCCCGTATTTTGTACTGTTCACGGATTGTACGGATATCCTTTTCTTTACACAGCAGTTTCATATAAACCTCCCGGGTGTATCGCTGATAAAAAGCCTCGACACACATATATACTTTTTTACTATTGTAAAATTATATTATCTTTAAGTCAAGCACAAGCAAAAAGCACCCCGCAAAAGCGGAGTGCCTTTTGTATTTTTTTATAAGAGGGTATACTATGTGTCAACACATAGAGAATTATTTTTCTGCTGCATCAACACGGATTTTTGCCTGTGCTGCTGCAAGACGTGCAATTGGCACACGGAATGGTGAGCAGGAAACATACTGCATACCAGCTGTCTGGAAGAACTGGATTGATGCAGGGTCGCCGCCGTGTTCGCCGCAAACGCCAAGTTTAACATGTGGTTTTGCTTCTTTTGCCCAGCCACAAGCCATTTTGATAAGTTTACCAACACCGGCCTGGTCAAGTTTAGCTGTTGGGTCGCTTTCAAAGATACGGTTCTTGTAGTAGTCATCAAGAATCTGACCTGCGTCATCACGGGAAAGACCATATGTAGTCTGTGTAAGGTCGTTTGTACCAAAGCTGAAGAAGTCTGCATATTTGCTGATTACATCAATCATCAAAGCAGCACGTGGAATTTCTACCATAGCACCAACTTTGTATTCGATTTCTTCGCCGTACTGTTCCATAACCTGTTTTGCTGTTGTGTCTACGATATTCTTAACGAATTTAAGTTCTGCAGAGTCACAAACAAGCGGAATCATAATTTCAGGCACAACATTTTTACCTTCGTGTCTTACTGTGATAGCAGCCTGGATAACAGCTTTTGTCTGCATCTGTGCGATTTCAGGGTAAGAAATTGCAAGACGGCAGCCACGGTGACCAAGCATTGGGTTTGCTTCTTCAAGGTGTTTAACTGCATTTTTAAGCTCTGTAAAGCTCATGCCCATTTCGTATGCTGTTACAGCAATTTCGTCATCACCGTGTGGTACAAATTCGTGAAGTGGTGGGTCAAGGAAACGGATTGTAACAGGCAGACCATCCATTTCGCGGAAGATGCCTTCAAAGTCTTCCTGCTGCATTGGAAGCAGTTTGTTGAGAGCGATAACTCTGTCTGTTTTGCTCTTTGCAAGAATCATCTGACGCATAGCAAGGATACGTTTTGCTTCAAAGAACATATGTTCTGTACGGCAAAGACCGATACCTTCAGCACCGAAAAGACGTGCCTGACGGGCATCTTTAGGGTTATCTGCGTTTGTTCTTACGCTGAGTGTTCTGATTTCGTCAGCCCACTGCATAAATGTTGCAAAGTCGCCGGAAAGTGTTGCTTCGATTGTAGGGAGTTTTTCAAGGTATACTTTACCTGTTGAACCGTCGATGGAGATAAAATCGCCTTCTTTAACTGTTCTGTTGTTAAAGTAAGCAATTTTGTTATCCATATCAACACGCAGGTCGTGACAGCCTGATACACAGCAACGGCCCATACCGCGTGCAACAACAGCTGCGTGGCTTGTCATACCGCCGCGTGCTGTAAGGATACCTTTGGAGATTGCCATACCTTCGATATCTTCAGGTGATGTTTCAACACGAACAAGGATAACAGGTTCGTTACGTTTTGTTGCAGCTTCTCTTGCATCTTCAGCATTGAAGTATACACGGCCTGCTGCTGCACCAGGAGATGCCGGGAGACCTTTTGTGATTGCTGTTGCTGCAGCAAGTGCTGTAGGTTCAAACTGTGGATGGAGCAATGAGTCAAGCTGACTTGGTTCCACTTTGAGGAGAGCTTCTTCTTTTGTACAGAGACCCTGATTTACCATATCAACGGCAATTTTGATAGCAGCCTGTGCTGTACGTTTGCCGTTACGTGTCTGCAGCATGTAGAGTTTGCCTTTTTCAATTGTAAACTCAAGGTCCTGCATATCCTGATTGTGTTTTTCAAGAGTTTTTGCAATCTGGATAATCTGGTTGTATGCTTCAGGAATAACTTTTGCAAGTTCATCGATGGACTGAGGTGTTCTGATGCCTGCAACAACGTCTTCGCCCTGTGCGTTCATAAGGAATTCGCCATAGAGTTTGTTTTCACCTGTGGATGGGTTACGTGTAAATGCAACACCTGTGCCACAGTCGTTACCCATGTTGCCAAATACCATGGACTGAACGTTAACAGCTGTACCCCAGGAAGAAGGAATATCGTTCATTCTTCTGTAGTATACTGCACGGGTATTCATCCAGGAGGAGAAAACAGCTTTTACTGCATTGAGCAGCTGTTTTGAAGGGTCAGCAGGAAAATCTTCGCCGATTTCTTTTTTGTAGATGGATTTGTATGAAGCAACAAGACTTTCAAGGTCTGCCGGAGACATTTCGTGGTCATATTCAATGCCCCTAACTGTTTTAAGGTTTTCCAATGCTTCATCAAAGAGAGATTTTGGAATACCCATAACAACATCGGAGAACATCTGGATAAATCTGCGGTAAGCATCCAATGCAAAACGGCGGTTGTTTGTGAGTTTGCCGAGACCTTCCACAACTTCGTCATTAAGACCGAGGTTGAGGATTGTGTCCATCATGCCAGGCATGGAAGCTCTTGCGCCGGAACGAACAGAAAGAAGCAAAGGATTTTCAGGGTTACCAAATTCCTTGCCTGTGATAGATTCCAGTTTTTCGAGATACTGGAAAATTTCTTTTTGGATTTCATCGCTGATTTTTTTGCCGGAGTCATAGTAGTCTGTACATGCTTCGGTTGTAATTGTGAAGCCCATTGGAACAGGCATGCCAAGTCTTGTCATTTCTGCAAGGTTAGCACCTTTACCACCGAGAAGTTCTCTCATGGTACCGTTGCCTTCACTAAAAAGATAAACGAATTTTTTACTCATTGTTTTTTCCTCCATATAAAATGGGTACATTTTATTTTTTAAATCACCGGCACACTTTGCTGATGATATTAAATTAAAATCAACTGTTTATAAATCTGTTGCAGCCGTCATAATGCAGGTTGTATGATTTGATATAGTCTTATTATATCATACAAACCCTTACTTTACAATCAACAAAAGTGCAAATCCATGAAAAAATAGTCCATTTATGTGAATTTCGTATGATTTAACAACAAAGTTAAACATTTAACAGCTCAAAAAGGCATTTTGTACAAAGGTTGTATGATATGTACTTTTATTGCATACCCCCTATAATTTTATGTTATAGTGCACCTTATTATTTCTGCCTAAAATAAGTTGTCAAAAAACAGTTTTTTTCGTCAATATTCCATGTGTTTTATCCCCAAAAAACTATTGACAACAGCAACTTAAATATGATATTATATTTAGCGTAACTGATACGGAGAGGTGTCCGAGTGGTTTAAGGAGCTAGTCTTGAAAACTAGTGATTCGCAAGAACCGTGGGTTCGAATCCCACCCTCTCCGCCATATCATTACACTGAATTTAATAAAGAGAATTTAAATTCGCTCACTTGGAGAATTACTCAAGAGGTCGAAGAGGCGCCCCTGCTAAGGGCGTAGGGTGGGTAACTGCCGCGAGGGTTCAAATCCCTCATTCTCCGCCAGGAAAAGGACAATCGAAAGATTGTCCTTTTCACATTTTTCTGAAAGTTAACAAGGGATTTGAACCCGAGAGGGTTTTGCTGTTAAGAAAAACTAATGAAAAACATATTTGATAATATAGAAATCAAAGACAATTACATACTTTTCCACCGACACGGCAATGGCTGGAGCAGTACATCAAGGTGGGAAATTTCCGAATTTATAGTTTTTATTGCCATTGCTGCGTTGCTGACCGCATTGTTTGTATGGTTTGTTGTTTCTTATATAAAATTTATCCGCAGAAGAACCCATTCTGCAGAACCATACGATACTCCTGCCGCATTGCCCGAAATTTGCACTGTCAGTGCAAGGGTTATTGCAAAAGACTGCGAACTTGTAAAATTCGGCAGCAAAACCCAGAGCAGCCATAAAATTATATACTGGGCAGAATTTTTAACCGATGACGGTAAAACTTTAAAATATGAAATACCCGCCGAAATATATGATAATATTGCTTTGCTCCAGACAGGCACACTGGCAACAACCGAAGACAATTTTTTTTACTTTGGTGACGGTGAAACAATTGAATAAAAAAGAGGTTATGTTTGTACATAACCTCTTTTATTTTTATAACAATATCCATTGATATACAAAAAACAGCGCAAAAGCATAAACCACAAGACACGGCATAAGTTTTGAATATTCTTTGTAAACACCTTTTGCAGGGCACCCCACTGTCTGTATTGTAAGAAGCTGACAAAGGTGAAGCGGCGAAAAGAAATATCCGCAGAAACTGCTGGTAAATACAAAAAATGCAAAGATAGCAATGTGAGTTGCACTGAGCCCCAGGGACATAACCATAGGCATAATTACACCGATTGCTGTGTAGCTGAGACCTGTTGTAACAGAAAGTATAACCGCAAAGGCAAATATTGCAAGTGCCAGAACAATACCCTGACTGCCTGCAAAAATTTCGCCGAACCATACAATAAGTGTATCGGCATTTTTGATTGTATTCTGTATAAAGAACAAACCTACCATCATTACAAAGGTGCCCGGTTTTATTCCTTTTTTAAACGCGTCAAAATAACCTTTTGCATCGTTTCTGCCGCAAAGAATAAATATAATTACAAAGCTCAGCAGAACGCTTATCAGCATATCCACCCCGAACACACCATTGAAAATGATAATCATATAAATTGGTGACAGGTAGATAAGCAGCTGTTTTATGTACTGCGGCAGTTTTGTTCTGTCAATTTTTGTTTTGACTTCTTTTATGTTTCTCGCATAAAGGAAATAGCAGGTTATCTGCATAAGCAGTACAAAACCGAGATCAAGCAGAATTATGAAATAAAGGTTTACATCAGGAATAATTGCCGCCATAACAATAAGTGCATTGCTGGTCGGCACAAGGAACATTGAAATGTGACGGAATGTAAGGTTTAAAACACAGCGTATTTCCGGCTTTACATTCAGGTTTTCGCCCAGTTCATTTACAAACGGAGCCGAAAGCTGTGCGCCGCCCGGTACAGACAGCAACCCTGTAACAGCAGGCAGTACCATCATAACCTTTTTCTGTCCTGAAAGTATGTTCAGCAAAGCATCATTAACTTTTGTAAGAAAATCGTACTTTTTCATAAGCACACCAAGTGAGCCTATGAGTGTTACAATGATAACATTTTTGAAGGTTGACGGAACAATAAAAACATTTATGAAATTATGAAATGTCTGCTGTAACGGAACAGAAAAAACCAGACTTATAAGCAGCGAGCTTATTACAAGAGAGGTGCCAAAGTTTATCTTAAGCTTTTTCCACAGCGGCAGCACAGCAAACACCAGCAAAAACAAGCAGATGCGTACAAGCATATGTCACCTGTAAATACTGCCTGCCCAATTCTGAGCAGGCAGTTCTTTCTTTTATAATTTATTTTTCAGCGTATTTTGAAACAAGTTTATATGTGTTTACAAGGCCGTCGATGTGTGTTCTTTCGTAGCCGTGAGAAATATAAACACCAGGACCTACAAGGCCATGACGGATGTCGTAACCTGCTTTGATTGTGCATTCAACGTCAGAGCCATAACGAGGATAGATGTCAACTGCATAGTCAAGACTGTTTTCCTTTGCTGTCTGGATAAGTTCTGTTGTAAGGTCATAGTTGTAAGGGCCCATTGTATCCTTTGCACAGATGGAAACCTTTGTTTCATAACCGTCAAGATCACTACCTACACAGCCCATGTCAATGCTGATTACATCAACACAGTCTTCAGGCACACCTGCAGAACCACCGTGACCGATTTCTTCATAGTCTGTAAAGATAAGATAAACTTTTCTGCCAAGTTTAACTTCGCCTTCTTTTACAGCTTTTGCAAGTGTAAGCTGAATTGCAACTGCTGCCTTGTCGTCAAGGAAACGGCTTTTGATAAACCCTTTGCTTGTAACTGTATATCTTGGGTCAAGAACAATAAAGTCGCCATTGCATACGCCAAGGGCTTTTGTTTCTTCTGCTGTTCTTACCATTTCGTCGAGAACAACTTCTGTAACAGTTTCAAAGCTGCGTGGTGCATCTGCATTTACGTTAACATGAACAGAACCGTTTTCAGGCTGGAATGTACCTTCATATGTACCGTTAAAACGTGTGAAAACTGTTACATTTTCCCCTTCAACACTGTTTGGATGCAGACCTCCTACCGGTGTAACTTTAAGGTGACCGTTCGGTTTGATAGAACGCACAACTGCTGCAATTGTGTCATAATGTGCGCCATAGCAGAGAGGGTTGCCTTCGCCGCCCAGACAAACCAGAACACCGCCTTTTACCAGTGTTTTTGGTTCATAACCAAGGTTTTTAAGCTCGTTCACAACATATTCCTGTGCCATTTTTGTAAAACCTGTAGGGCTTGGAACTGCTGTGATAGCTTCCAGTTGGGTAAGCATATACTCTTTCAGATTATTTTTCATAATTTTTCTCCTTTAAATATCTGAATTTTATTAAAAATCATATGCAAAACAGGAATTGCCCAAACCGAACAATTCCTGTTATAAATTACTGTGCCTGTGAATCGGTTGCAGCAACTTCAACCTTCATTTCACTTTCCCTGACCGCAACAAGATAATAATCCTGCCCCTGTTTCTGGAAAATGTAATCAACATACTTGGAAACTGAGCCTGCTTCTGCATCAGTCCAGGATGTTGCAGGTGAAATATAACCCACTGTTACAATTTTTTCACCGCTGCTCTTTTTGATTTTTGCAACTTCAGGTGTAAAGCCTGACGGGAAACTTGTAACAGGAATTACATAAGCCTGTCTTTCTTCATCATACTGAAATTCAATTTCCTGGTCAGCAAAAGTACGGTGTGTCAATGGATACTGTGTGCCGAAAACCCTTGCATAATATTTTTCAACTTCTACTGCAGGCAGATATGTTTCGCCGAAATCGTTCTTTTCGTACTGTTCCATATCTTCATTCATAACTGCAGCCCATACACTACTGGACAACAGCCAGTCCTGATCAGCAAGGTCAGGTGATTCAAACGGCAGAGGGTCACTGATAACAAGTGTTGCAAGCATTGCATTATACTGTGCTTTTTCCGCTGTATTGTCAAAAATTTTTGCAGCAACCTTTACACCACCGGTAATGATAGTGCCGATGCCGATAAGCATAAGCACACACATTGCCAGTCCAATACCTATGCGGCGTTTGTGCTTTTTCTGAATTTTCTTTTTATCAAAGAATTCTTCTTCATAAATCTGTTCAGACAAATTTTCATCTGCTCCCGGTTTCCCGGAAATTTTGTCATAATCGGAAGCCTTGTAAGTTATTTTAACCGGCTCAGTTGTTTCATCCGGAAGAAAATTTTCTGTATCAATTATATTTTCCTGAATATCAATTTTCTTTTTATCCATATATAATTCCTTTAATGTAAATTTTTACATAATAACTCATAATAAACTATTACCGTATAAGTATATCATATATTATGTGATAAATCAAAAAGAATTTGTTAACAAAAAATAAAAAAGGTGGGAAAATCCCACCTTTTATAGTTTATTTATCAATTTTTCACAATTTTGCAGCTGTATATATATTACTGCTGTGCTTTTTTTGCTGCAAGGTCAGCAAGAGCATCTTTTCTGGAAAGGTTGATTCTGTTCTGATCGTCGATTTCTGTAACTTTAACAATGATTTCATCGCCTACGTTTACAACATCTTCCACTTTTTCAACGCGTTTTGCGTCAAGTTTGGAGATATGAACAAGGCCTTCTTTGCCAGGAGCAATTTCTACAAATGCACCGAAGCTCATAAGTCTTGTTACAACACCTTTGTAGATTGCACCGATTTCAGGGTCAAATACGATTGTGTTGATAACATTGATAGCCTGTGCAATTTTTTCTGCATTTATGCCGCTGACAAACACTGTACCGTCTTCTTCAATGTCAATCTGAACTTCACATTCAGCACAGATTTTCTGAATAACTTTGCCGCCTTTACCGATAACATCCTTGATTTTTTCAGGGTCGATTTTAAGGCTCTTCATTTTTGGAGCATATTTGGAAAGTTCTGCTCTTGGTTCTGCAATAACAGGTTTCATAATGTCATCGAGAATATGAAGTCTTGCTTTGCGGCATTTTTCAAATGCTTCAGCAATGATTTCGTATGTGAGACCATCAACTTTGATATCAACCTGGATAGCTGTGATACCGTTGTGTGTACCGCCAACTTTAAAGTCCATATCACCAAAGAAGTCTTCAAGGCCCTGAATGTCAAGCATTGTCATCCAGCGGTCGCCTTCTGTAATAAGACCTACAGAGATACCTGCAACAGGTGTTTTGATTGGAACACCTGCATCCATAAGAGCAAGTGTGGAAGCACAGATTGAACCCTGGCTTGTAGAACCGTTGGAAGAAAGAATTTCAGAAACAAGTCTGATTGTGTATGGGAATTCTTCCTGGCTTGGAAGTACAGGTACAAGAGCTCTTTCAGCAAGAGCACCGTGACCGATTTCTCGTCTGCCTGGGGAACGGAGTGGTCTTGCTTCGCCAACAGAGTATGGTGGGAAGTTGTACTGGTGCATATATTTCTTTTCATACACATCCTGAAGGCCATCGATAAGCTGTGCATCTTTTACGGAACCAAGTGTTGCAACTGTGAGAACCTGTGTCTGACCACGTGTGAACATACCTGAACCGTGTGTTCTTGGGAGAATACCTACTTCAGCAGAAAGCGGACGGATTTCGTTGATGCCACGGCCGTCTACACGTTTGCCTTCGTCAAGCAACCAGCGGCGAACGATGAATTTCTGCAGTTTGTACATGCATTCGTCAATTTCGCCAGCGCGTTCCGGATAAACTTCGTCAAATTTTTCGTGTACTTCGCCATATATTGGGTTGAGGCGTGCTTCACGAACGTTTTTGTCATCTGTATCAAGAGCAAATTTAACTTTGTCGATAGCAAATTCCTTGATTGCTTCAAACATATCGTGGTCAACTTCGATATGCTGGAATTCGTATTTTGGTTTGCCGATTTCAGCTTTGATTTCTTTTACGAATTCAATGAATTTTTTGATTTCTTCGTGGCCAACTCTGATAGCTTCCAGCATTTTGTCTTCCGGAACTTCAGCAGCGCCTGCTTCAATCATAACAACCTTTTCTTCGCTGCAAACGAGAGTAAGGTCAAGTTTGTTGTTCTTTTTCTGTTCTGCGCTTGGCATAAGCACGATTTCATCATCAACAAGACCTACAGAGATACCACCGATTGGGCCATTGAATGGAACGTCAGAAATTTCTGTTGCAATGATAGCACCGAGCATACCTGTAATTTCAGGGTCGCAGTCAGGTTCAACAGACATAACTGTCATAACGATGGAAACATCGTTGCGCATGTCTTTTGGGAAAAGCGGACGCATTGGTCTGTCAACAACACGGGAAGAGAGAATTGCGCTTTCGCCAGGGCGGCCTTCACGTCTGAGGAAGGAGCCCGGGATACGGCCTACTGCATAGATTTTTTCTTCAAAGTCAACTGACAATGGGAAAAAGTCGATGCCTTCTCTTGGGTTTGCACTCATAGTTACGTTTGCAAGAACAACTGTTTCGCCGTATCTTACAAGACAGGAACCATTGGAAAGTGCACACATTTTGCCTGTTTCCACAACAAGCTTTCTACCTGCAAAGGTAGTTTCAAAAGTTCTAAAACTCATTTTTTACCTCCTGTTTGGTTATCCAACAGGAAAAATTACATTTTTAGCAATGAGTTCAGCCGTTAAAAAATTTTAATGGCTCAAGTTACTGCTAAATATAATAAATTTCCTGTCGGGTTTTGGGTTAAATTTGTGTGTCTTTTTAGACTTAAAGGCAGATGCTGTGACACATCTGCCTTAATTTGATAAAATTATTTACGGAGACCAAGTTTAGCAACGATTGCACGGTATCTTTCGATATCTGTTTTCTGCAAGTATGCCAAAAGGTTTCT
>SVMW01000060.1 GCA_015067215.1 Oscillospiraceae bacterium | reverse complement strand
TGCGAGAAGTACTTTTTTGTCGCCTACCTGTGCTCTTACTTCCTTTACCTGCTCTTCTATAAATGCATTTGCAAGTTCAGGAGTAGTGATTCTTGCCATTGATTCAGGACGTACACTGTTTTCCATACTATTTCTCCTATATTTTTAAAGATATAAAATAATTTTATGACTAAATAATTATAAATCAGTTTTTTTTAAAAAACAATAGTATATGAGAAATTTACATAAAATGATTTCTGCATATTAATTTTAAATATATCTATAGATTAATGCTTTATAATATGTTATTATAAAAACAAATAAAAACGAAAGGAATCTATGCTATGTATCAGTTTTTTGACACACTTATTGCCAACATAAGCAACGTTATGTACAGCTACCTGCTTATCATTATGCTGCTGGCAGTTGGTATCTACTTCACATTCCGCACAAAATTTGTTCAGTTAAGACTTTTAGGTGAATCCATTCGAGTTGTTACTGAAAAGAAAGATGACGGTTCTGTATCCTCTTTTCAGGCACTGATGGTTTCCACCGCAAGCCGAGTTGGCACCGGCAATATCGTTGGTGTTGCAAACGCAATCGCAATCGGCGGCTACGGTGCTGTTTTCTGGATGTGGATTATTGCTATTGTTGGCGGCGCATCTGCATTCATTGAAAGCACACTTGCACAGATTTACAAAAAACGCGACAAAGACGGCGGCAGCTACGGCGGCCCTGCATATTACATTGAAGCTGCACTTAAAAGCCGCTGGCTTGGTGTTGTATTTGCAGTTGCACTTATTGCAACATATGCAGGCGGTTTCAACATGCTTTGCTCCTACAACCTTGTAACAAGCCTCAGCGGTTACAGCTTTTACAACAGCAATATACCTATGATATGCGGTGCTGTCCTTGCAGTGCTTGTTGGCTTCTGTATTTTCGGCGGCGGCAAACGAATTCTTAAAGTTACAGGTGTTATGGTTCCTGTAATGGGTGTTCTCTACATCCTTATGGCTCTTGTAACAATGGTACTTAACATCGGCACACTGCCAATGGTTTTCAAAAACATTTTTGTTGCAGCATTTGATTTCAAAGCTATCTTTGGCGGTTTTGCAGGTTCTGCTATTATGCAGGGCATTAAACGTGGTCTTTACTCCAACGAAGCCGGTGTTGGTTCTGCACCTAACGCAGCTGCAGCTGCAGATGTAAGCCATCCTGTAAAACAGGGGCTTGTACAGATGCTCAGCGTATTTATCGACACAATCCTTATCTGTACAGCAACAGCTATGATGTGTCTGTCCAGCGGTATCGTTCCATCCGAAGAACTCAGCGGTGCTCCATTTGTTCAGGCTGCCCTTGCTACAAAATTTGGTTCTTTTGGTCCTGTATTTATCACATTTTCACTTCTTCTGTTTGCATTCACAACTCTTATCGGCAACCTTTACTACTGCGAAGGCTGTCTCAACTACATTGCAAAACGTCAGGTTGGCAAAACAGGCATGAATATTTTCCGTGCTGCTGCCTGTGTGATTGTATTTGTGGGCGCAATGCTTGAATTTGGCTTTGTATGGAACCTTGCAGACGTACTTATGGGTATTATGGCTATCATCAATCTTCCTGTTATCGTTATTCTTTCCAAGCCTGCTCTTGCTTGTCTCAATGACTACATCAGACAGAGAAAAGAAGGCAAAGACCCTGAATTCAAGGCTGCAAGCATCGGTCTTAAAGATAAAACAGATTTCTGGAATTAAACTGCAGTTTAGTATTGTATTTGTTTTAAATCCATAACAAACGGAAAGCGTTTAGTAATCTTGTACTAAACGCTTTCTTTATATATACAAAAACACTCGCCGATAATAAGCGACGAGTGAAATATTACATTTAAAAATCTTTTATAATTTTCATACCCTCAGCTATTGCCTTTTCGATTTTCTTTTCAATTTCATCTTCAGGAACATAATCAAGATTCTGAGCTGATATTGTCTGCAAACTGCCCATACCCCATAGCCACGAAAGAGCATTGAGATAAGACGACCCCTGTTCCAGAACATCTCCCGTAGAGATATCCATGCCTCTGGTGGTTATATATAAAAGTTTCTCCGATTTACAATTACCGTAGCATATTTTATCATCTGTTTTAAATGTAACATCAAGAATTGAGCACAGTTCAAGGAAATTTTTAAGTGCTGCAGGGATAGACATATCCCAGAAAGGTGCTGCTATCACTATTCTGTCTGCATCACGCACACTCTCTGCCCAAGACATAACCATTGGGTCGATAACACCGCTTATCCGTTTAAGAATCAAATCTTTCTGTACCACAGACAGTTCAAGGTCGTTAATAACTATTGTCTGTACCTCATACTTTTCTTTAAGCGCTTCAACTATTGGTGCTGCAATTCTCTTTGTTCTGGACAGTTCATCTCTTATACAGGCATCAATATACAATAACTTTTTCAACGTTATCACTCCTTAACTTCAATCTGAACAGCTTTCATTGCATTGATTGCAGTATTGTGGCTTTCCATTGTTACACCTGCACAGCAGGACGGGTCAACTGTCATTTTTACTTCAGGGAAAGCTGCTTTCAGTATCATAGCATTTGATATTACGCATATATCAGTGCAAACACCGCACAGCTCGATTTCTTCTATTGGTTCTCCGTATTTTTCAATAAAACCAGGCAGAGCAACGCTGCCGAAAGTAGGTTTATCAATTACTGTTTCAGCAA
>SVMW01000025.1 GCA_015067215.1 Oscillospiraceae bacterium | reverse complement strand
TGGTCATAAACCTCTTTGAGTCGGTCTTCAAAAGGGGTATGTGCCTGTGTGGTTACCGCACCGAATTCCACAGGGTAAAATTTGTTGTTTACATATTCCACTGTCCCGTAGCCTACAATTGCATAGCCCGGGTCGATACCCAATACGCGCATACTTCCCCCATTTTGATAAATTTTAACATCTTATTTTATCATAAAATACACAAGCTTTTCAATAACATCACACAAAAAATCCCAATTTCTTTACTGTATTACACAAAAAGACAAAGTTATGTATCTTTTGCACAAATAAACCCGCTGAAAATCTACATTCCGCTCAATTTTATCTTGATAAACTGCGATAAATGTAGTATTATATAGGGTAGCAAATTTTTAATTATTTTATATTATTTTGTATTTTCCAAACTATCATTACGGAGGAACAAATGAGAGTAGAAAATTTAAGAAATATCGCAATTATCGCTCACGTTGACCACGGTAAAACAACTCTGGTTGACGGTATGCTCAAACAGAGCGGTACATTCAGAGAAAATCAGGTAGTAAATGAAAGAGTTATGGACTCCGGTGATATCGAAAGAGAAAGAGGTATCACAATTCTTGCAAAAAATGCTTCCTACACATACAACGGCGTTAAGGTAAACATTGTTGACACCCCTGGCCACGCTGACTTTGGCGGCGAAGTTGAACGTGTACTTAAAATGGTTGACGGTGTTCTTTTGCTGGTTGATGCAGCAGAAGGCCCAATGCCACAGACACGTTTTGTTCTGGAAAAAGCACTCAAGCAGGACCTTTCCATCGTTATTGTTGTAAATAAAATCGACCGTCCAGACGCAAGAATCAAAGAAATTATTGACGAAATTCTTCTCCTTCTTATGGACCTCGGTGCAACGGACGAACAGCTTGACAGCCCAATGCTGTTCTGCTCCGGCCGTGAAGGCATTGCAAACTATTCTCCTGATGTTAAAGGCACAGACTTCAAACCTATCTTTGACACAGTGCTGGAATACGTTAAAGCACCTGAAGTTGAACCGGAAGCACCGTTCAGCATGCTTGTATCCAACATCGACTACAACAGCTTTGTGGGCAGAACTGCAGTTGGCAGAATTGAAAGCGGCAGCGTAAAGGTTGGTCAGGATGTTACAGTTTGTGACTGGCACGACGAAACACTGAAAAAACGCGGCAGAATCACAGCCCTTTACACCTTTGAAGGCACAGGCAGACAGAGCGTTGAATCTGCATCCGCAGGTGACATTGTTATCGTTTCCGGCCTTGAAGATGTAACAATCGGTAACACAATCTGCGATTCAAACAATGTTCAGCCACTTCCTTTCGTTGCAATTGACGAACCAACAGTTGAAATGACATTTGCTGTTAACGACTCACCATTTGCAGGCAGAGAAGGCAAATTTGTAACAAGCCGTCAGATTCGTGAACGTCTGCAGAAAGAACTGCTCAAGGACGTTGCACTGAAAGTTGAAGACTCCACAAGCAGCGAAAGCTTTAAAGTTATGGGCCGTGGCGAAATGCACCTTTCCATCCTCATTGAAAACATGAGACGTGAAGGTTTTGAATTCCAGGTTTCACCACCAAGAGTTCTCCTTAAAGAAGAAGACGGTGTTGTGCTTGAACCATACGAACACGTTGTTATCGACGTGCCTACAGAATTCCAGGGCAGCGTTATCGAAAAACTTTCCAGCAGAAAAGCTGAACTTGTTCAGATGGCTCCACAGGGCGAAAGCAGAATGAGAGTTGAATTTAAAATTCCTTCCCGTGGTCTTTTCGGTTACAGAAGTGAATTTTTGACAGATACAAAGGGTGAAGGTATCCTCAACACAATCTTTGATGGTTATCACCCACACAAAGGCGAAGTGCCAACAAGAAACACAGGCTCCCTTGTTTCCTTTGAAACAGGCGAATCCATCACATACGGCCTTTACAACGCACAGGAACGCGGTCAGCTGTTTATCGGTGCAGGCGAACCTGTATACGCAGGTATGGTTGTTGGTGTAAGCCCTAAAAACGAAGACCTTGTTGTTAACGTATGTAAGAGAAAACAGCTTACAAACATGCGTGCATCAGGTTCCGACGATGCTTTGAGACTTGTTCCACACAAAAAGATGAGCCTTGAAGAATGTATCGAATTCCTTGCACAGGACGAACTTGTTGAAGTTACACCAAAATCTTTGAGAATCAGAAAAGCAATTCTTGACCACGCAGAACGCGCAAGAATTATCTCAAGAGCTAAAAAAGGTTAATAAAAGCCAAAATTAAAAGCGACATCACTTGATGTCGCTTTTTCAGTGCATTAAAACACTATTCTGCATGGCTCCCTCTGATGAGGGAGCTGTCAACAGAGTTGACTGAGGGAGAGAAAATCAAAAGCATATAGTTGTCACTGATTTTTTCTGAAATACCCCTCCGAATTGTTTCACAATTCACCTCCCCTGTTTAGGGGAGGCATATTTGATTCATCCAAGTTATGATTATTTAAACTATATGAAAAAAGCGACATCCTCGATGTCGCTTTTTTTGTTTGTAATATTCGTTTAAAGATCTATGTCAAATTTTTTTGCTGTTTTCTTATTTTTGATATTGCGTACAATTACAATAATTGCACACACAATGTAAAAAATAATCATTGGAATACAATAACGGTATTCTCTCATTTCTCCAATCCATCCGCGTTTGTAGTTACGCAAATAGTCCTCTGTCATAACAAACGCAAAGTAACCAATGCCAAAAAGTGAGCCCCAGGCCTTGCCTTTTGCCATTAGGATTGCACTGATTGTAAGCAAAACAATGTATAACAACATTATTGGTGCAACAAAATCTCCCGTCATTACAGCTACAACCAGATATAAAAGTGCAAGAATAATTGCAGGTATAAAAAATATAAAGTTGATTTTTTTCACAAAGTTTCTCCTTTTGTACCGGAATGTAAGCTTTATTGATTGGGACAATTATTTACAGCCGTTTACGGCAAATCTGCCACGGCATTTTCCATAAGTTCCAGCAGCAATGGCATACTTTCGCTTTCGGGCAGCATAATGCGCACCGCTTCTTTGCCCGGACCAACATAGGTTTCGCAGCTTACAGTCAGTATTCCGTGTTTTAACAGATGCTGCTGCAGATGGAAATCTGTGCCGCCGTCAGTATAGTAAAGCATAAGTATCGGTGTGCTGAAATGGGTCTGTGCAACTGCCAGTTTTTTGCCGTATTCTATATTGTACTGCTCAATTTTATCAAGCAGACGCTGCTTGTTGCGTATAACAGGCCAGATGCCAAATGGATCCTCGGAGTGTTCCAATTTTGTTTTAAGTGCGGTTTCTGCAAGGGTGCGGGCTATTGCATTGCTGTTGAAAGGCAGCACAAGCTTTTGCAACTGTTCCAACAAATCACTTTGTGTGGATGCCACACCATAGCCAAGGCGTACCCCTGCCATACCCCAGCCTTTTGAAAAACTGCGGGTTACAAGGATGTTAGGGAATTTTTCAATCAGATTTATGGCACTGTTGCCAAATGGAATATATTCTCCATATGCTTCGTCCACCACCAGAATTTTGCCCATATCCAGCGCTTTTTGTGCTATCTGCATTACTGTGTTGAGGCTCAGCACCTGCCCTGTCGGGTTGTTTGGGTTTTCGATAACAAACAGGTCATAGCTGTCATCCATCTGTGCAATGTAGCCTTCAGCAGAAAAAAGATAATTGTTTTCCTTTGGCAGATAATATGCTTCATACTGCGAGCCGCTGCACTCAACATGGTCGATATAAGCGGTAAACTGCGGCGCATGACCAAGCACTTTGCGGCCTTTTGTGAGACACAGCAGATTCATATTGCACAGAATATCATAGGAACCGTTGCCAAGGACAAAATTTTCCGCTGTCAGCCAATTCTTGCCGATACCATTGCGGTGATACCACAAGGCAAGTTCTTCCTTCAATGTTTCATCGTGAGGATAGTATTTTATTTCAGCATAGTTGCCCTCGTTGATAACGGTGACATAGTTGCCGTCCTGCAGTGTGATTTTTTGCTCAAACTGATGCAGACGCTGAAAAATGCAGTCGCCCAGCAGGTCGCTGTTTACACCAAGGGAGCAGTCCACCTTTATTTCCCCTTCAGGCGTGTTGCCTGCGTAGTCTTTTGGTATGTAGTTGCGTATGTTTTCGTTTATCGATTTAAGCTGCAGCATACTCACCGCTCCTTGTATGATTTTCTGTTTTAAGTATAACACATAAAAACACAATATAAAATAAAAACAGCACCAAAGTTGTAAAACAGTTAAAAAATGTTTTTGGCTTTGGTGCCTTGTTTTATTCTGTTATGATATTCTGTTCAGCTTTCAGCCTTTTCCAGAACGGTATAAACACAAGTATTGATGCAATCATGCCGCCCACATCGGCAATAGGTGTTGCCCATACAATACCGTTGACACCTATCAGTGCGTTCATAACAAACATAAACGGAATGTCCAGCCCGCCTTTGCGCAAAAGGGACAGACAAAGAGGCTGCACCTTTTTGCCCACCGACTGAAAAATGGTTATTATTATCATTGTTACCGATACACACGGGGTTGAAATGCAGATAATTCGCTGAAACAGCTGACCGTACTGCACAGTCAGCGGGTCATTGATAAATGCTTTAACCAGCGGACCCGCACAGGTCAGCAGAAAAACTGTGCCCGCAACGGAAATTACCATACTGTAGGCAAATGTGGTTTTTATGCTCTGCATCATACGCCTGTAGTTTTTTGCAGAATAGTTGTAGCCGATAAGCGGCAGCACACCCTGGCTCATACCTGTTGCAATTGCAAAAGCAAGCATATCTATCTTTTTGGCAATGCCTATACCCGCAATAGCTTCGTTGCAGTAGCTTGCCATAAGCCTGTTAAGTGTGATGTTGGAGAAAACCGCAAGCAGATTCATTGCACAGCTTGGCAGACCTACCATAATAATTTCGTAAGGTATTTTACATTTAAGTGTGTAATTTTTAAAATTGAAATTAACAGCCAGTTCAGATTTTCTGTTTGTTATAAACACAACAAAATATACTGTTGCAATAAGATTGGACAGCATTGTGGCAATTGCCGCCCCTGCAACATTCATTTTAAATCCAAAGATAAATACAGGGTCAAGCACAATATTCATCACGCCGCCAAGGGCCATACCAAAACTTGCCTGTTTTGAATTGCCTTCGGCACGGACGAGATGTGCCAGAAGAATATTCATAACGGTAGGCACACCGCCCATTGCCATTGTCCAGAAAACATAGTCAACACAATAATCAAACGTTGCACTGTTTGCCCCTGCTGCAGGCAGCACAACATTGCGCAGCAGATACACCGAAATGCCATATACAAGTGCCACAGCAAAGCTTGTCCATATGCTGAAAGCTGCTGCTTTTTCTGCTTTTTCACGGTCATTTGCGCCAAGACAGCGGGAAACAAGGCTTGCACCGCCTATGCCGAAAACATTTGCTATCCCCGTAAAAATCATAAACAGCGGCAGTGCCAGTGCTGCCGCAGCAACCTGGTCAGGATCACCTATCTGGCCGATAAAAAATGTGTCGGCCATATTGTAAACCACCGTTACCATCTGGCTGATAATGGTCGGGATAACCAGAGATATTACCGCCCTGCTGACAGGCATATTTTCAAAAAGTTCCGTGTTTTTATTTTTCATTTTAAACTCCAAAAGAGAAACATCCCAAAAACGGATATTTCTCTTTTTAAATACTGTATTCTATTTTGTGTTCAAAGGCAATGTAACAGTAAATATCGAGCCTTCGCCCAGTTTTGATTCCAGCGAAATATCGCCTTTCATCTGTGTAACAATGTGTTTTACTATCGAAAGTCCAAGGCCTGTACTGCTTATGTTTTTATTGCGTGATTTGTCCACCACATAAAAGCGCTGGAACACCTTGTGAACATTGTTTTCCGCAATGCCTATGCCTGTATCCTTCACCTTGAACACCACATTGCCATCCTTTTGTTCAAGAGTTATATCAATGCTGCCGTTTGGCTTGTTGTATTTGATTGCATTGGATATAAGATTGCGGCACAGGTCACCGATATTTTTGTAGTTTGCCTGTATTGTTATATCTTCAAGCTGTGCAGTGACACTGATTTGCTTTTCATCGGTAACAGGCTGCATATCCTGCAGTATTTCATTTATCACCGATTTAATGTTTATTGCCGCAGTCTCCTGTTCGCCGCCTTCATCCAAAGCCGAAAGCTGCATAATATCTTCAATAAGTGTCATCAGCTGCTGGGCGTTTTTTTCGATAACCGAAGCAAAATCCGCAACATCCTCAGGTTTTGCAATACCGCTTGAAATAAGCTGACTGTAGCCCAGAATGCTTGTGAGCGGTGTTTTGAGTTCGTGTGTTACATTGGCAGTGAATTCGCGGCGCATACGCTGGCTTTCCACCTGCTGTGTAATGTCAAGAAAAATAATGATTACACCCTTGTTCTCACCATTCTGGATATTAGGGCTTATTGTGTACTGATAGCTGAGCTTGTTGTACTTTATAAGCCCGTGAACTTTTTGTCCCTTCACCGCCATATCGATGTTGTCATTCAGCTGTGCATCATCGATAATTTCAAACAGACGGTCATTTTCCTTTACGCCAAAAATTTTCTGTGCCTGCCTGTTGTGCTGAACAACCATTTTTTTGCGGTCACAAACTATTAAGCTTTCTTCCATATTGGCAAAGATACTTGCCAGCTTGTCCTTTTCTGCAGCTGTTTTGCCAATCTGTTTTTTAATTGTCTCATTCTGCGACTTTATCTTGTCGATAAAAGGCGACAGTTCCTCATAGCTTGTACTGTCCTTCACATCAAAATTAAAATGCTCTATTGTGCTTACAATGCGTTTTGTTGTGCTTTCCGACACAAGAAAAATCATTGCAATAATTGCAATCAGCGCCATAACAATAACCGGCAGGTTTGGCAGGATTGCCTCGCTGAAAGCCTGATTGGAGCGCACACCTGCCCTGATTACACTGTTGTCGCTGAGTTTTAGTGCATAGTAATAGTTTGTTGCAAGGTCCGTGTATGAATAGCGCTGGCTGCTGCCCTTTGAGTGATTCATAGCCTGTATTATTTCTTCGCGTTCAAGGTGATTTTCCAGTGCGGTTTCATCATAAGCGCTGTCAAAAAGCACCGTACCGTCCTCTGCAATAAGAGTAATACGGGATTGGAAGCTTTCGGCCATCTGAGCCAGTGCCGCCGCATCATTCTGTTCACTTTCGCAGATTTCCTTCAAGAGATAAGCCTGGTTTTCTGCCTGCAGAATAAGTGCATCAGACATAAGATGACCATATGTCATAACACAGATAATGGCAGTAAGAATTACCGCCATTACACAGGATATCAAATTGTTTTGTATAATTTTGTTTTTCATAATTTATTCCGATACCGGTTCAAATTTATAACCCACACCTCTGATTGTCACAATTGCTTCCCCTGCATTGCCAAGTTTATGGCGCAGAGTTTTGATGTGCATATCAACTGTACGGCTTTCACCCACATAGCTGTCTCCCCACACTGCATCCATAATGCTTTCCCGGGTAAACACCTTCTGCGGACTTTCCATAAACAGCTTAAGCAGACTGAATTCTTTAAGTGTAAGTTCCACCGTTTCATCTTTTACAGTAACACGATGGCGCTCCTTGTCCATAACAATCATGCCAAAAGAAAGCTTGTCCTCGCTCTTTTTGCCCTTTTCGCAACGGCGAAGCACCGCTTTGACACGGGAAACCATTTCCAGTATTCCAAACGGTTTGGTGATATAATCTTCTGCTCCAAGGTCAAGAGTCTTTACAATATCAATTTCACTGTTTTTTGCCGTGAGCATAATAACGGGAATATCACTTGTGCTGTTGTTTTCCTTAAGCTTTTTAAGGATGGTTATTCCGTCAATATCGGGCAGCATAATATCAAGCAGAAGCAAATCAGGCTGACTGTCCTGCAGTTTTTTGTTCATATCCGCAAAGCAGGTCATTCCTTCTGCCTCAAAGCCCTGACTTGCAAGAGCATATGTTATAAGGTTGTTTATATTTTCGTCGTCTTCGATACACCAGATTTTCAAAATATTTTACCTCTTGATTTTGAATATACAATTTTATTGTGTATAATTCTTACTTTTCAGTATACATCATATTTTCAGTTTTGTGTACCCCTGTTATCGAAAAAGCAACCCATTCGGCAATGTTAGTGGTGTGGTCACCTATGCGTTCAAAATATTTTGCAACACTGAGCAGATCTGCCAGAACATTCACATTTTCTTCCTCTCTGCGTATTCTGTCAACAATTTCTTCCTTTGCCTGGCTGTACAGAACATCTATAACATCATCAAAATCAATAACCTGCTGCGCAAGCTCCATATCTTTTCTGACAAAACTGTCTACAACATTGTGTACCATTTTTATAGTTGCCTTTGCCATTTGTGAAATAACCCCGGACGGATTTATTTTTATTCCGCTGTTGTGTGTGTCTTTATGCTATGGTTTTATTGTATTTCAATTTTGTAAAAACAAAAATCACACAGCAGTAAACAAAAGGTAAAAGAATTTTTTGTTTTGTAAAACAAATGTAAACTGTGTAAATAAAAACACTCCTGACAAAAGCGAAATCCCAATAAGAAAACATAAATACCCGACAACACACTTTGCATTGTGTTGCCGGGTACGTTTTTGCCTTTTTGTGTTAAAAATCAGGTTTGTGTTTTCTTGTCGGGAGGTTGCTGAAGTCAGAAATATTTTTAATTGTTCTGTATCAGTTTTTTTACCTTTTCAATTGCTTCACAAATATCTTCAGGACAGCTGCCGGTGTCAATCTGCAACCCTTTTGCCTTTTTTTCAAGGCGGGTAAGCACCATATCAAAATATCCTTTTGCATCGGCACCTGTGCAGTTTTCAGTTTTGCCTATGTAACAGTCATAGGTATTGTGCTGCACAGTTTCACCTGTATACTTTGCAGAAATTGCAGTGTAAAACTTTTTATTTTCACCCACGGTGTGTTCCGACGTAATGGAGTAACCGTTTTCGTACAGGAACTGACGCACTTTATCCCCGCTTTGTGCAGGCAGCAAAACCAGCTGCACCCCGTTTTCTTTTATAAAAGGTGCATTGCGGATAATCTGTGCAATGGTGTCACCGCCCAGACCGCAGATAACCACATGGGTTATATCATCGGTATTGCTGAGACCCTGCAGCCCGTCTGTGAGATAAAACTGTGCCTTGTCGCTGATATTGTGTTCAGCAAAGAGGTCAATTGCCTTCTGCAGAGGCATTTTGTTGATATCGGTGGCGATGATTTTTTCTGCTTTGCCGCTTTTGACAAGATAAAGGCTGAGTTTACCGTGGTCACAGCCCACATCGCAGACAGTTTTTCCGCCACAAACAAGACTGGCAGCCATTAGCAAACGGCTGCCGATATTCTCGTATTTCATATTATTTGTTGCCAAAATGTGCATTGAGTTTTTCTACCAGTTCATCAGCGTTTGTGCCGTGAGCCCAGCAAGCCTGTTCAATGTTTTCGCCTCTTGCAGATGGACAGCCAAGGCAATGCATACCGATTTCCATAAAGTATTTGCCTGTTGTCATATCAGCATCAAGGATATCGCCTATATTTGTTTTCTTTGTAACGATCATTGTTGTAATCTCCTTTGTTTCATTTTCATTATTATCTGTATCCTGCTCTTTTTTTATACCGAACAGTTCTTTGAACAAATCTAACATAATCAGTTTACCACCCTTTATTCATGTTTGCAACCGGAAAAAATAACCGATGTTTTCATATGGTTAGGGTGTTCATCAAAGAATATACGTTTGTAGTCAGCAAATGGTTCGTGGTCAAGATTGAATGCAAAATATTCTGCACCTCTTGCTTCGCCGTATGCAATACTTGCACGGATAATGCCGTCAAGATACATTGGGCCAGGTGTTTTGCTGTCCAGCAAAGTTGTTGTATTGTCTTCGATTTTAAAAAGTGTGTAACCAAACAGGTCACCGCCGTCGGAAAGAATATAACCGTAAAGGTCACCTTCGAAACGGCCGTTGTTGATGAGTTCAATTACATCATATTCTTCAATTGGTTTCATTGTAAACATGCCCATGGTTTAGTCCTCGTTTTCTGCCTGTCTCTGTGAACGTCTTGATTTGCTTGCTGCAGCTTTGAGTGCATTAACTTCGCTTGGTTTGAGTTCGCGGTATTTGCCCGGTGCCAGCATGCCAAGTTTTACAGGGCCAATAGAATTGCGGCGCAGTCTTGCAACTTCAAGGCCTACTGCAGCACACATACGGCGTACCTGACGGTTTTTGCCCTCTTTGATGGAAATTTCCAGTACGGAACGATTTTCTTCCTGTGTTACAACACGCACAATTGCAGGCAATGTTTTTGTGCCGTCATCAAGATACACGCCGTTTGCAAGTGCAATGAGCTGTTCTTCGGTAACAGTTGGTCTTACTGTTACGCGGTACAGTTTGGACACCTGATGTGATGGATGTGTAAGCTGATTTGCAAAGTTGCCGTCGTTTGTAAACAACAGCAGGCCTTCGCTGTCCTTGTCAAGACGGCCTACAGGATAAACGCGTGTAGGTGTGTCTTTGATAAGGTCAAGCACTGTTTTTCTGCCGCGGTCATCACTGGAAGTTGTGATATATCCGCGTGGTTTGTTGAGCATGTAGTAGTAATATTCTTTTTTGCGGTCAAAAACAACCTTCTGACCGTCAACTGTGAGGATATCTGCCTTGATATCCATTTTGTCACCAAGCTGAACAGGGCGGCCGTTGAGTTTTACTCTGCCCTCCTGGATGATCTGTTCTGCCTGTCTGCGGGAGCAAAGGCCCTGGTCCGCCATTGCTTTCTGAATTCTTGTATCTCGCATTGTTATCTCCGTTATATATTTATGTCAATTGTGTTTACTGTTCTGTTTCTTCAATTATAACTGTGTCTGCAACTATATCATCAACAGTTTCAACCGGCTGTGCATATTCGGTTGATGTTTTTGTCTTTTTGGACATTTTGCCTGCCACAAAGCCTTCCACACGGTCAAGCAATTCCGGCATCATGTTGATAAGACGGTCAAGTGTTGCACCGCCTTCGGCAAGCTGCATCAGTTTTACACTGCCGTCCTTGATAACAAGGAAACCAACAGGTGTGATGGATGCCCCGGATGATGCTGCACCGCCAAACAGGTCTTTCTGTGTTTTGTTGGCAAAATCTGTGCCGCCCGAAACAAAACCAAAAGAAATTTTGGATACAGGCAGAATTGTTGTGCCGTCCTGTGTGTAGATAGGGCTGCCTATAACTGTGTTGGAATCCACAAGGTCTCGCATTTTTTCAAGAGCAGAAGCCATAAGCTCCTGTACCGGTTTTTCTGCCATAATTTATATCTCCTTTAAAGGTTTGTTGTTCTGTTTATCAAGATTTTTATAAATTTTAAACAAATACCATCCTGCTGACAGTATTATACTTGGGCTTGCCACTATTTTACAATAAAAATAGGTGCTGTGGGAATACATATCCGCAAAATCCGCTACAAATATCGGTTTTTTAATATGCAATCTGACATATTTTTGCAAAAATATACTAAAAGTATAAAAAGCTGATGTCACATTACCATACAGTTTTTGCGTGTCATAAGCATTTTTGCCTGAGATTGGCACTGTAAAAGCCACATCCTTTACTGAAATGCCTTTAAGCAGTATTTTGCCCACACCTTTTACCGCCGATAAAACAGTTTTTACAAGCTCCATTCCCTTTGGCAGTTTTTCGCCAAGAGTAAAACTTTTTTTATTCTGCTTGGGTTTGTCATCCTTTGGCTGTACCGCTTTTTCAGCTTTTTCTTTATTGGGTTTGTCCTTATCTTTTTTCCCAAAAGGCAAATTCAGCGGATAAACCCTGATTCTGAAAAGAAAAATTCTGACTCTGACTGTAACTCCCGCATTTTCGGTGTATTCCACAAAAACAGCACGCGGAACTATAATCACCCACAATACAAGTACAATCAGACAAAGCAGTATCCAGCCGATAACCGCCAGAAATTTAAGCATCTTCGCTTTCCTCTAAATCAAGCTGATAAGCTTCTCCAACAGGAGAATTGGTTTTGATTTTTGGCAGCTGTTCCAGCCCTTCCAGTGAAAAACTGCGCAGGAACACAGGTGTTGTGCGGTAGCTTATCGGTTTACCCGGAATGTCAAGTCTGCCTGCTTCTTCAATAAGGTTACGCGCTAAAAGTGTCTGCACACTGCTGGAGGAATCCACACCACGCACCTGTTCAATAAAGCTGCGGGACACCGGCTGATTGTATGCAATAATTGCCAGTGTTTCCATTGCAGCATTGGAAAGCGGTGAGTTTTTCTTCTGGCTTAACGCTTTATATACACATTCGGAATAGTCTTTGTCTGTTGTAAAGAACACCTGTTCGGTGTTTTTTACAAACTTGATGCCGCTTTTTTCGTGGTTATATTTTTCGCTGAGACTTTCAAGGATAAACTGCAGCTGTTTTACATCAAGCTCCAGCACTTCCATAAGTTTTTGTGTGCTTATACCGTCGCCGCTTGCAAAAATTATTGCTTCGGCAGCACACAGATTCTGTTCCATTGTCATATAGCGTTATCTCCTGTGTTGTTTTGAAAGCACCATATTTTCATCATCATCAATGGAAATACGGTGGGCACGGATAAGTTCCAGAATTGCCATAAATGTTGCAATAGCATCGCTTTTACCCTTTGTTTTGTCAAAAGCAGACTGCAAAGATGAAATGCGTTTTTTCATGAGTGTTTTAAGTACTGTAAAAATTTTTGCCTGTACCGATACAATAGGTGCTGCAACGATAGGTTCAAATTTTTCCTGTTTAGGCGGAGCGCGTCGGATAGATTTGTCATCCAGCACCTCATAGGCTTTTATAAGGTCACTTACAGGGTGGATGATATCATATGTCAGGTCTTCTTTGATTTCCTGTGCACCACGCACAAAAATGCTGTCACCTATAAACATTTTGCGCAGATTTTCAGCTGCCAGTTTTGCCTGACTGTATTCAATAAGCTGTCCCTGAAGTTCAGCTTTAAGTTTTTCGCCTTCTTCGTCTTTAGGCAACAGATAAACCGATTTAAGATAAACCAGCCTTGCAGCCATATCAATAAAATCGCTGGCAACATCAAGATTCTGTGCCTGTGCGGTATTGATGATATCCAGATACTGATTGATAATTGTTATAATTTCAATATCGAGGATATTCATTTTGTGCTTGATAATAAGGGCAAGCAACAAATCAAGAGGACCTTCAAACTGGTCCAGTTTAAAATTCAACTGCATTTAATCACCTGAAATTAAAAGAATAGTACTTTGCCGATGATGTCGATAATAAATGTAAGTTTGTCCAATGCTTTGAACACCAACCCTGCAAGCAGGGACAAAGGACCGTCAAGAATTCCTGTAAACAGAACTACCAGCAGACCGATAAAGATATATCTTTCGTATTCCATAATTTTGAAATACAGTTTGTCGGACAGAAAGTAGTTGAAAATGCGGGAACCGTCAAACGGAGGTATAGGAATAAGGTTAAAGATTGCAAGAGAGATGTTTATAAAGCACATGGAACGGAAAATAGTGTAAAGTGTGCTTATAACATAATTCATACCTATACCGTACCCTGCATAAAGCAGAATTTTTGCAACTGCAAGACTGATTGCCGCAACTATAAGGTTTGATGCAGGGCCTGCTGCTGCAGAAATTGCCATGCCTTTTTTTGTATCCTTGAAATTAAGAGGGTTGATAGGCACAGGTTTTGCCCAGCCGATGCCTGTAAGTATCATTGCAATGGAACCCATAAGGTCAAAATGTGCCATAGGGTTCAGTGTAAGGCGTCCGCGGTATCTTGCTGTGTGGTCGCCAAGTTTATCTGCCACATAAGCATGTGCTGCTTCGTGAACCGGAATTGCTGTCATAAGTACAATTGCACGTACAAGTATATCAAATAAATTCATATCTTTCTCCTGATTGTAATAAGCCAAGGCTTAATAATTAATTATATTATTTTTTAATAGTTTTTGCAAGGGTGTCAGCATATGTTGCCACTGTTTATCTTAATAATATATTAGTATTGTGATAAAAATTGAAAATATTTGAAATTAATACTTGATATTCTGTTTTGTTTGTGATAAACTATTTTAGCAACTGAAAAGAAAATGCAATTTAGGTATTGCATTTGTATAAATTTTATGTTAAAATGTCATAGTTGATTAAATTTTAGGAGGTGCAACAGAATGGCAAAATGTGATTGTTGTGGTAAAGGTGTTACATTTGGTATCAAAGTGTCTCACTCTCATAGACGCTCAAACAGAGCTTGGAAACCAAACGTAAAGAGAGTTAAAGCTATCGTAGACGGTTCTCCACGCTATATTCACGCTTGCACCAGATGTCTTCGCTCTGGTAAGGTAACAAGAGCTATCTAATTAAAAAGAAGCAAACACAAGCTGACCAACAGGTCAGCTTATTTTTTTACTATTTTACAGTTTTTGCAATAAAACAGAAAGGAGCGGCACTGTGAATAATAAAAAAAATTATGCGTCAGTTTTAAAGCACCATCTTCTTCTGCTTTGCGGTGCAGCCATCCTTTCTTTCGGGCTGTACAATGTACACAGCCGCAGTGGAATTACCGAAGGCGGTGTGCTTGGTATGACACTGCTGCTTAACCATTGGTTCAATTTAAGTCCGAGTGTAAGCGGAATTGTGCTGGATTTAACCTGTTATTTTATTGGTTGGAGGCTGCTTGGCAACAGTTTTATTAAAAATGCAGTTTTTGCAAGCTGCTGTTTTTCGGTGAGTTACAGATTGTGGGAGCATGTTGGCTTCATTATTCCCGACCTTTCGCAGCATCAGCTTGTTGCCGCAATTCTCGGTGCTTTGTTTGTAGGTATCGGTGTTGGCATTGTGGTCAAGGAAGGCGGTGCAAGCGGCGGTGATGATGCTTTGGCACTTGTTATAAGCCATATTGCAAAATGCCGTATTGCCAAAGCTTATCTTATAACAGATTTGACGGTACTCACTTTGTCTTTAAGCTATATACCTTTTTCAAGGATTGTTTTTTCGCTTATAACAGTAATGCTGTCATCTTTTATTATTGATAAGATACAGGATATTTAAAAACAAAAAGTCGGTTCATCTGAACCGACTTTTTTTATTTTACTGTTCAATTAAAACTCGATTTTCTTTGCAATGTATGCTTTAAGGTCTTCGATTTTTACGCGTTCCTGTTCCATTGTGTCACGGTCACGCACTGTTACACAGCCGTCTTCAACAGATTCAAAGTCGTATGTGATACAGAGTGGTGTACCGATTTCGTCCTGACGACGGTAACGTTTACCGATAGAGCCTGCTTCATCATAATCAACCATAAAGTCTTTCTGAAGCTGCTGGTAAACTGCTGTTGCCTGTTCGCTGAGCTTTTTGGAAAGTGGAAGCACACAAGCTTTGTATGGAGCAAGTGCAGGGTGGAGACGGAGAACAACGCGTGTGTCGTTCTTTTCTGCGTCTACAACTTCTTCATCATAAGCTTCGCAAAGGAATGCAAGAGCAACACGGTCAGCACCAAGGGATGGTTCAACAACGTGTGGGATGTAGTGTTCGTTTGTTTCAGGGTCAAAGTATTCAATTGGTTTACCGCAGTGTTCAGAATGCTGTGTAAGGTCAAATGCACCACGGTCAGCAATGCCCCAAAGTTCGCCCCAGCCGAATGGGAACATAAATTCGATGTCTGTTGTAGCTGTGGAATAGTGGCTGAGTTCTTCCTGTGAGTGGTCACGAAGTTTGAGGTTTTCTTCTTTCATACCGAGGGAAAGCAGCCAGTTGTAGCAGTAGTTTCTCCAGTACTGGAACCATTCCATATTTGTGCCAGGTTTGATGAAGAATTCAAGTTCCATCTGTTCAAATTCTCTTGTACGGAATGTGAAGTTGCCAGGTGTGATTTCGTTACGGAAAGATTTACCGATCTGTGCAACACCAAATGGAAGTTTGCGTCTTGTTGTTCTCTGGATATTTGCAAAGTTTACAAAGATACCCTGTGCTGTTTCAGGACGGAGATAGATTTCGTTTTTAGCATCTTCTGTTACGCCCTGGAATGTTTTGAACATAAGGTTGAATTTTCTGATATCTGTAAAGTTTGTGCTGCCGCAGTCAGGGCATGTGATGCCTTTTTCTTCGATGAATGCTCTCATCTGTTCGTTTGACCAGCCTGCACACTCGTAGCCTGCATCTTCGATAAGTTTGTCTGCACGGTGACGTGTTTTACAGTCTTTGCAGTCCATAAGCGGGTCAGAAAAACCGCCAACGTGACCGGAAGCAACCCATGTCTGTGGGTTCATAAGGATAGCAGCGTCAAGACCTACGTTGTAAGGGCTTTCCTGAATGAATTTTTTTCTCCATGCTGCTTTAACGTTGTTTTTGAATTCAACGCCAAGTGGGCCGTAGTCCCAAGTGTTTGCAAGGCCGCCGTAGATTTCGCTGCCTGCATATACATAGCCTCTGCCTTTACACAGGGCAATGATTTTTTCCATTGTTTTATCCTGATTTAACATAGTTTCCTCCATAAGTTATATGTTAATTTATATTTTAACTTATTCATATATAATAAACTTTTATTGGCTTTTAGTCAATAGACACACACCGATAAAACCTTTATTTATATAGATTTTTGCTATTATTCTGCCTTTATTTCTCTGTACAATCACGCAGAAATATGGTATTATTTTAAAGTTAAGAGATTTTGTATTCAAACCAAATCTGATATATGCGCTTATAGCTCAGTTGGCACAGCCGCAGGGCTGCTATAACAATAAAAGCTCTGTCCAACTGAGCGTTTGGCAAAACTAAAATTTAATATATGCGCTTATAGCTCAGTTGGCGCAGCCGCAGGGCTGCTGTATCAATAAAAGCTCTGTCCAACTGAGCGTTTGGCAAAACTAAAATTTAATATATGCGCTTATAGCTCAGTTGGCGCAGCCGCAGGGCTGCTATAACAATAAAAGCTCTGTCCAACTGAGCATTTGCAAAACTAAAATTTAATATATGCGCTTATAGCTCAGTTGGCGCAGCCGCAGGGCTGCTATAACAATAAAAGCTCTGTCCAACTGAGCGTTTGGCAAAACTAAAATTTAATATACGCGCTTATAGCTCAGTTGGATAGAGCGTCAGACTCCGACTCTGAAGGCCGCTGGTTCGATTCCAGTTAAGCGTACCAAAAAACAGCCATCACAATTGATGGCTGTTTTATTTGTTTATAAACTATTTTTTGTTTTTCTTCGGCTGTTTTTTACTGATTTTCTTTTTAGATTTTGATTTATTGTCAATTGCAAAGTCTTCTTTAATTGCTTTACGCATCTTTTTGTTTTTCAGAAAACCACTGTCCGTTTTTTCCTTTTTGCCGGTTTTATCCTTGTTCAAGAAATCATTTTTATCCGGTTTTCCTGTTTTGCTTTTAACAGGCTTTTCAGTTATGAGTTTATCTGCTTTGGCAGCCTTTTCTTTTGACGTTTTCTTTTTGTCAGCTTTTTCAGCTTTGCTGTTTTTTGCTGCAGATTTTTCCTTATTGTTTTTTACAGGTTTTAGATTTTCCAGTTCTTCTGTTTCATAAGGTTTTATCTCTGCCTTCACACTGCGCACAATGTTGCCCATCTGCATAAGCTGACGGCGGTCGGTGATAAATGTGTAGCTTGTGCCACCTTTGCCTGCACGGCCTGTACGTCCTATACGATGGATATAATACTCGGTTTGTGTTGGAATATCATAGTTAAAAACCGCATCAACATTGTTTACATCTATGCCTCTTGCCGCAACATCGGTTGCAACAAGCAGCTGCACCCCACCACTGCGGAATTCTTTCATAACCCTGTCGCGGTCACGCTGGCGCATATCACCGTGGAGTCCACGTGCAAATATACCTCTTTCTTCCAGCAGCGGCACAAGGTTATCCACCATTTTTTTGGTATTGCAGAAGACAATGCCAAGCCCTATATTTTCTTTCCTCATTATATATGCCAGTGCATCAGCCTTTGTACCTTTGGGACATTCAACGGCATACTGTTCAATTGTTTCCACTGTTGCCTGTTTTTTTGCTACTTCAACAAGCTGTGGATTGTTCTGATAATTATTGACAATATCAAGAATTTCCTTTGGCATTGTGGCGGAAAACAGCACCGTCTGTCTTTCCTGCGGAACTGCTTTGAGGATAGTTTCAATGTCCTCACGAAAACCCATATTCAGCATTTCGTCCGCTTCATCAAGCACAATCATTCTAAGGTCCTGCAGTTTCAGCGTTTTGCGGTTTATATGGTCCATAATTCTGCCCGGTGTGCCAACCACAATCTGACAACCCTGACGCATAAGAGGTATCTGTTTTGAAAGCATCTGACCGCCATAGATTGCCACCGTTTTGATGTCATGGGTATATTTCATCAGCTTTCTTATTTCACTGCAGGCCTGAATTGCAAGTTCCCTTGTAGGCACAAGCACCAGCACCTGAGTGTATTTTTTATTAAGTTCCTTGTCGACAATTTCCACCGCAGGCACACCGAATGCAATTGTTTTTCCGCTGCCTGTCTGGCTTTTTCCTATTACATCCTTGCCGCTGAGAATAAGCGGAATTGATTTTTGCTGAATTTCGGTAAGGCTTTCAAAGCCCATATCATCAAGAGCACGTTTAATTTGCGGTTTTATTTCAAAATTAATTTCCATTTATACCTCTGTTTATTTGTTGCATATCAGCTGTTTTTTTCAGTAACTGTTCAAGTATACAATACAGAAAAACCGTTGTAAACAAAAAAATGAAATTTATTTCAGCCAAAAAAGATTTCTCCGTCGGAAATGTATTTTTTCACACCGAAAATATGTTCAATAATCTGTGTTTCAAGACATTCCTGTGTTGTGCCTTCAAAAACAATTTTTCCGCTGTCCATAACAACAATGCGCTGTGCATAACGCACCGCTGTGTTAAGGTTGTGCATAACCACCACAACAGTTTTGTGCATGGATTTTCTTAAACCCGAAAGTGTTTCCATAAACTGTTTTTCATATGCCATATCCATATAGGTAGCGGGTTCGTCCAGCACCATAAGTCTTGTCTGCTGTGCAAGTATCATTGCAAGGTATGCTTTCTGGCGTTCACCGCCTGAAATACAATCCAGATACATATTCTGCATACATCCGATATCCATGGCATCAAGAGCTTTTTCCACTGCCTGTATGTCCTGCGGGGTAAAGCGTGCACCGATATCCAGATATGGATTACGCCCCATTTTTACCAGTTCCCTGACGGTAATATGAGGTGCTGTCAGCACCTGAGGCAAAACAGAGACAAGCTTTGCTTTTTCCCTCTGCTGCAAAAGACGTATATCCTGCCCTGCAAGAAGTATCTGCCCTGTGTAGTTTACTGTTCCGCCAACAGCGGAAACCAGTGTTGATTTGCCGCTGCCGTTTTTGCCTATTAACGCAGTCAGTGTATGCGGCTTTATGTTAAGGTCAATATTTTTAAGCACCTGTTTTCTGCCAAGAGTGACATTCATATTACTTATTTTCAGCATAATGTTTTCTCCTCAGCAAAAGATACAGAAAGAACGGCGCACCTATAAACGCCATAACAATGCCAACCGGTACTTCAGAAGGTGCAAGTATTATTCTGCCAAACATATCGGCAGATACCACCAGAACAGCCCCCAGCAGTGCTGAAACCGCAAGGGATGCCTTTACATCCTTGCCCACCAGAGCTCTTGCAATATGAGGCACCACCAGACCTACAAAACCCAGCAAACCTGCAAAGCTGACAACTGACGCCGCACAAAGACTGGCACACACAAGACAGATTATCCGCATCAGTCTAACCCTTACACCAAGGCTTGCCGCAAGGCTGTCACCAAGGCAGAGTATTGATATCTGCTGCGACAAAAACATTGCCACAGCAAAAGAAATTGCCACCAAAACAGACGGCAAAACAATTTCACCTGTTGTTACCCCTGCAAGTCCGCCAACGGAAAAATGACTGTAAACCGACATTGTGTCGGTATCCGCAACAGATATAAACGATATACAGGCATTAAGTATAGCGGTAAGTGCCACGCCCGCCAGCACAACTGTGGATTTTGACACTCCTATACGGGAAGAAGTGTAAACTATAAGCATTGCCGCACCGAAAGCCCCCAGAAAAGCCGCAAACGGCAGCAGGTATGTAACCTGCGGGAACAGCGCAATCACAACGATTACTGCAAAACCCGCGCCGCTGTTAATACCTATTATATTAGGTGAGGCAAGATCATTGTCGGTAACTGCCTGCAGCAATATTCCTGCAACAGAAAGTCCGGCCCCTGCCACAACTGCAGCAAACACCCTTGGCAGACGAATATTTTGCACAATGACATTTATTTCTTCACTCTGTCTGCCTGCAAGAGCCGATACAACCTGCAGTGGAGAAAGCTTTGCACTGCCAAGCAGCAATGCCGCCACCACCGCAGCTGCAAGCAGCGATGCAGATATTATGCACACCTTTGCGGTGCGGTTTGTATCTTTAAAATTTTGTCTATTGTTCATAAATTATATCAATAAGGTATCTGTAAGCCTCATCCCATCTGGAATTGGGCTTATACTGAAACATCTCTTTTGGCAAAAAGATGTATTTTTTGTTTTTCACCGCTGAAATAACCTGCCATTCAGGCTGTGAAAACACCGATGAAATATATTCCTTTGCAGCAGTTTCGTCCCCCATTACAGATATAAAAATATATTCAGGGTTCTGTGTTATTATCTCCTCAAGGCTCAGTCCGTCAAGAAGAACAGGTGCGTTTTCGGCAATATTGTATGTGCCAAGCTGTTTAAGCATAGCCGCAGCAAAATGGCCATCCGCTGTTTTGGCTTTGGTTGCCGAACCTGATGAACCTGCACGGATAAACAGAATTTTTCTGTTTTCAGTCTGAGTATCCACATTTTCTACAAGCTGTTCAATATTATTCTGTATATCTGTACCGTAGGTTGTATAGTTTTCGGTTTTGCCCGTTATATCAGTACATATTTTGAGCACATCAAGATAATCCTCAAAATTTTCCACCCGGAATTCCGCACAGGGCACCCCGGCAGTTCTGAGCAGTTTTGCAGTTTCCTGCTGGGCGGCAATATCGGCAGAGCATATTACAAAATCCGGTTCTGACGCCACAAGCAGTTCGGTATTTATACTTTTGCCTGCACCGCTGTCCACCAGAACAGCAGTTTCCGCAGCAAAACCGCGTTCAACAGTTTCTGCCACCGTAATATCAATCTTTCCTCCTGCGGTAACCCATATATCCGCAAAGGAGGAAAACAGCACAGCCACCTTTTGCGGTTTCCGGTTCAATATAACATTATTGCCGCTGTGGTCGGTAAATGTGTAATAATTTTCGGCTGCAACATCAGTTGCGTTATACGAACAGGCGGCAAGGCTTAAAGCAAGCATTGCCGCCATAATAATCTGTTTTACTTTAACATTCATCGCCGCTGATTTCTTCATCGCCTATCTCCAGAATACTTGCTTTTCGCCACAGAATTCTGTCTCCAAGTATAGTTTCCTGTGAATATTTAAAGCCAATACGGCTTACAGTGTCAGCAAAGCGTTCGTTGAAGCGACCCTGTTCCTTGTAGAAAAGAATTGCTTTTTCAATTGTAGCCAAAACTTCTTCCTCTGTTTCAAAAATCTTATCAAGAGGCATGCCTATGTCAACCTTTTTGCCCCATCTGCCGCCGATAAATATTTTGTATCCGTCTTTATATGTAACAGCGTCAAATGGGCATTTGTTAACACATCTGCCGCAGTTGTTGCACTCTTCACTGATTGTTACCTTACCCTCCAGGGATTTTACCACTTTAAGCGGACAGGCATCCACAACTTTACATTTCGGGCAATGCTGACATTTTTCTTCATCAATACAAGGAATTTTCTGCCCCATTACACCAAGGTCGTTAAGCTGTGGTTTTACGCAGTTATTCGGGCAGCCTCCCACCGCAATTTTGAATTTGTGCGGCAGGGAAACTTTGCGGTATCCTTTGTAAAACTGTTCGTGTATTTTTTTTGAGAGGTCAAAAGTGTCAATCAGACCATACTGACAGGTTGTGCCTTTACAGGAAACCACCGGACGCACTTTTCTGCCTGTGCCTCCTGTTTCCAGCCCGTGCTGTTCCAGAAAAGCAATAACCTCATTAATTTTATCGTATGGAATTTTCTGAATTTCAATGGTGAGACGGCTTGTCATTGTAACTTCGCCATTGCCATAAAGCTTTGCAGCTTCAGCAATCACGGCAAGTTCCTCCACCGTAACCTTGCCGTTACGGGTGATAACCCTTGCATTAAAACGGTCGGCTGTGGTTTTATCCCGCAGAAAACCAAGGCGTTTTATTCTTATTTCTTCTTTGGCATCAATAATGGATTTTACTGTATTTACTGTCATAGCGTTAATCCTCTTTTGTCGTATCAGTTATGATACATATTTTATATTTATATATTAACATTTTAAAACCTGTTGTTCAATAATACCTCAAACAAAAAAGAGAGGCAAAAGCGGCATCGCGATAAGAAAACATAAATACCCGACAACACACTGCAAAGTGTGCTGTCGGGTACATTTTTGCCTGTTTTTGCAGAAAAAGTGCTGCTGCAAGGAAAAGACACGCAGCACTA
>SVMW01000059.1 GCA_015067215.1 Oscillospiraceae bacterium | reverse complement strand
CAAAAGAGAAAGAATTTAACGACAACAAGCTTAAACGTTTTTTCAAAAATCCGTCCAAAGCAATGGAACTTCTGGCCGATTTTGGTGGCTGTGCGGCACGATGTGTGGATGAAAAAGATTACCAAAGCAGCAATACCGATACCTGTATTTATGTGGTTGCACGTCAGGCAGGCGAAGGTGTGGACCGCCGTGCTGCAAAAGGCGATTTATATCTTACCGACGAAGAATATGCCGATATTGCTTTCTGCGCACATAAATATGATAAATTTGTTCTGCTTATAAATGCAGGCGGCCAAATTGATATGAAATTTATGCAGGAGATTAATGGCATAAATGCAGTTATGTATATCTGTCAGCTTGGCACAGCAGGAGGGACTGCTGTTGCAGATGTGCTGCAGGGCAAGGTTACCCCAAGCGGCAAGCTTACAGATACCTGGGCAAAAACCTACAGTGACCTGCCGTATCACGACCAGTTCAGCTACCTTAACGGCAATCTCTGTGAAGAATATTACAAAGAAGATATCTATGTAGGTTACCGCTATTTTGACAGCTTCAATGTTCAGCCTGCATACGAATTCGGTTATGGCAAAAGCTATTCAGATTTTGAAATAAAAACAGCAGATGTTAAGCTTGACGGTACAAAGGTTACAGTAAAAGCTGATGTAAAAAATGTTGGTGAAAAGTTCAGAGGCAAAGAGGTTGTGCAGGTTTATATTTCTGCGCCACAGGGCAAGCTGAACAAAGAATATCAGTCTCTTGCGGCGTTTGAAAAAACCAAATTGCTTGATTGTGGGGATGTACAGCAGATTACAGCATCATTTGATATCAAAAATTTTGCAAGCTATGACGAAGAAACAGCACAATATATTCTTGAAAAAGGGGAATATATAATCCGTGTGGGCAATTCTTCACGCAATACAAAAGCTGTGGCAGTTATATCACTGGAGAAAACTGCAGTTGTGTCTCAGCATACAAATATATGTGAAATTAAAGAAGAATTTGAGCTGTTAAGTGAAGCGAATTTATATAACGAAAAAAGTGATGAAAATATAATCAAACTTGCCTTAAATGCCCAAAATGTTGTAAAAGAAGAATATGATTATGGAGTAAATCAAGCTGTTGCAGATATAAGAATAACCGAGTTTATGTCACAGCTTTCCTTGGAAGATATGGCCGAAGTAGTGGTTGGCACAGGTATGTTCGGCGGTGAAAAACGTTTTGATATGCCAGGCTCGGTAGGCAATACAACATCAAAATTCTGGGATAAAGGCCTTGCCAATGTAACACTCTGCGACGGTCCTGCAGGCATACGCATTGCCCAGCGTGCAGCGCTTAAAAATGACGGCAGCACAAAGCTGATAGATATGCCGCTTTCTGCTTTTAAAATTATGCCAAAGTGGATACAGAAGCTTATCCTTGCTGATTCTGAAAAATCCACAGTGCTTTATCAGTACACCACAGCTTTTCCTGTTGCAACAGCAATAGCGCAGACATTTAATACCGAATTGGCTTATCAGGTGGGCACAGCAGTTTACAGGGAAATGAAAGAGTATGGCTGCACATTCTGGCTTGCGCCTGCTCTCAACATTCATCGAAATCCACTTTGCGGCCGCAACTTTGAATACTATTCTGAAGACCCATTTCTTTCTGGTGCAATGGCTGCAGCAGTAACAAAAGGTGTTCAGCAGGAAGAAGGCTATTATGTAACACTTAAACATTTTGCTGCAAACAATCAGGAAGATAACCGCAAGGGTGTTTCTTCCAATGTAAGTGAACGTGCCCTGCGTGAAATTTATCTGCGCGGTTTTGAATACGCAGTAAAAGAGGGCAAAGCCAAAGGTATTATGACCGCATATAACAAAATCAATGGGGTATATGCACCAAACAGCCACGATTTGTGCACAAAGGTTTTGCGCAGCGAATGGGGGTTTGACGGTGTTGTTATGACCGACTGGTTTTCCACCAGCAAAGGCTGTGCCGACAATGCGGTGTGTATTCAGGCAGGTAACGACCTGATTATGCCTGGCGGTAAACGTGAGAAAAAAGAAATACTGGAAGGTATAAAAAACAAAAAAATCACAGAATCAGATTTAAAGCGCTGCTGTGCAAATGTGCTTAAGGCTATATTTAACAGTAACATTCAAAAAGAATATATGGACAATATATAATCAAACAAAAAATAACTCCACGGTATTGGCTTACCGTGGAGTTTGATTATTCAATAATACCTTTTAAAATATCGCTCCCGTTTTTATAAGTGTCATTTACTTCTTTGTACAGGTTATCGTAGAAATCTATGGCAGCCTGCTGCCTTGTCTTTGCAAGTTCAGCACCTTTTGCAGTATAAAATCTGGAATACATATTTTCCAGTTTGAATTTGTACTCCTGAAAAAAAGATGGAGAAATATCAGCGCTTCCGTCAGAAACAGTTCCGTCGACGGAAAGGTTGTACAAAGGGTCTGACACTGCACCTTTGTAAACTAAAGTGCGGGCAATGCCGACAGCACCGCATACATCAAGCTTATCTGCATCAAACAGAATTTTAGCTTCAACAGTTTGCGGTTGATTGTTTTTTCTGAAACGGTGTGTTTGTATACAATGTTTAACCCTGTCAGAAAATTTTGCATCAAATCCGTTGGAGATTAAAAAACTGCAAGCCTTTTCACCGCCGTACATGGCATGACATATATGCGGGTTTTCAAACTGTTCTTTGCGGGCAATATCATGAAGCAGGCAAGCGGCAATCAGCACATCGTAATCAACATTGTTTTCAGCTTCTGCAATATTTAAAGCATTGTACAAAACACGGTATACATGCTCTTTGTCATGAGCACTGTCACTCATGCAGGATATCATATGTTTTTCAATTAAAGAAAACTGTTCAGATGTCATAGTGTTACCAATTAAAATATGGAGAATGTATTTTATTACTCAATTTCAAAAAGTCTGGCAGCATTTTCGTAAGTCTGGCACAGCACTTCTTCCTTTGTTTTGCCAAGTTCATCTGCAATTTTATGTGCAACCTGATGCAGCATAGAAGAGTCACATCTTTTGCCGCGGTAAGGTTCAGGTGCCATATAAGGACAGTCGGTTTCTATAAGCAGCCTGTCAAAAGGCACAACTTTCAT